>CAZCWX010000034.1:0-5611 GCA_964502465.1 uncultured Enterobacteriaceae bacterium | reverse complement strand
GACATAAACATGGTCAGGCCAGTCGGTGGTTAGGACAACGGCGCAGCGTTACTCAATCAACATGGGACAACGCTGAGCTTTACACGCTCAGCCCAGTCTACGAGACTCATGCAGATGTCACCGCTTTTGTCTTTGTGCGCTGCTTGCGGGTTGTGGGCTGAATGAGCGACTCGACGGGAATTTTCCACAGCGAGTGGAGCCACCGAATCACCTCAAGCGTAAGCGAACGCTGGCGATTTAAGACCTCGGACACACGACTTTTACTCTCCAGAACTTTCTTAAGGTTGCGGCGCGAGAGCCCTCGTTGCTGCATGCGCAGCTTGATTGCCTCGATCGGATCTGGCGGATCGATCCGCCAGCGCCTTGCCTCGTATGCTTCCACGAGCGTTACCAGGACATCAAGCCGGTCGCCTTCTGGAGTGCCGAGTTATGTTCCTCGTATCGTTCAGTTACAGAAGAGGGTTATACCGTTCGCTGGATCGTCATGAGACACTCCTCTCAGTGGCAATACTAGGTGAGATGATGAGGGTTTTCCAGTTCTTTTCCGTATACGAACCACAGTCGAGAGGTTGAGTAGTCGCATGGCATTGTCCGATGAGTCTCATTATCAACCAGCGCGAATCGAACCCTAGTTCTTCCGCTCGCTCCGCCTGGGGGTACAACTAGACAAGGGGGGCAAAGGGTTCTAACGTTTGAGGTTCCAAAAGTCACCCGACCCTGAAGGATCGGGCTACCCTCATGATGCCGGCTGAAGCCGGCTCCAAGCCCCCGTGAGGGGGCGCTGTGAGGGGAGCCGGGTGCTTCATCACCCGGTTGAGATTCGACGGCGGGCGGTCGTGCCTGAGGAGGACAGCCTATGGCATTGGTAAGGCAACAGGACGGCAAGATCTTTTACGGCTGGTGGGTAGTCCTGGCAGCGGGAGTCGGATTGGCTCTGCACCTTGGCCCAATCCTCGTTGCCACCTTCGGGATATTCTTCAAGCCGTTGAGCGAGGAGTTTGGCAACTCCGTTTAAACAATACCACTAACGATGCGAGAATATGACTTCATCAGGAGGGAGGGGACGGTGGGAGGGAACCACCGTCCCCGGGCAAAAGGGAGGAGGTAAGGAGGGGTAACCTCTTCCCTGGGGCATTCGCGCCTTTTACGGCTCTCTATTCTTGTTGTGCAGGAAATGTGCCAGACACTGTTGTGTTTCTGAGACAGCAGAATTCCAAGAGTTTTGCACTGTACCACCCTATGCCATCCGTAGGAGTGTTGCTGAGGCAGCAGGCAACTGCTGCTTTTTTGACACGGTGGCCGCTGGTATCGTCTTGTTCGCTTCGGACCCCACGCTCTCTTTACGGTTTTGCGGGAACGAGAGTGGGGTGATAGAGACATCTTTGGCCATTTCTAAAAAGGGAAGGTCCGAGACTTCGACGAGAGCCGCATCGTCAAGGAAGTGAATCAAGAGAGCAACGTTTTCCAGAATCTCTTCAGTGCTGCGCGTCACAGCTTTCTCCTCCCTTCTGGGCCAGGAACATCGAGCTCCGTGGCTGCTATTGCTCCTCCCATGTCAAGAACGTGGGTGCGAAGTTGGAGAGCAGGCGAGATGTATAGCGGTAGTTCCTCCATCCACATATGCTTGCCAAGCTTCATACGGTTCACCCACGGGCACCTGCGGGAAACAGCGCCGCCACTGCGTTGAACGGGCCACAAACGTGGCGGCGCTGAAGTGGCCAGAACATGCGGAGTACTGACTTCCTCATTCATTGTGATCTCCGTCTTTCCACCACCTATTCCCCTCCGCAAACGGCCTGAGGTGATATAGAGGCAAGCATCATGCCGCCTGCACAACAAAAGCTTTTATGGTGTAAGGTCCTGACATCACAGCAGGTTTTTGGCTCGGTGGCATACTGAAGCACGGGGAAACGGGAAGGTGCTCACGCAGTGTGCAGGCAAGGGAGCAGAGTGTTGCGGGTGCAGCAGAAGCGATACGGGGGAGTGACCGTTCATGCGCTCAATCGAAACACAGAGGATTGGCTCAGAGCGCTCGACTGGTCGGGCTACAAAACAGCGCCGGCTGAAGCCGACTTGAAGTCCCCTTGAGGGGACACAGTCAATACTGTTCGGCATTCGTTATGCAAGCGCGAATATGGGTCCCTTCTCCCCTGGTGGGAGAAGGTCAGGATGAGGGGGCAACGGGCACACGGCCCCTTCATCCCGATAGACTTCTACGCTTGCGCACCAACCTCAGCGTAGTGAGTCTGCTCTTTGGGCAGCTTGAAAGCCGGGTCGTTCTGCAGCACCGGCAATACCTTCTCGGCGAACAGCTTGAAGCTGCGCTCCAGTTTTGGATAAGGCAGACCGCCGAAGGCAAAAGTGCCGACCATGTGTTCCAGTGGCACTGTGTGATGGATAGAGCGGATTTTCTCCAGCACCTGGGCAGGGGTCCCGGCTGCATGCAGGCTGCGATAAAACTCCACAGCCTTGGCCTTGGCCTGCTCATCAGCGGTCAGTTTCGTGTAGGTTTTCGCCAGCTTGGCGTAAAACTCGTAGCCTTTCACTCCCGTCAGGTGACCGTCGGAGAAGCGATAGTGCCGGTCGATCGAATCGAACATTGCCCCCATGTGCACCGCGGCCAATTCCTCAGCCTCATGCGCCTCGTCGGCCACCAGCACGTTGAACAGCGAGATTGGCGCACGTGGCTGATAGCCGTTGGCCTGGGCGATCTCGCAGTAACGTTGGTAATCTGTAGCCGTATCTTCCCAACTGCGCTGCGCGATAATCAACACTCCCAAGCCCAGCTTGGCCATGATCTCGGCCGACTCCGGACTCACCGAGGAGGCATAGAAACGATTCTCGGGATGAGAAATCGCCCGCGGGCGGATCTGGATTTCGGGAACTTTGTAATACTTGCCCTCAAACGAGAAGCTCTCTTGCGTTAGACCCTTGCGGATAATGAGGAGGCTTTCGACGAAGCGGTCACGCGACTCTTCCATGGGAATGCGGAACCCAGCGTACTCAACCGAGGCGGCCCCGCGGCCAAACCCATAGATAGTGCGCCCGCCCGAGACCAGGTCGAGCAGGGCGATTTTTTCCGCCACCTCGACTGGATCATGCCACGGTAGCACGATCACCGCCGTGCCGAGTTGCACACGCTTGGTGCGGCCGGCCACGTACATCAACAACGCCGTAGGGTCGGGCGACATCACGTAGCCGGTGAAATGGTGGTCCAGGGTCCAGACGGAGTCGAAGCCCAAGCCCTCAGCCATGTCGCCTAGCAACAGTTCGTCCTGATAGGTCTCGAGGTCAGGCTTGTTTCCGAAACTGGTTAATTGCAGTGTCATTCCTACTTTCATACGATCCTCCTTATTGGTGTGTATCCAGACAGTCTTTCTTTATGACCCTTTATTTTTGCTGTCAATTTCGTCAAATACCTCTTTGGCGATCCGCAGGCCATTCACGCCCACCGGCCAACCGCCATAATGAGCCAGGTGGATCATCATCTCGTTAATCTTCTCGCGGCTAATACCGGCGTTGAGTGCGCCGCGCAGGTGGACCTTCAACTCACGCTCGCGGGCGAGCACAGTGAGTGCCGCCACTGTGATCATCGAGCGCTCTCTGAGTTCGAGGCCTGGTCGGTTCCAAATATCGCCAAAAAGGTTCTCGACCGTGATTTGCAGAAAATCCTCGTGCATTGCACCTGGTCTCGGCTCTGCGCCGAAGAGTTCCTTCATTTTTGCTGCACCTTTATCATACCGTGCGGATCTCGCCATACTGCTTTCCTCCTTTGTGTATGTACGTCCAACCCTTGCGAGGCAAGGGTTGCTTGTTTACTATCAGACCAACCGTTCCTGAGTCAAAGCGGAGAGGAGAGACTATGTCACGTCTGAGCGTTCTGGAGAGAGCTCAACTGACCCCAGCGTTCGCTGAGTTGGCCGAGAAAAATGCACTGACCGAGGACAAAGAAAAAAAGGCGAGTGGCGGTATGGTGCTCCTTGGTGTCGCATCAGATGAATAGGCTTTTTTTTCTTTGCGTCTGTAATCCGCAATCCACAATCTGAGGGCTCCAATATGACTGGTCCTTTACATGGTATCCGGGTGATTGAGTGTGGCCACATGGTCGCAGCAGCATATGCGGCTAAACTCATGGCTGACCTAGGCGCTGAGGTCATCAAGATCGAAGAACCGAGCGGCGACGAAGCTCGTCGACGTGGCCCCTATCCCGGTCACACGGCGCATCCAGAAAAGAGTGGGCTGTTTCTCTATCTTAACACCAACAAACGAGGAGTGACGCTCAATCTGAGAGCGGCGAAAGGGCAGGAGCTCTTGCAGCGCTTCGTCAAAGAGGCTGACCTGGTCATCCACAATTATCCGCCTGCCCAGATGCCAGAACTTGGACTTGACTATACTGCTCTCCGGCGTCTCAATCCACGTCTGGTCATGACTTCTATTTCCCCTTTTGGTCAGAGCGGTCCGAACCGAGAGCTGCACGCGCATGACCTGACCATGTGGGCGGCTGGAGGGATCGTCTATTTGAGTGGCGCCTCAGGCAGACCAGATCTGCCGCCTCTGAAAGCCTTCGGTCAGCAGGCGGGTTTTCAGGCAGGTGTGAATGCGGCAATTGGTTCTCTTGGTGCCCTGTTTAGTCGCTTGCAGAGTGGCCAGGGCCAGCATGTCGATGTGTCAGTACAGGAGTGCCTTGTGGCTATCATGGAGAACAACTATATCTCCTGGCCATACAGCCACAGTATCGCCTCGCGCCTTGGCTTCCGCTTGATCCCGCAAGATGTGTTTCAATGCCGGGATGGGTATATCTATATCTTGGCGATCGAAGACCATCAGTGGAAGAATGCGGTAGAGCTAATGGGCAATCCGGAGTGGGCAGCGGCTGACATTTTCCAGGATTTCGCCTCACGGTCGGCAAACTGGGATGCGCTCAAACCACTGCTTGAAGAGTGGGTGCAAGACAAATCGGTGCAAGAACTCTATCATGCGGCGCAGGCTCGACGGGTACCGTTCGCACCGGTCTCGACCATGGGGGATCTCCTCGCCTCAGCCCATTTGCAGGCACGTGGTTTCTTCGCGGAAATTACCCACCCTGAGGCTGGTGCTCTGCGTTCCCCTGGCGCGCCCTACCGTTTCTCGGCGACTCCTTGGACCTTACGCCACCCGGCACCCTGTCTGGGACAACACAACGAAGAAATTTATCGTGGCAAACTCGGACTTTCTCAACAAGAGCTGAGCGAGTTAAGAGCGACCGGAGTCCTATGACAAGGAGAAGAGCGGCGCTATGTTGAATTGTAGGTTTTTGTCTTTCACTCGTTGTGTGACACGGCTGGTTGTTGCCTGTTATCTCGTATCACCAGCTTCTCCTATTTTGGCACAGCCTGCACCTGGTATTGGCGCCTCGAGACCTGAGAGTGAATATTCTCGTCATCCGCTCAAAGTCAAGCTGAGTGGCTTTCTCAATACGAAGCCTGAAGAGGAAAGCGTCGCGGTCATCCACCTTGGCATTGCCGCCTATCAGGAATCCTATCAGTTTGAGGTGATTACCCTTGAGGCGGTAGACAGAGAGCGTGTCACGCCCGAAGCTCTTTTGAGGCCGACAAAAAATCGAGCAGTAGCC
>CAZCWX010000033.1:0-7254 GCA_964502465.1 uncultured Enterobacteriaceae bacterium | reverse complement strand
CTGCTATAGCGACCGACCAGACAGGAGGGTGCGATGGAAGCAGAGTTTGCCCGCGAGGTGTTAAGCCGATGACCGTTGGCTGAAGCGGTGATGAGTTTATGGCGCTGGGTGGCGGATCCCTTATTTTTGCTCTCGGTGTTTACCCAGCATCGGGGGTTGGGGTACGAGAAGGAGATGAGTTTTGGGGTGTTGGTGCAGTTGATGGCGGATGCGCTGTTAGAGCATCCGGGCAGTGGGCGCAAGAGTTTTGCGCGGGGACGAGAACAAGGGCTGCTCACGGCCAGTGTCCAAGCCATGGACCAGAAGTTAGGGCGCGTGCCGTTGGGGTTGAGTGAGGCGTGGCTAGCGGAGAGTACAGCGCGGCTGCGGCCGGTGTATCCTGAGGCGGCCCGACTGCCGGTATCCCCCGCGCTGCGAGACCTGGAGGTCATCAGGGTGGACGGCAAGGCGATTAAGCGTGTGGCCAACCGTCTCAAGCCCTTGCGGGGCCGCAAAGGCGGCGTGTTAGGCGGCAAGGCGGTGGTGGCGGTGGCGTTGCGCAGTGGGGTCGTGGTGGCGATGGCGACGCACGCCGAGGGCGAGACGAACGAGGCCAAGCGGGTGCCCGCCCTGTTACCCCCGGTGCGGGAGCAGGTGGCAGGCAAGCGGTTATGGGTCGCGGATCGGCCATGGTGTGATCTCCCGCAGCCTGCCGCATTTGCGACGGGCGACGATCAGTTCCTCGTGCGCTATCCTCCCAAGACCCCGTTCTGTCCTGAGGCTACGCGTCCCGCGCAGCGTGGCCAGGACGCCCAAGGCCGGGGCTGGGAGCAAGACTGGGGCTGGTTGGGGAGTGAACACGCCAAGCACCGCCGCTTCGTGCGGCGGCTGCCCCTGTACCGGCCGGGGGAAGAGACGCTTATGCTGCTGACCGATTTGCTTGACGCCACGGTGTTCCCGGCCCCTGAGCTCCTCGACCGCTACGTAGCCCGCTGGAGTATCGAGCGGGTCTTGCAACAAATCACGGAAGTCTTTCATCTCCAGACGCTCATTGGCACCACCCCGCAGGGGACGGTGTTTCAGTTTGCCTTTTGTCTGTTGCTCTACAACATGGTGCAAGTGGTGCGAGCGTATGTGGCGACGGCCCCAGCGCGTCCCGTCCCCACCATCTCGACGGCATTGCTCTTCGCTGCTGTCCCTCGCCAATTGGTGGCGGTTACGGAACTGGTCCCCGCTGAGCAGGTCGAGCCGTTATTCCCCGTGCTCCCCACGGAAGCGGCACTGCGGGCGCAGTTAACGCGCCTCTTGGCGACGGTCTGGACCCCCCGCTGGCGGAAGGCACCGCCCAAGAAACGCAAAGCTCCGGCTCCTCGCACGCCGATTCGGGGGAATCAGACGTCGGTGTACCGACTGGTAGCAGCGTATCACAAATAAAGAGTGAATAATTCGCCGCAATGATCTTTACTGCAGTGACATCGCGCCTCCCCCTCTGGCTATTCGGGATACTTAATTATTTTTGGGTCCCTCAAGGCTGGGTCGATGACCCTCCGCCGCAGAGCCATTGCCCAGTACGGGCCTGGCATTGTCGAGGCGGTCATCCCTCCGCCTTGTCCCCCCTGTTCAGTCCTTCACTCGGTGCCGTATGGGCACTGGGCTCCTATGCCCTCGGCTGACTGCTGCTCCGCGCTCAGAGCGGATTCCTCCTCCCCGCCGTCACTTGCCGTGGCACGCCACTTCCCAGGACACAGAGCCGATCTCCCCGGAGAAGACCGTGAGTGGTCACTGCCCAAGCGCGACATGTACCCGCTCCCCTGGTTCACCGGACTGTGCTGTGTGGTGCCAGCTCGTCCGAGGGACGTAGGCCTTCTATGTCGTTCGTGTTCCTCGCCTCGCAGTGCCGTCGCCAGCTTCCTTCAGACCCCACCTCGCGGTGACGCCCTTGCCTTGGACTTGTCGTTATCCTCATGTATCCTGCGACTCATGAAGGTGAACCTCCGACAGGGGACTTGCACCCCCACACTCACGCCCATGCCGGGCGTACACAACACACTGGAGCGGGACGCTCGCTACGCTCGCGCCCCTCCGGGTGCGGCGTTAGGCGTCGTCAGAAAAGGAACCTCGTAATGGAGACATCGGATACCCAGCGTTGGCCGCAGTTCTTCATCACTCGCGTGATTGGAAGTGATGACCTGCCTGATGTCGAAACACTGACCTTGCCAAGCTACCAGTTTTCATCCGCCATCCCTGATCTGGAGCACTTGGAGAATCTGCTGCTATCTCACGAGGTCGAAGAATTTCAGACCATTGGGGGCTCGAGCATTGATCGCGGTCCTCACGCCTGCTTTGCGGCACTTCATCAAGCTGTGTTGGATGCCTACGTCCGAGAGGACATGCCGCCGTGGGACCCGGCGCACGTCCAAGCCTATGCCGAGAACATCTATTCCGCCTATCCGGTTCCCATCATGAACTCTCCTGTGTCTGGGTCGAGCTTGCTGCAAATGGTCACGGCAGCAGGCTCAGGAGCAGCGTTCATGGCCGCATTCCCTCACGCTGACCTCGGTCACATTACCATCTACTTCCTTATGATCGGGGGCACACGCATAATTCTGGGTGCGGCGGACGGTATTTCACTTGGGCTCAAACAGGGCCTGTCCCACCTGCTCTTGAAGTGGATGGGCGTTCTTACAACCGTTGCCAGTCCGAAGAAGCGGAAGGCGAAGAAACTGCCTTCGGACGCATCGGCCTAACCCTTCACTCCCGTCGTTCACCATGGTAGGATTTTCCTCATCATATAGGAGAGTGTGGCATGCTCACGAAAACAGTTGATGTGCGGGAAACCCAAACGAATCTACAAGAACTACTCTCTTTGGTGCGTGAAGGCACTGAAGTTATTCTGACAGAAGGCACAACGCCGCTTGCCCGTTTGGTGCCTATTGCGTTGTCTACCACGCCGCGCGTGGCAGGACTACACGCTGGAGCAATCTGGACCAGTGAAGATTTTGACGAACCGTTACCGGAGGAATTCTGGACGGAAACGGCATGAAACTGTTGCTGGACACGCACACCTTTATCTGGTGGGACAGTGAACCAGCCAAGCTCTCACCACAAGCCATAGCTCTGTGCCAAGATCAACAGAACTCTTTGGTGCTCAGTGTGGCAAGCGTGTGGGAAATGCAGATCAAGCTACAGTTGGGGAAACTCAAGCTCACCCTCCCCTTGGCGGAACTGATCGAAAGTCAGCAGCAGACGAACCACCTCGAAACCTTACCAGTGCTGCTGACCCATGTACTGGCATTGCAACACCTCCCGGCGCATCACAAGGACCCGTTTGACCGTCTCTTGATCGCGCAGGCCAACATTGAAGACGTGGTCATAGTCAGTAACGATCCGATGTTTCCGAAGTATACGGATAAGGTGGTGTGGTGAAGCCCTTTGCAACTTGGTAGGCCTGCCTAACGAAGCCCTGCAGCGGACGCAGCCCCGCTTGCGGTTCTAAGCGAACCTGAACGGCAGCGGTTGGAGGCCTTGCCGCTGAGGGCGGCTGTTCGGCGTCGACACGAAAGGCGCGGAGAACCAGTGGACGAGAGTTCCATCTGAAGAAGTATCCGTGGGCTTCGGCGGTTACCGGACGATGAGAGGCCCACAGTGGATCTGTCTACGGCGGCGGCGCGGGTCGAGCCTCTGTGGACGTGGTTGGCGGTAAGACCGTCCTTGATTCTCGGGTTCTCAACGCGGGTAGGTGTAAAACATGGCTGTCCCTGACTTCCAGAACTTGATGCTTCCGTTGTTGAACCTTGCCGGTGACGGTCAGCAGCACACCCTTGCCGAGGCGGTCGAGCGACTGGCGCAGGAGTTTCATCTCTCCGACGACGACCGAGCGCAAGTTCTCCGAAGTGGGCAGACCCGGTTGTATAACCGGGTCGGCTGGACGACGACCTACCTCAAGAAGGCTGGCGTGCTCCAAGCCGTTGGACCCGGTCGCTTCCAGTTGACGGATCGTGGGCGGGACGTTCTCGCTAACCCACCCGCGGCCATCGATGTTGCGTTCCTGGAGAGTCGGTTCCCAGAGATGTTGGAGTTCCGGAAGGCCCGTTCAAGGGGGGACGCGAGCGAGGAACCGCCCGCGATCTTCAACACGATCGATCGTACCTGGAACCAGCGTGCGGCGATCGAGCAACGCGTCCGCGAGACGCTGGAACTGTCAATTCCAAATGAGGCGATACGCTGCAACGCGCTGCAGTTTCTCGCGATGGCCATCGAGAACGCGGATGAGGAGAGCAACAACGCGTGGTACGTGCGTGAGACCGAGCAGGGGCTTCGGCTGATGACGGGCCGTCTACTCGCATGCGAGGTCGCGCGGTCAAAAATGCGGGTCAGCGTCATCGGACCTATTGAAGACGATGTCCGCGGCGCTCTCGGAGCGGAGGCCGATAATGACGTGGATTTCAAAAAGGTTCCGGGAGGGTTGCTGCTTACGTTCCCTGTCGAACACGCAGCGGAGGCAATCGATCTGCTTAGGGATGGGCTCAATAGCTTCGTTGACGTGGCTATGGCGCGCGTGCGGAGCCCAGTCAGCCTCGAAGATCACGTCCCCGACGCGGTGACCTACGTCGCGAGGGTTATTGGCCGCGAGTTGCCGCAGCCAGAACCGGTCGCTGCGATGCAAGATTCCGAACAGCTCGATGATGTTTCGGACGAGGACGATGTCGGCGCTTCGAGGGAGCCACGGGTTCGCGGGCGGGCGCCGATCTTCGAGCACGGTCAGCGCTCCATTGCTTCGCTGATGAGCGACATCGAGCGTGAGGTGATCGCCCTGCCCGACCTGCAGCGGCCCTTCGTCTGGGAAGACACTAAGGTGCGCGAACTCCTCGACTCGCTTTTCGTGGGCTTCCCTGTGGGGACGCTGGTCTTCTGGCACACGTCCAACGACAAAGACGCTCGTGCTCTCGGAGCGGAAAGGCCAGGCCTCCGAGCGACGACCTTAGTCATCGATGGCCAGCAGCGTCTCACGTCGCTCTACGCCGTGATCCGGGGCGTCGAAGTCATCGGCAAAGACGGTGCAACGCGAAAGATCATGATCGCGTTCCGGCCGCGCGACGGGCGATTCGAGGTTGCCGACGCGGCGATCCGCAATGACCCTGAGTTCCTGCCGAATGTGACCGAGCTCTGGGACGGGCGGCGCCTCCCGTCACAGCTCCGGCGCGATCTCATCAACGCGCTACGGGACAAGGGTCGCGTAGTCGACGACAAGTACGAGGACGCCGTGGATCGCAATCTCGGTCGTGCGCATGCGATCAGCGACTACCGGTTCCCCACGGTTGACATTCGCAAGACCGCGACAATGCAGGATGAGGAGATTACGGAGGAAGACGTCGCCGACATCTTCGTCCGTATCAACAACCAGGGAACGCGCCTCGGGCAAGCTGACTTTGTCCTCACGCTACTCTCTGTCTATCACGGCGAGTTGCGCGACCGGATCGAGGAGCGCTCGCGGATAATGTCCCTGGGGACGGTCGTCGGGATCGATACACAACAGCTTCTGCGGGCTGTGTGCGGCGTCGCCTTTGGTCGGGCGCGAATGTCGGCCGTCTATCGCTATCTTCGTGGCGTCGATCCGACGACGGGCGAAGCGGACACCGCCGGACGCTTGAAACGCTTAGGCCAACTCGACGATGCAGCGAAGGAGTGCATGGAGCCCACGCCGTGGCGCGACTACTTGCTTCGCGTGAAGCATGCCGGGTTCGTCAGCCAGACGCTTGTCGCCTCCAAGAACGCAATCGTGAACGCTTATGCTTTCTACATCCGTGGCCGAAAGGCCGGTGTCCCGAAGACCAAGCTCGACGAGATGATCGCGCGCTGGGTCTTCGGGTCGTTGCTTACGGCACGCTATTCGGGCTCCTCGGAGACCATCTTCGAGCAGGACTTGGCGCGGGTTGCCAGGCTGAGAGCTGATGACGCCGACGGCTTCTTGCGCGCGCTCGACGACGCGATGGGCGAGACGATCACAGGCGACTACTGGACGCACACTCTCGTCTCGGCGCTCGAAACGCAGAAGGCGCGGGCTCCAGCCGCACTCGCATTCCGAGCGGCCCAGGTCGTTCTCGGAACGCGGGCGCTTTTCTCCGACCAGCTTCTTCAGAACCTGCTCGACCCGCCCGCAGACGGTGGGCGGGCAGCCAGCGAAGCCCACCATCTATTTCCGACAACATGGCTCCATTCGCGCGGGATCCGGGAGCGTCGCTTTGTCAACCAGGTCGCCAATCTGGCGGACGTCGGCTGGCACGAGAACAGCGTGATCGGCGGTCGGGGTCCGGCGGAGTACGTTCCACCTCTACGCGAGAAGCTCGGTATTGACGACGATCGCTGGGGCCGTCTGTGCGCCGAGCACGCCCTTCCATTGGGATGGGAGTCGATGGAGTACGCGGAGTTTCTCCGCGAGCGGCGGCGAAGGATGGCGGACATCATTCGTGTCGCGTTCCGCCAACTCGGGGGCGAGCCAGACGCCCCGCCGCTCACGCCACCGTGGTTCCTGCCAGGCGCCGAGGCCGTGTGGCAACGTATTGTGGAGACCGAGCGCGCGCTGCGTGGCGTCGTCCGTGAGGTCTACGCTGCACGCTTCGGCGAGGCGGCCGCACGGAGGATTGAGGAAGCGTTGCCTGAGCGCGAACGCGAAACCCTCGCACGCGCGCTCCGGGCGCGCCCCGCGGGATCGGAGCTGCTGAGCATTGTCGACTACCTCTACCTTGGTCAGCTCCCACCCCTACTCTTCGCGGCGGAGGCTTGGCAGGATGCTCGTCATCGTTTGGGCGATACGCCGGACGTGAAGCAACGGCTTCAGACTGCGCTCGGCCGAATCGCGCCTGTCCGTAACGAGATCGCTCACGTCCGCGAAGTTGATCGCGACCGCCTTCTTCGCGCGAGCGTCGCATGCGCCGACGTGCTGGAGATGCTGCAAGCCAGGACCTGAGTCAGGAACAGGTCTTTCACGGTAACACCATGCCCGCGGGAGAAATAGTCGACCCGAAGGAGTGAGCGCGTGCCGGCGAAACGAGAGGCCGAATCTGGTAGCCAGGGAGGTCGCCCTCCCCGGCCCCCCCACCACCCCGCATGCGGGTCCGCACGGGGCGTTTCACGAAGGAGAGGAAAAGGGGGGAAATACTCCCCCCTCAAGGGCAATGGCGCGCAGTTAAGCCACCACCCGCTTGCCATACTTGGCAAAGCGCAACCGATGGGCCGCTGACCGTTTGCGTCGTGGAACTTGGCGGCCCGGACGTT
>CAZCWX010000032.1:0-2948 GCA_964502465.1 uncultured Enterobacteriaceae bacterium | reverse complement strand
AAGAAACGCGGGTGACGCTAAAGTACGCGGGCATCAGGGTGCTGTTGGGGTACGACAACGATTCCTTCATTTTACAGCCATAAGGTTTTCGGGCTCACGTCCAGAGGTCATAGACAAGTTCTGGTGGCCGCTTCTCCATGTCCAAATCGTAGCGTCCGAACCGATTGAGATGCTGCGTCACATAGGGGCTGAGGGCGGCTACCTCCCGGGCTTGCAGCGGATACCCCTCTCGCTGTAGATCATGCAGAACGCGGCTCAGCGAGAAGACGTTGTGGAAGATGACGCAGTTGGCGACTAGGTGGTTGTACTTGATGACCTTGCGCTGCTCCTCGCGGTCATTGGTCGAGATCGTGCCATCACCGCCGAACGCGACCCACTGTGCGAATCCGTTGAAGGCCTCGCTCTTGTTGGTTGCCGCCTGGATCAGTGCGCGCAACTCCGCGCTGCCCAGGTACTTCAGCAAGAATTCGGTGCGGATCGCACGTCCCAACGCTCGAAATGCCTGGTAGAGCCGGTTCTTTTTACTGTAAGTGCCCAGCTTGCGCAGCAGCGTCGAGGCAGTCACGCGTCCCGCTTTAATCGAGAGCACGACCCGCAGCATATCTGGCAGATGGGTCTGGATCAGATGCCAGTCCACCGTATCCGAGAACAAGGGGTCGATGTGGGTGAAGGATGGCTGCTTGTCCGGGCGATACATCGTCAGGTCTTTCCAGTGGCGGATGCGCGGCATCAGGGTGATCCCCAGCAGCACCGCTAGGCCAAAGACCGGCGTGCTTTGCGCCTGGGTATCGCCATGGATCGTATCGGGCTGAATGTCGGAGAGGTTCTTGAGCAGGCCGTCGAGGAGATAAACCGCCTCCCAGACCCCGCAGGGGATGAAGTGGGAGAACAAGGCGATGTAGGTGTCGGAGACATGATAGTAGCCAATGCCGCCATAACCTCCGTAGCGGATGTGGTACTCGGCGAGCAGGTTCTGCTCGTACAGATCCCATTTTGTGCCATCGACGGAAGCGTTCTTGCCCGTTCCCCAACGTCTTGGCAGGGCGAAGCGTCGGTAGGCGTTGATGACCTCCCGAATCGCTTTATCGAGCCCCTCCTCCGTAATGTGCCGCCAGTGAACCCAGGAAAGTTGCCGGCGGTCAATGTTGCCCAGCGCGCGCGCCGTTTGTGCCGGTCCGAGCTGACAGCCATAGCAGAACGTGGTGGTGAGGTAGCGTAAGCGCGGATCATCGAGCTTGGCATCATGGCCGGAGATGGGACCAAAGAAACGGGTCCAGCGCAACCAGTGCTCGGTATCGCACAGCACGTCCAGCAGGTTGGCAGGTTGCAATCGGTCGGCGATGAGCTGTTCAAACGCGCGCAACCCCGAGGCCGCAGTCGCCTTCTCAGGTCGGCGTAAAATGGGCTCGCCGTTCTCGATGCGCAGGTCGACATTGTCCGGAAAGGCGTTGTCTGTCGCACTGGCAACCTCACTCAGTCTGGCTTTCATGTGCGTGACAAAGGCTCCTCCCTCGATGGGCAAGCCGATCATCGCACCGTAGGCAGCAATGCCCTGGTGATACTCCTCCCAGGAGAGGAGTTGGTCTCGATAGTCGGCGAAGTGGTCGCTAGCGAGGATGCACAAATCGCCGGACTTCAGTTCCATCATCAGTTGGGAGAATACGCACACCTCGAAATGACGACGACTCAAACGCTTGGGGGCACGCAGCTCTCGTTCGCGATTGCGCTGCTCGGTGACCAGCCGCCACCAGGCTTCCGGCATCCAGGTAAGATCGAGATGAGTATCCTCAGGTACGGTCAGCCATTCGCCAGTTTTGGACTCGTTTTCCAGGAGAAAGCGCAGCGCCTCTTCGAACGTCCTATCCTGGGTAGTGGCCCGCACCGAGATATTGCTCAGCAGCCGAAAAAGCGTGGCCCGATGGCTCTTGTAAAAGCGCCAGAGGAAGGGAAAGTAATTGTCGCCCGCGTAAGCCATGTGGTCTTCGCAGCGTTGAAGAACGGCTTCTCCCTGGTCCGGCAGCCATGTCGCCATCGCCGCGATCTTCTCTTGGGCGCTTCCTTCGGTGCGATAAGCGGTGACCAGGACGCGTAGCGTCTGTACCAACTCATCGGTGCGCTGTTGGTTACGGGCATGGTAATCTGCCAGAGCCGCCTTGCCTTTCTGATGGATGATAGACATGCGTTTGATAAGCATCTCCGCCAGATCGTCCAGGACGCGCGCCGACTGCATTTTGAGTAGCGAAACCGCCAGCGTCAAGCGTTTTCGTGGTTCCATCTCCAGCATGCGGGCCGCATCCAGAGTTTTGGCCTCGGCCGCAAAGTGCTGGATTTTCGCATCAGGGATTCCCGCAAGCACCTGTGGTTCGACTTGGTACTTCGCCAGCCAGACTTGCCGGTCCAGCCAGACCTTCAGGTGCGTCAGGGTAGGACTTCCCGGCTCTTGCTTGAGCGTGTTCCAGGGCGTGAAATGCGATTCCAGTTCAGGGACAAAGAGGGCCTCAAGGTTGACCTTCTCCTCAACGCTGAGCCTGGCATCCACCTGCCGGTAGAACTGGCGATAGACGATAGTGCGCACATGGCGCGCCCCACGAACCAGCGTATCGAAGGCAGGCAGTTCGTATTTCTCGCGCACCAATTCCTCGATAGCGACGTTGACGAGATCAGCCAACTCCTCCTTCGTCCTGGCCACCGCTCTCATGGCCAGCAGCATTGCGTGACGAGCTTCCTTACCGTAGGGCTGGACATGGAGCGTCTGACGAATCAGCGGAATGTGGCGAAAGCGCGTCCCCGAGACGTCATAGTTGGGTAGCTCGGGGATAACAGCGGTAGTGCCCGTGAGGGAAGCGACATGTTCGACGATGCCGTTGGGTACTTGGCTCAGCAGTACGAAGTATCCCAGGCGCTGAAAGGTCTTTAAGAGAATCAAAAAGCCCAGATAGGCTACCTCG
>CAZCWX010000031.1:0-14465 GCA_964502465.1 uncultured Enterobacteriaceae bacterium | reverse complement strand
GTCATGCGATCGGCGTGTTCGCGAAAAATCTCGGCATGAAAGGTGTTGAGCGCTCGACAGCAGGCGCGCCGTAGCTCTTCGTCGTCCATGTGGGGAAAGAATAATCCAGTGGTCGGGTAGAGAACGGTGAAGTCGAGCCCTATGTCGTCCAACCGCTCGGCGAGCAACTTCGGCAGCGTGGCGGTGGCGCGATCAAGCGTGTTCTTGGTCGGCAGCGCCCACCAGGGCGGACGGACGGTGCGATGTGCCCGCCGTTCTTCGGGAGAACGGCGATACCAGCCACCCCAGCCGCGTCGGGAAAGATACCGCTCCAGAGCCGACGCGCCGCCGACCTGCTTGATGTAATCGTGCAGTGCAGGCTCGAATTCGACCGTATGCCCATCGGAGTCGATCACTGGATGAGTGAGTCGGGCGCGGAAGGCCGACCCGTCTCGACCACCCCGTGCGCCTACCCGCCGGCAGAGTTCACCGCCCGGCCGCAACCGGACCTGTTTGTTGACAAGGAAAGGGTGCTGGCCGCCCTTGATGACGCGGCCACGGCCATCGTCAACGCGCTCAGCCCTGACTACCACCGTGGTGCAGGACCGAGTCGCTACGGCCGTCCCGGGCGCGTGCCGGGCAGCGTCAACGTACCCGCAGCCAGCCTGCTTGATTCCCGCACCCATGCTTTCGTTCCGCTCGAAGATGCCCGGACCAAGTTTAATGCCGTTGGCGTGGAGAAGTCAAAAAAGGTGATTGCTTACTGCGGTGGTGGTATTTCCGCAACCGTCGATCTATTTCTGCTGCATCAGCTGGGGTATGAAAATCTGACCCTTTATGACGCATCGATGGGGGAGTGGGCCAGAGACGAAGCGCTGCCGATCGAAACCGGTTGAGAAAATCCGCATGATTGCTGCTCTGACCAACAGAAAACCCGCAGAAAAAGAGGGACGAAGCCCGGAGACAGCCGAGCAAAGGAGGATGCACGGTACCTATCCTTATGAACACCTTCACACAATGTTCAGCGACCCTCCAGTTGTTTGGTCAGTCACGGCGGCGTGTCGCTGATCAGAGTGGCAGTTCGCTCAAACCTCGCTGAGCTCCAAGCGCATCGGCTCTGTAATTGACGATGCTTCGCTGTGCGCTGAAAGGAGGACGTAGCATGGCTGTCCCACCATGGCGGGTTACTGGCGACTGGTTCGATGTCTGTAGCTGCAACAGTCCCTGCCCCTGTGAATTTGCCCAACCGCCAACGAACAATTATTGCGAGGGCGTATTGGCCTATCATGTTCGAGACGGTCAGTACGGTGATGTCACGCTGGCCGGACTCAATGTGGTTGTGGTGGCGGGATTTTTCTTGGACGCCCGCGCGGACGACCGGCAGCGGGAGGCGCTCGACATGATCTTTAGCGGACAGGCAGGCGGCTGGATGGGCGGTTTTGGCCGTCTGATCAAAGATGTGCGTGGCGAAGCCGTGGCACCGATGCTTCTATTTTTTCACCCTGTCAACTTCCGACCAAGAGCGCGGAAGAGCAGGTCCCTACCCTTCTGCGCCTCTCTTGAGCCAAAGTGTCTTCTGCTCGTTCAGGACGGCAAAATTATGCCTGTTCTTTGCGCTCGTCGCTATGCTATCCTGATCAGATACGTCACCGGTGGCGTCTGCCTGACGGTTCCTTATGGCGGTAAGTTTTACGGCAAGACGCACCCTGGCGCTCCCCGGCTCTTGCAAATGCACGCGAACAGCAGCAGAACTCAGTGGTGGATGCGTAGACGAACGAAAAAGGAGGAGTCATGGGAGAACCCACCATTGTTGTTGAGAAAGACGTACCGACGCTGATGCGTGACGGCGTTGTGTTACGCGCCGATGTCTTTCGTCCCGCCGCTCCGGGGAAATACCCGGTCATTCTACAACGCACTCCATACAATAAAAATCTGACCACCGTGGGACTTTTGATGTTCGACGTCATCCGCGCCGCCGGCGAGGGATACGCAGTTGTCATTCAAGACTCGCGCGGACGGTACTCCTCAGAGGGAGAGTTTTACACGTTTCGCGACGATATCCTCGATGGTTACGACACGGTGGAATGGTGTGCCGCGCAGTCGTGGTCTGACGGGAATGTGGGCATGTATGGCGCGTCTTATGTCGGTGCGACACAGTGGCTGGCGGCGATCGCTCAGCCGCCGCATCTCAAAGCTCTTTTCCCGCTGATTACCGCGTCTGACTATCACGAAGGCTGGACCTACCAGGGCGGCGCCTTCGCGCTGGGGTTTAATGAAAGTTGGACGATGACCTTCCTGGCGCCGGATACGTTCCAACGCTTGATGAAGAAAAAACCCACCTTAGGGGAGCAGCTTGGCAACCTATTGCAAGGCGTTGATGATATGTGTCACTGGTTTCGCCAGACACCGCTCAACAAATTTCCTTTATTTGGCGAGGCAGCCCCTTATTTTTATGATTGGCTGGCCCACCCTGACGATGACGAGTACTGGGCGCAGTGGAACATTGAGGCCCGACATCAGATGGTTCGCGCGCCGGCCTGCAATGTCGGAGGCTGGTACGACATTTTTCTCGGCGGCACGATTCGCAACTATGTGGGGATGCGCGCACGTGGCGCAACTCCAGAAGCACGGGAAGGACAGAAACTGATTCTTGGTCCCTGGTTCCACACGTTGCCGCTCAATAACGTCGTGGGAGAGGTGAACTATGGGCTCTCGACCACATCGCTAGCAATGGACCTGGATGGGTTGCACCTCAAATGGTTCGATTACTGGCTGAAAGGAAAGAAAAACGACTTTCTTGAAGAACCGGCGGTGCGCATTTTCACCATGGGCGAGAACCGCTGGCGTACGGAAGACGAATGGCCGCTAGCCCGCACCCGCTACACCAAATACTACCTGCACAGTGGCGGCAAAGCGAACAGCCTGAGAGGGGATGGATGGCTCAGTCCAGAGCCGCCGCGCAGCGAACCTGCCGATGTATATGTGGCTGATCCGCGTCATCCCGTGTCGACGCGCGGCGGTGGGTTATGCTGTTGGCCCGCTGCCGTGCCTGGCGGTGCGTTTGATCAACGACAAATCGAAGAGCGCTCCGACGTATTGGTGTACACGACGCCGGTACTGGAGCACGACCTTGAAGTGACGGGGCCGATTACGGTGACGCTGTATGCCGCAACCACTGCGACGGACACGGACTTTACCGGCAAGCTCGTGGATGTGCATCCCGACGGCTACGCGCGCAATCTCACTGATGGGATTATTCGTGGCCGGTATCGCGACTCACGCCAGAAAGGGACGTTGCTCAACCCGGGTGCAGTGTATGAATACTCTATTGATCTATGGGCCACGAGCAATGTGTTCAAGGCGGGGCATCGCCTCCGTCTAGAAATCGCCAGCTCGAATTTCCCGCGATTCGATCGCAACCCACAAACCGGTGAGTCGAGCGCCGAGGCCACTCGGTTCGAACCCGCACTGCAGCGTGTGTTTCATGATGAGGGGCGACCGTCGCATGTCATGCTGCCTGTGATTCCGCGGTGAGGAATCTGAAGATTGATGCAATACTCTGCTCTGCTCCTCTCCTTTCCTCAGAGGGGGCCGAAGCACACAGAGAACGGGACTCCTGAGGATGAGACCGCAACCAACACCCACACGACAACCATTTTAGTCAAGCATCTGAGAAGAGAGTGGGAGGCATGGTCCGGCCAGGAGGCGCTGTTTTTTCACTGCCACACTGAGCAACGAAAATGCACTCCATAATACCACCCCGAGCACGCCGCAGGTCCACCACAGCGCTCGGTAGCCGTATACCTCATAGATCCACGTCCCACTAATAGGCCCCAGCACAAAGGCCATGGAGAAGGCCGCGCTAAAGAGGCCCAGGTATTGCCCTTGGTGCGCCCCTCGGCTCCGCGTCGCAACAAACCCTTCCAGCAATGGCGTCGTCAACATTTCCCCGAGCGTCCACACCAACACCGTCACGCCAATGAGCAGCGGCGACGAGGTGAACGAGAGGAGCGCAAATCCGATACAGAGAAGAAAGGCCCCAACACCAACGACTTGCAGCGCATCGGACCGCTCGACCGCGTGGACAATTGGCATCTGGAACACCACAATCACAAGGGTATTGAGCGTAAAGACCAAGCCAATGGCGTAGGCTGGCAACCCGTATATCTCGGTCAGCGTGAGCGGATAAGCCCCAAAGAGTTGACACAACACGGTCACAAGTACGGTGACGAGTACGATCAAGACTAAAAAGACCCTGTCGCGATAGGGAGACCGAGACGACGCCCTTACACTCCCTGTCGGGCTCCCCTCTTTCGGTGCAACGCGGAGGGGGTGACGAAAGAGCATCTGTAACAGCGCTGCCGCTGTCAGACAGAGACTCGCCTCGACCCAGAAGAGCCACCGATACGAGTACGTAACCAAGAAGCCGCCGACCGCTGGACCAATAGACATACCAAGATTCATACTCAAGCGCCGTAAGCTAAATGCCCGAACGTGGAGACTGGGTGGAGAGAGCGCTGCCAGGGCTGCAGCGTTGGAAGAATACAGACTCCCCGCGACGATGCTCATAATGAGCACGACAGTGACGATTGCGGCGGGCGATTGCATGACGCTAAGCAGGACGAGGGTTCCGGCCGTCAGGCTCAGCCCCAGGCATTGGGTGTACAGCGGCCCGAGTCGATCGCTGAGCACCCCGCCCAGGTAGGAGCCGCCAAGGGAACCAACGCCATAGAGGCTCAACACCCCTCCGGCTTCCTGAGCGGAGAATCCTCGGCGTGTCGTGAGATACAGCGTCAAGAACGGCAACACCATCGTGCCGCTCCGATACACAAAGGTCACCACGGACAAGAGCCAAACGTCGCGCGGTAATCCAACGAACAATTGGCGGTAGAAGGCTAGCATCACTCACACACGGTGTTGTTCGCGTAGCTGTACAGACCAGTTTCCGGTGGTTGGAGGAATGAGTCCAGATCACATGGGACACGGTCAGGTAAGTGGGCGTGGGAGAAGCGCTGGAGACAGGACTCACACCTCGCGACCAATATCCCCGCGTCCTTTGTAGCACTGTCGACTGCCGAGCGAAAGAAGAAAAGATACGCCGATGACGAGAAACAGGTGGATTGCAGCGACGAGCAACCTGTGTGGAGGCAGCAGTTGCAGCGCCGCTTCTGCTTGAGGGGCGACTCCATGACATTGTTGAGTGCAGTGCTCTCTTCTTTATGAAGAGAGGCGGCTTTTGCCGAGACGGCGACCCCAGGAGTAGCGGAGACCTTTCGGTGATCCGGCGAAGGCCATACACATGCGAGAGGAGGAATCCCATGGAACAGCGTATGCGCGGCAGGACAGGTTTTCAGATGTCAGCTCTCACCCTGGGAGGGCAATGGCATTAAGTTAAGCCAACGCGCGCTTCCTATATTTGGCGAAGCGCAGCCGATGGGCCGTCGAGCGGTTTTTTCGCTCGAAATGGCGGCCCGTCCGCTGCCGGCTCGGATTGGTCAGCAAGAGCTGCTCGATAGCGGCCAAGGTCTGACGCGGCTGGTGCCGAGGATCCCCCAACAACTCCACCACGTGCTCCATGCCTGCGACATAACTCACGGCGCGATTCACCTGGGGGGGATTCGTGCAGCCCCGCGCCTGCCCCTGCGCGCTCAACTGCGCTTGGGCGGGCTTGCTCAAGATGCTCGCCAACGTCGCCAAAAACACCACGCCATAGAAGTCTTGCTCAATCGCCTGCACCCTGCTCCCACTAAAGCGCTCCCCTTCAAAGATGTTCTTGAGCCGATCATGATAGGTTTCATATTGCCAGCGCCAGCCATAGCTCACGCTAAACTCGCTCGCCGGATAGGCCTGGGCATCGAGTCAGTCTGTCCCCGAGACTTCGACTTCCCCGGTCGCCAACACGACTTTGACCAATCGCACCGGCAACTCCGTCGGCAAGTGGTGCTGAGCCACGTAGGCCCGGGCCTTAAGGAGCCGAGCAGAAATAAGTTGATCGTTCTCATATTGTGGTGCAGGCGTCCCGCCTGCATTGTGAAGGGCAGGCCAGAGGCCCGCACCACAAGAATTGACCTAGTTATTCTTGCCCAGGTCCTTAGATGTTCCCCCCAGCGGCACGACTTGCTGTGGAGCGGATGCTGCCCAAAAGGCGTTGCCCGCCGCCGACTCAGCGTCGAGTAATCGGAAATGGCTCCCTCGTGCTTCATACCTCAAGAATACCGGCAATTCGTCTCCGTGACTATTGCTGCAACAAAGCCGGTTTGATTTAGAACAGCGGATCGCCAGATTCCAGCCCCAGTAGCAGGCGACCCGCCGGCCGATACATCTTGGGGTGGACCACTCCGTGCTGACAAGCCGTCAGGATATCGCGCATCAGGCGGTCCAGCGGATGACTACGGTAGATGGCGCTCGTCGCCGCCAGATCATACATCGTGCTCACCACCTCCTTGGCAACTCGATGCACGTCGATCAGCATAATCCGATACAGCGCACGTTGGCGTGGCGAGAGCTTCTCGTTGCGCCCGAGCGTCTCCCACAGCTCTTCCAGGGTGGAGTAGACGAAGCTGCGAGCCGCCGCCAACGCCCCTTCTGCCACAGCGATCGCTTCATGGGCGCGCGAGTCCTCGCGTAACAGGCGAGAGCCAAAGAGTTTGTGGGGATCCGGCATCGACTCTTTACGGCTCGCTAATTCTATGACGGCATCAATGGCCCCACGGGCGATACCCAACGGCACCCCAGCGTGTGTCACCAGAAAGAGCGGCGGAAACCGATAGAGGGTGCCGGAGCTCTGTGGGCGCTCGGCGAAGCTCCAACTTTCTGCAAACGGCACGAAGACATTCTCGACTGCAAAATCGTGGCTGCCGGTGCCAGCCAGGCCGGTCGTATGCCAGGTGTCGAGAATCTTGCACGCTGCGGGCGGAAAGATCATGACGCGAATTTCTGGCCGCCCCTTTAGCTGGCGCGGTTGACCCCCTTCAAAGACCACACATCCCCCAGAGATAACCGAGGCGTGCTGGCAGCCGCTGCCGAACCGGTATCGCCCAGTGACGCGATAGCCTCCGTCAACCAACTCGGCGCGCCCGACTGGCACGACCTGGCCAGCGAGCGAGAAATCGAGTGGGCCACACAGCCGTTGGGCGACCGCGGGTGCAAGGAACGCGCTGGCAAAACTCCCCGCTGACGAAATCATAGCGCACCAGCCGACCGACCCGTCCATCCGCGAGAGTTCTTCTACTACCCTGACCTGCGTCATGGGATCGAGCTCAAGCCCTCCATAGGCGCGCGGCACCGCCATGCGGAACGCGCCTAACCCTCTGAGAGCATCGACGACTTGAGGGGCCAATCGGCGTTCCGCCTCCATTGCACCAAGAGATTCCTGAATCAGCGGAGCCAAGGCGTGAGTGGCCTGGACAATATCGTGCGCTGCTTGAGACACATGTGGTATCGCCATTGAGGCACCCCTTCTCACTATCTATCGCACTCCGTCGCGTGGATTTGTCCCGACTAAGGTGTGCGCGGGAGGCTCGTCCCCACTTCGATCTATGGTTGAGAGACGGTCAGCGACAGATGATACTTGCATACTGAGATGTACTTGCATAGAGGAACCTAATTTTTATCACCGCTGGCGACTAGCTGCAAGCGGCAGGTTCAGGTATGAACAGTGGCAATGTCGCTCACGGCTTCACACCCAATACAGGCAAGTTCAGTCACCAGCGCGCTGGACATTATAGGCGATCGCTGGACGCTGCTCATTCTCCGCGATGCGTTTCTCGGAATACGACGGTTCGAACAATGGCAACACCACCTCGGCATCGCACGCCGGCTCCTAGCGGACCGCCTCAAAAAACTCGTCGCCAACGGGCTCTTCGTGAGAGCACCCTATCAGGCACACCGGTTACGTTACGACTATCACTTGACGCCGATGGGACACGACCTCTACGCGTTGGCCCTGATGATTCGCCGCTGGGAGCGGCGCTGGGGGACAGGGGTGGACGCCGTGGTCGGTGAGATCACGCTTGTCCATCGCCCGTGCGGGAGTAAAGCCGAGCCGCGATGCGTCTGCGTGCACTGTGGTCAAGAGGTGACCGCCCAGCAGACCAGTTTCGAGGCCCGCCCCGAGGCAAGTCGAGAGCCGCATGTGTGGCCACGCCGTCAGCGCCGTTCGAGCATGACCTCATCCCAGGCGCCGAACCGCAGTCCCTTCCTGCAGGATGCAATCGATATTCTCGGCGATCGCTGGACCTATTTAGTGCTGATCGCGGTATTTTGCGGAACTCGCCGCTTCACAGCGTTCAGACAGGCGCTCGGCGTTGCCACCAACATTCTTTCTGATCGGCTTAGACGCCTGGTGGAGGCACAGATACTCGCACACATTCCTTCGACCGAGCAATCGAACGCATATGAATATGCCCTCACTGAAAAAGGCCTTGATCTGTTTCCCGTCATTGTGGCCTTGCTGCAGTGGGGAGACCGCTGGCTGCCCGGACCGCACCGGCCAGCGCTCATCCTCCGTCATCAGCTCTGTGGGCGCCGCCTCAAATCCAGCGTCACCTGTGATGTCTGCGGCGACTCACTCCGTTCTCCAGATGTTGAGTACCGGTTGCCATCTTGCCACTCCCGCAGCACAACAAGCAGCACGCGCTCTCGCCAGGCCTAGGCGAGGTTGTGCGCGGCTTCATACCCGGCGGCGGGTCGACCGTCCGTCTCGCTCGTCAGATTCCCCTGTGTAAGGCCATGGAGATTGTCTTGGTAGGGGAACACACGAGCGTGCAGAAAGCCTAGCGCATTGGCCTGATCAATGCGGTCATGCTCGCAGACCAAGTCATGCCCAAAGCCGAAGCGTTGGCGCGCAAGATTGCTGCGAATGGGCCCATCGCGGTCCGCAAAGCCAAAGAGACCGTGCCGCAGAATCTCAGCGTTTCCTTTGAAGAAGGCTTCCGCATTGAGCGCGAGAACGCCGACTTCACCATGGCGACGGAAGACGACAGGGAAGGTCCCCGGGCGTTTCTGGAGAAACGCCTACCGCAATATAGAGGGAGAGAGAGCAGTTGCTCTTGCGCCGAGGCGCAGGGGCATGGATCGTAGCGTCAGAACACCTTCGCTCATCGACATCACGAAAGCTCACGCACAGTCGGACGTCCAGCCACATAACATGGCTGATGCTCTCTCTACGAAACCGATGATGCTTCTCTGTTGCGGTGGTTGGCAATGTGTCATGCCACAACTTTGACCTCTGGTGCAGGGGCCTCGCACGTTGACACTACGCTGACGATACGTCACCAAAGTGGGGCGGGTGCTGCAGACGTATTCGTTGTCGCAGTGAGAGTGCGATGCTCTTCCCCCTTTCCTGCCGCACTCTTTTTCCCCTTTTCGGCACGCGAACGATTGAACGCGTCGATCAACTGACGGAAGTAGTCAATCCCGCCACGAATCACTTCCGCCGGCACGTGCTGGACAATGTCGTGGAGAAAGACTTCTCCCCGCGTCGCCATCGCCGCCACAAACCGCTCCCCCTTGGGGGTCAGGGTGATGAGCTTCTCTCTGGCGGAACGGGGATCTTCGGTGATTTCGACCAAGGCGAGCGGCGGTCGCGCCATGCCCCGAATGGCTTTGCTCAGCCCCGAATTGGTGACCTCAAACCAACTTTGCATCAGCCGCACGATGTCTTTCCGGCGCATGCCGCGGCCACCCTCACCGGCAGACCGGATCATCCACAAAATGGCGGATTGCTTGCGGGTGAGCACCCCGCCGCGCAGTGCATCCTCCAGCGCCATCCCGATCTGGTAGTGGATGGGATAGAAAAATTCCTGGAGCTCAGCCGCCGCCGCGTCTTCCGACTGTTCTATGCGTGCTACAGCTTTCATCTCGGTTCTTATGTACTCGCTTCTAGTGATGGAGAAAACATTTCTTTTTTAGCGGAAACTCCTCGGCTTGACAATAAGTCCTGAAGATTATATGTCCTAAGGACACTTTTAAGGATGCCTTCTTCTCGCCCGTACCCACCAGGGAACGCATGCGCAGAAAGGAATCACACAGGAGGGGAGCACATGTCAGTGTATGATCTCATTCTTCACGACGGCATGATTGTTGACGGCACGCGGTTGCCGCGCTATCGCGCCGATATCGGTATCAAAAATGGTCGCATCGTTAAGATTGGCCGACTGCCATCTCACGAAGCGACAAAAGTTATCGATGCCAACGGACTCATCGTCGCGCCGGGGTTTGTTGATTTACACACCCATTACGACGCGCAAGTGTACTGGGACCCCTACTGTTCCATTTCGGGCTGGCACGGCGTCACCTCGGCGGTGATCGGCAACTGTGGCTTTGGCTTTGCCCCCGTGCGGCCGGAAGAGCGGGATCGCTCCATGCTGACCATGACGCGCGTGGAGGCGATTCCCTATGCGTCCATGAAAGCGGGTATGCCATGGGATTGGGTGACCTTTCCTGAGTATCTCAATAGTATTGAGCGGACGCCCAAGGGGATTAACCTCTTACCATATGTACCGGTGGCACCAATCATGATCTGGGTCATGGGGTTAGAAGGCGCCAAGTCGGGCCGCCTGCCCACCGAAAAAGAGACGCAGGAGATGTGTCGGTTAATTCACGAAGGCATGGATGCCGGCGGCTGTGGCTGGTCGGCGCAACGTCTTGGTGCCAACAGCATTCAAATGGACTATGACGGCACGCCGATGGTGACGGACATCATGCACGACGAAACCTGTATGGCCTTCGCGCGGGTGTTGGCGCAACGGAACGAAGGCTTTATCCAGTCGATTTTTCTCTCCCCGACCGGGAAGAATGAAGAAGCACAGCGCCACTTCGAGGAGCTGGCACGGGTCAGCGGGCGGCCCATTCTGTACAACGTTGTGCAGGCGAGTGACCGGTTCCCCGAACGTCATCGCAATCAGATCGCCTGGCTGGAACGCTGTCGCGCTGAAGGCTTGCGTATTTATGGCCAGGGCGTCACGACCGATCCAGGGTTCGTGTTCACCTTTGAGGACTGGAACCTGTGGGATGATGACCCGGCGTGGCTAGAGGCAACGATAGGCACGATCGAAGAGAAACGTACGAAATTGGCTGACCCGAAACGTCGCCCTGCCTTGAAGAACAATACGTCTGGTCTCATTAGTGACTCTTTTGAAGAGATCTTTGTCCTCTCCGTTCAACGGCCTGATCTCAAGCAGTGGGAGAACTTGAAACTGAAAGAATTGGCGGAACGACAAGGGAAGCATCCTGTCGATGCCATGCTCGACCTTGCGGTGGCTGACAACCTGAAGACCGAGTTTTACACGACTATTGGTTGTAGCTTGCCGTACCTGTCGGAAATCGTGCGCTCCGATCTCACGCTGCTGGGTGTGTCTGATGGCGGTGCGCACACGAAATTCTTTACCGCGGGGCGGTATCCGACGGAAACTATTCAGCGCCTGGTGCGCGAAAACTCTGTGATGAGCTTGGAAGAAGCGCACTGGAAGCTGAGCGCGCTGCCGGCGTGGTGCGCGGGGTTCCGTGACCGTGGCACGATCCGCGAAGGCGCACCCGCGGATATGGTCGTGTACGATTATGACAACATCAAGGTCCTCCCGATGGAGATTGCGTATGACATGCCAGGGCATGAATGGCGACGGGTGCAGCGTGCCGAGGGATATCACTATGTGTTGGTAAACGGCGAAGTCACCATCAAGGATGACCAGCCCACCGGCGCGACCTCTGGCAAACTCCTGCGCCATGGGCAGGGATAAGTAGACGACGGAACCGAAAGCACACCGAGACAAGGATGGACTGTCCGTGTCCTTGTCTCACTTACCTCTTCACACAGGAGCCCCTCCCCATGAACTTCGCCTGGGCGTATAGACGGTCGCGCGCGGGATGACGTTTCACCCTTACGAGAACGGAAAGATCGGGCGTGAAGCCACGTTTTGGGATGCTGTCACTGCCCTCCAACAGTTAGGTGCATTGAAGCCAACGGTGAAGTTTTGGAAAGCAGCTGAGGAGACCTCTAGAGAATAGGAACGAGAGCGATGAAATTCATGTTTTTCTTTTACCCAGCTTTGGCGGCCACCTTGGAAGAGCGCAAACGGCTGCGACCGATCGCCCGCCACACCGAGCCTTGGCAGAAAATGTTCGCCGAGGTTGCGGAACTCTCCCGCATGGCGGAGGACCTGGGCTTCGACGCGGTCACCTTTCCCGAACACCACCTGCATACCGAGAAGCCTTCGAGGAGGTGTATCAGATTCTCAAGCTGGCGTGGGCGGATCAGCCGTTTCGTTTCAAGGGAAAACATTACCGTTGGCGTTTGCTGAGCGTGAGTTGCTCAGTAGCGAGTTCGAAGCCATCGAGACGGTGAAGGAATAACGACCCCACGTCTGTTCCCTCTCTCTCCGTCGCAGTGCGGGATAATGACAGTATCACGTTGAGAAACCCTCTGAAGGAGAACTGCAAATGTCAGTGAACGGTAAATCAAAATCCAAGGCAATCCGCGCGCGTTTGAGTCATCCGGTGATCGATTCGGACGGCCACTGGCGGGAATACGAACCGATCGCCATGGACTATCTCAGAGAAGTAGGCGGTCCCAAGGTCGTTGAGAAATGGACATCTCGCACTCGGGCGTTGGGAGAAGGCTCGTTTGCGAAACTGACCAAACAAGAGAGGCGCGACCAACGCGCCGGACAGCCGCCCTGGTGGGCGCTGGCGACCCCCAACACGCTTGACACGGCGACCTCGTTTATTCCCCGCCTCATGCACGATCGCCTCGAAGACATGGGGCTGGACTTTGCCATTCTCTACCCTTCCAGTTCGCAGTTGTTCGCGCCGTACTTAGGGGATGACGAGTTACGCCAGGCCGGGTGCCGCGCCTTTAATCAATACGCTGCCGAGACCTGGGCGGAATTTTCCGATCGGGTGACCCCCGTGGGGGTTATTCCGATGCACACGCCACAAGAAGCCATTGCCGAGCTGGAACATTGCAAGGCGCTGGGGATCAAGGCGGTGGCGTTGGGGAGCTTGATCCGGCGCTCCATTCCAGTCATGGAACGGCAAGGCGTGAGCCGCCGTTACGTGTGCTGGCTCGATGTACTGGGCATCGACAGCGACTATGACTACGATCCGGTTTGGCGTAAGTGCGAAGAACTCGGCTACCCGGCCACGTTTCACTCCGCCGCCGAGAACTACGGCTTACGCAATTCGCTGACCAATTTTGTCTACAATCACATTGGCCATTTTGGGGAAGCGGGCAACGCGGTGTGCAAGGCGCTATTCCTCGGCGGGGTCACGCGTCGTTTCCCGCGTATGCGGTTTGCGTTTCTTGAAGGCGGTGTAGCCTGGGGTTGTAGTGTGTTTGCCGACCTCATCTCACATTGGGAGAAGCGCAATGGCAATGTCATCCAACAACTCAATCCGGCGAATCTTGACCGCGCCAAGCTTGGCGAACTTATCAAACAATATGGCGGAGACAGGATGTATCGCCGCTGGCCGGAGTTTGAAGCGCAGATGGTGAGAGGGATGGGCAGCGCCGTACCGGACGAACTCGATGACTTTGCCGCCTGCAAGATCGAAAAGAAAGAAGATCTCTACAATTTGTTCGTGCCGCATTTTTTCTTCGGTTGTGAGTCCGACGATCCCACCCTGAACTATGCCTTTGCCTCCAAGGTCAACCCCTTCAGAGCCAAGCTAGGGGCAATCCTCAGTTCCGATATCAGCCACTTCGATGTGCCCGACATGACCGAAGTGCTGGAAGAAGCCTGGGAGCTGGTGGAAGAGAAGGGCATGTCGGAAGAGGATTTCCACGCCTTCACCTTTGGCAACGCCGTCAAGCTGTGGGCCAGTCTCAATCCCGACTTTTTCACAGGCACGGTTGTGGAGACACAGGTGCGCAAGCTCCAGGCTGAAACGGCATAGGAATTGGCAGGCGCGGTTCATGAGCCATTTATCGGCGCGCAGTGCGCGCCCTACGATGGATTCACCCGGTAGTGTGGCTGTACTGAGACCCTCGCATATTGAAAGGAAAGTACACCTCAGATGGACTTCTCGCTCTTCTATGAACTCACGACCGACGATCCTAATGTTCCCGGCACGGCATGATGATCGACTATGCGCACGTGAGAAACGCGCTCGACCTCTTACATCAGGCGGAGGGGTTCGGAATCGAGGTTGGGGAGTACCCGAAGGTCAAGGCGCTATAGAAACGGTAAAGCTAGACACTGAGAGATGATCGTTGAAGATCCAAGCCGTTTGATATGGGACATTCCAGTGAGGGAGGAACAACATGGCAAATGCTCTACAGACTACACCGACGAGCACGAACGGAGCGGTCGAACACCTTGACGCGAACGTCATCGGCGCCGGTGTCACCGGCTTGTATCAACTCTACCAGCTGCTGAAGCTCGGGCTCTCGGTGCGGATCTACGAAGCCGGCGTGGGCAGGGGCGGCACCTGGTATTGGAACCGCTACCCAGGTTGTCGTTTCGATTCCGAGAGTTATACCCACGGCT
>CAZCWX010000030.1:0-9462 GCA_964502465.1 uncultured Enterobacteriaceae bacterium | reverse complement strand
GGTGCGATTGCGCAACCCATCGCTGAAATGCAGCATACGGCGCAGCAACAGTGGGCTGTGCGCGGCGATACGAAAAATGTTGCCGACCGCACCCCGCTGGCGTACCAGATCATCAAAAATGTCGCGTTCAGGTTCGGGTAACTGCTCGCGAGTCAGATACGATAAACGGGCCATAGTCTCCTCCTTTAACATCCAGCAAGAGCGATGAGTTCCCGTACCTGAGCAGGGCTCAGGTTGTCCAGGTCATCGACAAGCTGGATGCACTGCTCGATTGCGGTTTGCGGCAACCGCATACCGAGACAGTCACGGATCTTCACGAGATGTTCAGCTCTTGTGAGCGGTGGCAGTCCCCAGAAACCCTTCGGTCCGTTGCACCTGGCGGTCAGACATGCACCGCTCTGCAACTCAACCGCGACTTCCACCCACATATTCTCCAATTCACCTGGGATGTCAGGAGATTGCACCAGCGTCAACAATGGCAAAAGGTCAACCATATCGTGCCGATAGCGTCGTTCATGAGAAAATGACCGTACGGTAACGGCCCCATCCAGCAGCGCTGCTGCGACCGTGTACTGGAAACTAAATTTGCCCTCTAGCCCAGTTTGTGGGAGCGGCCGATCGACATAAGGCATAACCGGAGTTGTTATCTGGACGGAAGTAATGGTCTGCGGAGCGGCGATTGCCCGGTGTAGCTCAAGCGCGGCAGTGATACCAAAGTGGGTAGCGTACTGACTGGGAAACAGTTTGATGGCAAACCCTGGGTCTACCATACGGTAGGACTGAGTGAATTCTTGCAGTGCGACGGCATTGAAATGTTCGCCGAAGAACGCCTCCGCATAGCCGTTCGGGGCCTCAAATATGGCGGTGTTGCCGGTAAACCCTCGCCTTGCCAACAAGGCAGCGTCGAGCCCTGCCATCGCCGCCCATCCACAATGAGTCGCCTTCGTCATCGTCCCGACGTTTGCCATCAATCCTCCGGCCCGTGACGCGGCAATACCGAGCGCATTTTGGAGCTGAGCTTGGCCGAGTGCGAGGAGATGTGAGGCAGCGACGGCTGCCCCCATAACGCCGACAACACCAGGAGGATGGTATTGCAGTTCTCCTGGGGTGTATTGCTGCGAGGCCAGACGAATACGCCCCTGTATTTCACAGCCTTTGACAAAAGCGGCGAGCACATCTTGACCTGATGCCTGCTCTGTCTCGGCAAGCGCCAGGACCACTGGCAAGGTCGGAGAGGTGGCATGCGTCGGCGGACTCCACATCGGTTCGTAATCGAGGACGTGCATGGAGATCCCATTCACGTATGCCGCGGACACTGGAGAGGTTTTGAACCGATTGCCAAAGACTGTTGATGATGCCGTGCCGCCAAGACTTTTGACGTGCTCGGCAACGATGCGGGACCCCTCTTCGACTGACCCGGCGACAGCGACCGCAATACCGTCAAGAACGATGCGTTTGGCTATTTCCACGACCTGCCGGGGTAATACCTCGAAGGTCGTGCTTACGATAGCCTGGCAGAGTGCTGCTGTGACTGACCGGTCGTGATTTTTCATAGCCGCTGCCGAGTTTTTCACTGGCAAATCTGTACCTGGGAATACGGGATCGTCCCCTGTTGAAACGCCTCAAGCAGCTCCTGGGCAAGATCAGCAATCCGCAGTGCCTGTGGCGGGCTATCGTAGCGATCAATCGTACCGTCCCCTGCCGTACTATAGCCAATCAGGTCTATGCTTCCGTCACAATTGGTATCAAAATAGTAGACTAACGTTTGCCACTGCGGGTCGGCACTCTGCACCACGGTATCGATCTGGAGTGCGTTGATTTGTCCCTTGGCCGCATAGGCTGGCTGCCGGCGGCTATCCTGGTAGACGAGCCACACATCCGGCGGAGGAACACGCGCGTCCACATACACGCCGACAATGTTCGTGCCGTAGGATTCCATCCTGTATGCCGGGGCATGTGGACCTGGCATTGGGCTTGGTGCCGGTCTGGGGACCGGACTCGGCGCTGGCGGTGTGGTCGGGCTGTCGGCAGGCGGTGCTGGAGATGGTGTCTCGCTTGGCATTGGCGGTGTGGTCGGGCCGTCGGTTTTTTGCAAGAATGCTTTGATCGTATCGACCGCGACCGCGTAATTGAGCCCTTCCCCTTCACCGCGAAAAGAATTGATCCCGATAATTTCGACTTGATCATTGAGGAGCGGTCCACCTGAGTTTCCCGGGTTGATGGGAGTTTGGGTTTGAATCACCGTCGCCTGGTGAAGGATATCATCAGGCGCTCCCCTCCATTGATACTGCGGCCGTATCTGGCTGACGAGCCCAGCGGTGTAGGTCCACGTTTGCTCTTTTGGATGGCCAATGGCATGCACGTCCTGGCCCACTTGCACCTGTGAGAGATCGCCGAATGAGAGGATGGTGAGATCCGGTGGAGGAGCCTGAATCTGCAGGAGGGCGAGGTCCGCTACCGGATCGGTTTTGCTAGGCGTTGCCGCAAACGCGAGTTCTTTTTTGATCTCGACTCCCTCTTTCGGTTTGAAAATGACAGCGACACGGCGTGCGCCTTGAATCACATGCCAGTTGGTCAGCACTTCTCCTGTGCTGCTAATCACCGCCCCACTGCCGACACTCCGCTCGGTCACGACGAGCACAGTGCCTTCGACTGCTTTCTGGTACACCTCGACGTTCGTAGCACCCCGAGTTTTTTCGAGTACCGGCTCCGCAGGCACCGCGGCTAAAATAGCGGCCATCCGCTGTTGCCACGGGTCAGAACCAGAGGCTACCACGGAAAGGGCGGTGAGAATTTTCTGCTCAGGCTGACCAAGCTGGGCAAACGGTTTAATTTCTTCTGCTCTTCCTGACAAGCCCGAGGGGGACTGTTGGAAGAACGTGGTGCCAACGAAGACCAGAAACACTGCTGTGGCTGCCGCGGCAGCGATTTCACCCAGAAAACGCGGAGAAAACCACTCTGCGAGCCGTTCCCGTACCCTGGCAAAGACGGGAACGATTCGGTCCGCCAACGGTTGAGCCTGCGCTGTTTGCGTTTCTTGGGCTGGGAGAAAACTTTTGACTGCTTCCACCACCTCGCGTGACGGCTCTTCGCCTGCTCTCTGGAGGAAAGCTAACTCTTGGAGGTCAATCAACCGATGCAAACAAGACGGACAAGCACGCAGGTGAAGTTCTACTGATGCGCGCTCCTCAGGGGAACCTTGCTGATCCAGAAAATCCCCGAGAGTGCGGAGTGGGGGACAATGCGGGGCTTGTAATTTGCGGAGCTGCTGGAGCACAGCTCGATCCACTTTCACAACTTCACTCCTTTACACAATATGCTCCTCATCTTCCTCATACAGAAAGACTCTCTGCACCGCCTTTTTTTCCCTTCGCTTCAAAAAGCTCCTGAAACTCCCTGCCCTTCCAGGCATACTTTTATTTTCTTCTTCGCGCGATTATATTTCGTGGCGACAGTTCCCAACGGCAGGTTCAGGACCTGCATGATGTGCTCGTACGAATCTTCCCGCACAGCCCGCATGAAGAACACCTCTTGATCAATCAGGGAGAGTTCTTGCACGCAGAGATGGAGGATGTGGAGAACCTCATTCCACTCCACCTCCTCCTCGGGTTGTCGGGAGGGGGAAACTCCTTCAGCAAGAAGCTTATTCATGTTCTTCCTCGCTGCCAAAAGACGCGTAAGGAATTTCAATTTTTTCGTGGCGGCCACGGTCGCGGATATAGGTATATGCCGTATTCGTGGTGATCCGCGCAAGGTACGCGTGGAGTTCGTGTACCGTAGAACCACGAAAGCGTTGCAGTCCTCCATCGAGCAAGGTGAGAAAAACGTCCTGGAAGAGATCGTCTCGTTCCGTGGGGGTTAAGTTGTCAAATTTCCCCAGCATGCCTTTGACGAGACGCTTGTATTGATCAATGAAAGCGTCCCCAGCTGTTCGCTCTCCCGCCCGCACCTGCTGAATGAAGATGATAAGGTCCTCCGCCACAGTATTGGCTTACATAACGAAACTTTTGGGAAAAAAAAAGGCGGACCAGGAATCTTTTGTAGGAACAGAGCAAGAATGCCAGGAAGGGAGAAGACCATGCAAGTGCGACTCAAAAACCGTCTGATTGTGGTGACTGCTGAAACGGACGAGGAATTCCAAGAGGTGGCTCGTTGGAGCTTAGTCCATGCTGATCATGCCTTCTCCGTCAGTATTCAGGATCAGCAAACTTTTTTGCTCAAAGGACTTGGCCCCCGGGCTGAAGCGTGTCGAGAGCCCATTAATGTGATTTCGAACGCGACAGATGAGTCTATCCGGTTGATCTCAAACCTGGCAGAGACCCCTTTCGTGCTCCATGGCCGTGCGTATGCGAGTATTGAAGGGTTTTGGCAGGGATTGAAGTTCCCGGCCGAAGAAGAACGGTTACGGATCGCGCAACTGCATGGCGCCGAGGCCAAGCGTGCTGGGCAACAGGCTCCTGAAGCCGAGACAGTAGAATACCAGGGTGCAAGAATCCGAGTTGGCTGTTACGAACACTGGAGCCTCATGCATCAGGCGTGTTGGGCCAAGTTTACTCAGCACGAAGAAGCGAAGCGCGCGCTCCTGGGCACAGGCACTAGACCGCTCGTGCATAAGACGAAACGTGATAGTCGAACTATCCCAGGGGTGATTATGGCCAATATCTGGATGCGTATCCGCAGCCGCCTCAGGAACGACAATACGGCACCCTAAGTACAGAATTAGAAATTCCCTATGGGAAATCGGAAGGACAGCTCTGCGAGGCTGCCCTCTGCAAAAGGGCACTATCTCCCAACTCCAGAAAAGTGTCAGCTTTTTGGGCTTTCTCCGCTTGTGCTAGCATAATAAAAGAAGGGAATACGTTTTCAAGTATGACAAGCAAGCCACGTCGGGCTGTATTCATAACCTTGCTGTTCTGTATTTTGCATATCAACCAAGGGAGAACAGAAGAGGGTGGGGCACTCAAGAATGGTGTACTCGTCCTGCCACTGCAAGCGGGCGAGAACGTGCCGGCTAATCAGGCGTTCCTGGGCATGGCGATCCAAAATGTGTTGGAGAATATGCTCGCTACGCATAGTGAACTTGAAGAGTGCTGGGCCAACTGGCATTTTGCCAAACTGTTTCCCCACGAAACTGACCTACAGCGCTGGATCCGCGGCCAAAACCACATTCCTCTTGCTGTATCAGAAATCGGCATGCGTTATCTCGTTGCTGGGCGTGTCACCCTGCAAGAGGGGGAAGTACGGGCGCAATTAGAGTTGCTTGACTAGCTCACCGGCAACAAGCAGGTCAAAGATGTGACAGTGGATTTGCCTGCCCTTGGAGCATTGCGTCGAGATTTCCTCGCAATGCTCGCACAGGTGGGGATTACAGTACCAGAATCCCAAAAGCCCAAAATGCTGTGGAAAGAGGACCTATCGTTTCCTGCCTTTGTCCTCTTGGGACAAGGCCTGTACGAGGACTTCTCTCTCAGTGGCTATGATAAAAAAGATCCGGTGTATAACCCCAAGCCGTTTGAGGACGGACTGCAGCTTGCGCCACAGTCGTATCTCTTGCTCAACGGCCTGGGCTGGGTGGTCTATCGCCAAGGGCGTTATCGTGAAGCTATGGCGTACTTCGATCAGGCCCTGGCGCTCAATCCTGCTGGCGCTGATGCTGCCGATGGGATGATTGGGATCAGCAAAAAAACCGGCGACAAGGCACTGGAGGAACAGTGGACAGAGAAAAAAGCGCAGATCCAAGGCAAAGACGAACAGGTCGTCCTCGCGAGTCTGTGGAACCAACGCGGCAATACCGCATACAAACAAGAAGACTACACTCAGGCCAGTGAGTGTTATGGCAAAGCGATTGCCCTTAATCCGGCAAAAGCGGTCTACCTCACCAATCTGGCCAGCGCCTACAGAAAAATGGAGGACTTTGAGCGCGGACAAAAACTGTTGGAAGCGGCTCTTCCGCAGTTTCCGCTGCCGGAAGATCAAAAGGAACTGCGCATTGCCTTGGCGGAGGTGCACTTTGCCTGGGCGAAAAATCTGGACAAACAGGCCGCTTACGCAGACGCGATCGTGCAGTATCAAGCCGCCTTGGCGATCGACAAAGAGTATCGACGCAAGCAAGCGGCCATCGACCTCAATAACTTAGGGTATGCCCATACGCAGTTGCGTCAGTATCAGCAGGCGCTTGCCTACTATGAGCAGGCCCTCGCCCTCTGGCGTGAGGGACAGGATCGGGCGGGTGAGAGGATTACGCTCGACAACACAGGAGTAACGTATCGCTTGCTGAAGCAGTACGACGACGCCATCGCTTCCCACGAGCAAGCCCTGACCCTTGCTCGTGAGGTCAACAATCGCCCGAGTGAAGGCACCACTCTGAATAACTTAGGGCTCGTTTATGACGACCTCGGCCAATACGACACTGCTATGTCGTACTATGAGCAAGCCCTGACTATTCGGCGCGAGACGCAAGACCGTCAGGGTGAGAGGGTGATGCTCAACAACCTGGGAGGATCTGCTCGCTCTCTCAAGCAGTACGAGCGTGCCGTTACCTATTACGAACAAGCTTTGGCGCTCAGCCGGGAAAGCAAAGACCGCAGTGCCGAAGCGGCCGCGTTGAACCGGCTCGGAATAACCTATGATGAACGTAGTCAGTACAACACCGCTGCCCGGTACTACGAACAGGCGTTGCGCCTGTGGCAGGAGTTACAAGACCATCCGAGCCACATCACCGCCCTGAATAACCTCGGCGGTGTGTATAAAGCCACGAAGCAGCCTGAGACCGCGGCGAAGTACTACGAACAGGCGCTGGCACTCGCCCGCGCCATACAAAACCGCGAACAGGAAATCTCCAGTCTCAACAGTCTGGGTGCACTGTACAACAACCTGAGTCAGTACGACAAAGCCGTCGAGTATTATGAGCATGCCCTGACTGTCGCGCTGCAGTTGGTGGAGCAGTCACAAACCATGGCTGTCCTGAATAAGCTTGGCGGGATCTATCGCAACCTCGGTCGCTACGACAAAGCCAAGGAGTGCCATGAACAGGCGCTCGCCATCGCCCGCCAGTTGCACGACCGCGGTAGTGAGGCAACGAGTCTCAGTGGGATAGGCGCTGCCTGGTATGCACTCAAAGAACCGCAGCAATCCCTCTCTTTTTACGAGCAGGTACTCACGATTGCGCGGGAGTTACAGGACCGCTCGCACGAGGGCATCGCCTTGAATGGAATCGGCGCTGCCTATTACGCACGCAAACGCTATGATGAATCACTACGGTATTTCGAGCAAGCTCTCACCCTCGCTCGCGAGCAACAGAACCGCTTTCAGGAAGCCTACGCCCTGAACGGTGTGGGGGCTGCTGCCTATTTCCTGCAGCAGTATGAGAAGACCACAGTCTATCTTGAACAGTCGCTTGCGCTCAGACGCGATTTACAGGACAAGTCAGATGTCGGCAGTAGCTTCAAAAATCTCATGTTCGCCTGGAATGCCCGGAAGAAGTCACGTCTCGCCATCTTCTATGGCAAATTGGCGGTCAATACCTGGCAGGAGATTCGGGGTCAGCTCAAGAAAGAATCGCAAGAATTCTTTCTGAAGTCTAAAGAAGATACTTATCGTAAGCTCGCTGACATTCTCATTGCGGAGGGTCGCTTGCCGGAAGCGCAGCAGATCCTTGGTCTCCTCAAAGAAGAAGAGTACTTCGAGTTCGTCCGCCGCGACGGAAGCGAAGCCGCATCCTTAGCAGGCCGCGCCAACTTAACCCCAGAGGAAGCGATATGGGAACGACGCTACCAGGCGATTGCAGACCAGGTCACTGCTCTAGGAACCGAACGCGGCGCTCTCCTGGCAAAGCCGGACCGTACCCGTGAGGAAGATGAACGCTTAGCCCAACTGGAAGCGGACCTGACCGTTGCCGGACAGGCCTTCCAAAAATTTCTTGATGCCCTGGCGACAGAGTTTGGTACCTCACAATCGGTGGGCGAGAAAGTCTTTCACTTGCGTGAAACCCAAGGGCTCATGGAAGACCTACGTGAACTCGGCGCAGGCGTTGTGGCGCTCTATACTCTGGTCGGGGAGGAAAAATATCGGGTGATTCTCGTCACGCCGGATGTGCAAGTCGCACGGGAGTCCCTCGTCAGCGCTGCCGACCTCAACCGTAAAGTACTTGCCTTCCGCCAGGTGCTGCAGAACCCTGGGCTAGACCCACGGCCTCTGGCCCGCGAATTGTACGAAACGCTCCTCGCCCCAGTGGCAACCGATCTCCAGGAGGCAAACGCCCGCACGCTGATGTGGTCGCTCGACGCACGGTAAACGCGCTTAGACCCTTGTAAAAAGAAGGGGTTAGGATAGAGAGGGCGCACAGTTTTGGAGAGTGAGGGGGTGCGCATGCCTACGAAGACCTGCGCGTTGGTGGAGCGGCTGCAGACGATTGCCGATCCGCGCCGGCAAGGGGAAAATCTCAAACATCCGTTGGTCGACGTCATCATTGTGGGCTTTTGTGGGGTGCTGGCGGGGTGCGAGGACTTTGTGGAGATCGCGGAATGGGCGAAAGGGAATGAGGAGTTCTGCCGAACCTTTTTAGAGTTACCCCACGGTATTCCGTCCCATGACACGTGCAATCGGGTCTTTGCCATGCTCAAGCCGCCCACGCTGCAGGAAGTCTTACTGCCGTGGCTGTTAGAGCGCCGGGGGTTACCCGGGGAGTGGATTCACCTGGAGGGGAAAACGCTACGGCGAACGCGGTGCCAGAGCCGGAAGTTAAAAGCGCTGCAGGTGGTGAGTGCAGGGGCGGGGCAAACGGGGGTCACGCTGGGGCAGGTGGCCGTGGAGGCCAAATCTAATGAAATCACGGCACTGCCGCAGTTACTGGAGTTGCTCGATCTCCACGACAAGATGGTGACCCTTGATGCGATGGGGGGTCAGAAGGAAATTGCGAAGACGATCGTGGCGGGCGGGGGGGACTACCTCTTGGCGGTCAAAGACAATCAGCCCACCTTGCCTGCGGAGATCCAAGCCGCCTTTGCCACCGCTGCCACGCCCCCGGCACGGTCTCCGCGGCTGTATACCACCGAAGACCAGGGCCACGGGCGGGAGGAACAGCGCACGGTGCAGGTGCTGCCCGCGCGCGGCGCGCGGTCGGCGATGCAGAGCGCCGCGTGGCTGGGCGTGCTGACAATCGTCATGGTCACCCGCGTGGTGTGGAGTGAGGCGACGGGGGTGGAGAGCAGGGAGGTGAGCTATTTTCTCAGTAGTCTCCCCCCCCATGCCCGGCGCCTTGGCCCCGCGATTCGCGGCCACTGGAGCATTGAGAACGGGCTGCACGGGGTGGTAGATGTGGTGTTTCGCGAAGATGCCCGGCGCGTCTATGATCGGACGACGGCGGAGAACATGGCGTTCCTGAACCGCTTGGCCCTCTCGCTGCTGCGGGGGGATACGAGCAAAAGCTCGCTGAAAGTCAAACGCAAGCGGGCCGGGTGGCAG
>CAZCWX010000029.1:0-5904 GCA_964502465.1 uncultured Enterobacteriaceae bacterium | reverse complement strand
AAAACGCGTTTCAATCTCTCTCAGTTTTCTAAGGGCTGGTATGTTGGCGCTGTTCTTGTGGTTGCTGGCTTTGGCGGGGGGGGAGATGTTGCGTGGTCGGTCGTTACCCATTACGCTGCGCAACACCCCTACTTTGCCGTGCAGGACATTCAGGTTAGTAGCCACGGGCGCTTCTCGATAGAGCAGATTCGCACCTGGAGCGGACTGGCGCTGGGGATGGACCTGTGGGCCATTGATCCGCCACAGGTCGAAGCCCGCCTGCTCGCTCAACCATGGATTCACACTGCTCGTGTAAGGCGAGAGTTCCCGGACCGGGTACACATCGCAGTGAACATACGGCGACCAGTGGCAATCGTCTGGCGACAACCGTTTACCTATCTCGATGACACTGGGGCATATTTTGTCGTTCAGGAAGGGGAGAGGGAAATTGATCTGCCGTATATCAGCGGCTTGGAAAAGCTGTCGCTCGACACGCCGACTGCCCGAGTGGTGCTTGCTGACGTTGTCTACCTGCTTTCCCTCGCGCACCTGTGGCGGGAATCGCTGTCAGAAATCCATTGGGACCAGCGCCAGGGGTATACGCTCTTTCTGGTGGATCGCCCAGTGACCATCCATGTGGGAAAGGAAGCAACCCCAGAGAAGTTCGCCCAAGTACGAACGGTACTCGATACGTGGCCGGTCGATAGACCCGCTGCGCTATTTGATGCCCGGTTTGCTCGTCAAGTCGTGGTCCGGCCGGATCCGCACGACCGCGGCCACCATCGGCAGGATCTAACACGTCGTCCATTGTAGAGGAAGACTATGCAGAAAGAATATACCCTGGTTGTGAGCCTGGACATTGGTACGTACAAGACGGCAGTGATTGTGGCGGAGCTGACTCCGGAAGGGGTAGAAGTGGCGGGGATTGGCACCGCTCTGTCCCAGGGATTGCGGAAAAGCCAAATCATTAATGTCGAAGCCACGGTGCAGGCGATCCGCAAAGCCGTTGACGAAGCCCAGATGGGGGCAAGCTGTGAGATTCACAATGTGTGTGTAGGGGTCACGGGAGAACATCTGGCGGGAATCGCCAGCCAGGGAGTGGTGATTGTGAAAGACCACGAGGTGAATCATGCAGATGTTGAGCGAGTCATCGAAGTGGCGCGAGCTATCGCGTTACCTTCAGGATATGAAATTCTTCACGTGCTCCCGCAGGAGTTTCTGGTGGATGGCCAAGAGCGCGGCCGAGACCCTGTTGGGGCTTCAGGACTCCGTCTCGAAGCCAATGTGCATGTCATTGCCGCGTCGAGCAATGAGATCCAAACCATCGGGAAGTGTGGAGAGCGGGCTGGTTTGCACATTCACAGACTGTATTTTACTGCGCTTGCTGCGGCTGAGGCGGTCCTCACGCCAGAAGAGAAGGAACTCGGAGTTGCACTCCTCGATGTCGGTGGGGGAACGACCGGTATGGTCGCCTTTCACCACGGTGTGGTGCAGTATACCGCAGTGTTACCAATTGGCGGGTACCATATTACCAATGATCTTGCGGTTGGACTTCGGACGCCGGTCGCCGAAGCCGAGAAACTCAAGCAACGGCATGGTTGTGCACTGACGGATCTCTTGACCCCTGGGGAAATGGTTGAAATGCCGCGAGTCGGGGGACGCGATCCCGCGCCGGTGCCGCGCCGCCGCTTAAGTGAAATCATCGAGCCGCGTGCTGAGGAGATCTTTACTTTAGTGAAGAACCACCTCAGCGAGGCCGAGCTCCTTGGCAAGATTGGCTCAGGACTAGTGATCACTGGTGGGAGCGCAATCATGGAGGGTATGCCTGAACTGGCAGAGCGGGTATTCCGCTTACCGGTTCGCCGTGGGGCTCCGCGACACATCGGCGGGGTTGTCGATGCCGTCAATAGTCCGATGTACGCAACCGGTGTAGGTCTTATCCTGTGTGAATTACAACAAACGAAAACGAATGGAGCTGTCCGCAGCCGCGATACGCATGGGTGGCTTCGTGTTCGTGAACGGGTGGTCGAGTGGATTCGGGAGTTTTTCTAAGGCTGAAACTCTCTCGCTAGAGGAAGAACGATGCCTGAAGGAGGTGTGCAATGATTGAGTTTGTTGAGAAGAGCGGGAGCAAAGCGCAAATCCGCATTGTTGGGATTGGTGGGGCTGGTGGTAATGCTGTCAATACCATGATCAATGCGGGGTTGGCTGGGGTCGATTTTATTGCTGCCAATACCGACGCCCAGGCGCTACGGGTCAACATGGCTTCAACCAAGGTGCAACTTGGCGGAGACCTGACGAAAGGGCTGGGCGCGGGCGCCAATCCAGAAATTGGCCGGCGTGCAACCGTGGAGAGTGAAGAAGAGATCCGCGAGCACCTCATTGGTGCAGATATGGTGTTCATTACCGCTGGGATGGGAGGTGGGACCGGTACTGGCGGAGCCCCGGTGGTCGCTCGTATCGCCAAGGAAGTTGGTGCCTTGACCGTTGGGGTCGTGACCAAGCCCTTCTTGTTTGAAGGCAAGAAACGTATGCGTCATGCCGATGAGGGCACACGCGAATTGAAGGCCAACGTCGATACCTTGATCTGTATTCCTAACCAGCGACTGCTGGCGGTGGCAAGTCGTAGTCAACCGTTGTTGGAAGCATTCCACAAAGCTGACGAAGTGTTACTGCAAGCGGTGCGTGGCATTTCTGACTTGATCACGGTGCACGGGCTCATCAATCTCGATTTTGCTGACGTGCGGACCATCATGGCGGAAATGGGGATGGCAATCATGGGGGTGGCTGCGGCCTCTGGAGAAGGGCGAGCTGAAGAGGCAGCCCGCAAAGCGATCGCCAGCCCGCTGCTCGAGGATATCTCGATCCGTGGCGCCAAGGGTGTCCTGATCAACATTACTGGTGGTGCGGATCTCACCCTCCATGAAGTCAATGAAGCCGCCACCTTGATTCAAGAAGAGGCAGAACAGGATGCCAATATTATTTTTGGCGCGGTGATTGATGAGGCCCTGGAAAATGACATCCATATCACTGTGATCGCCACTGGTTTCGGTGATGAGAGTGAGCCGATCCAGCAGCCGGCAAAGCCAGCGGGGATGACCTTGCGTCCAATGCGGCCCAACCTCAGCGGGTCGCGCAAGGTGGTTCACCTGGGGACGATTGTCGACGATGATCTCGACGTCCCGACGTGGCAACGCAAGCGCCAAAGTGAGGCCAGTGCTGCGCCGCCGCCACCTGCTGAAGGGGAAGAGAAATTCGACATTCCAGCATTTTTACGGAAGCAAGCAAACTGAAGCGGTTTGCACCTGCACCCGTTTCGCGAGAGGGGCAATTCCTGCATTGCCCCTGTGTACACAGAGGGGTGTTTGCCTTCCTGTGAATATCTCGCCCTGGCTTGAACATCCGACGCCGGGAAGCTAGGGTTGCCCTATGTGGCTTACGACCGAGCGGGCGCGACAGCGGCTCGCCAAGGAACAGTGGCTCTTTACCGTAAAGACCAAGGGGGAAATTCCTGTCTGTCTGATCTACCCGAATCGCTACCCGGTGGGGATGTCGAACCTTGGCTTCCAAGCAGCGTACAAGATCATCGCCCAGGACCCACATTGTCAGTGTGAACGGGCGTTTCTTCCTGACCCTGATGAGGCAGCACTGCTGCAGCGGACCGGAACGCCCCTTGCCTCTCTCGAAAGCCAACGACCGGTCGCCGACTTTGAACTGCTTGCTTTTTCGCTCTCATTCGAGACTGATTACCTCCACATTCTCGATATTCTGGCGGCAGCACATATCCCGCCCTTGGCGCGTGACCGCGAAGAACACCATCCGCTGGTGATCGCTGGTGGGCCAGCAACCTTTCTGAACCCCGAGCCGGTTGCGGATTTCATCGATGTGTTTCTGATCGGTGAAGGTGAAAAAATGCTCCCGGAGTTCCTGGAGCGGTACGAACAGATCCGGACCACCGGACTGAGCCGTGCAGACACACTGCGGGAACTCGCCGCCATCAAAGGAGCCTATCTCCCTGCGCTTTTCACGCCACACTATGATGAGCAGGGCCGGATCTCGCAGGTCGAGTATCGTGGCAATGGAGGCGCTCGTGTAGTCCGCCGGTTAATCATGAACCTCGACACGTATCCCACCACCTCGCAGATCCTGACGCCGGAGACGGTCTTTGGTGATATGTATTTAATCGAGGCGAGCCGAGGCTGCGAGTGGGGCTGCCGCTTCTGCGCGGCTGGTTTTATGTATCGGCCAGTGCGGTATCGCAGCTTTGAATCGCTTAAAGAGAACGTCGCCGTGGGACTCCAAGAACGCTCCACCATTGGCCTGGTTGGCGCGGAGATGGCGAGTCAGCCAGGAATTGCAGCTCTGTGTCAATTCATTGGGCAAGCTGGTGGCCGTGCGTCCCCCTCATCACTCAAAGCCGATGTGATCACGCAGGATTTAGCCAGTGCACTCGGAGCGCAACAGAACCGCTCGGTTACCGTCGCGCCGGAGGCAGGCTCGGAACGGATGCGGAGGCTGATTAACAAGAACTTGACCGAAGCGGAGATCCTGCGTGCCGCTGAGTGGTTAGTCGGGAGTGGAGTGCAGTCGCTCAAGCTCTATTTTATGGTGGGGTTGCCGACTGAGAGACAGGAAGATGTGGAAGCGATTGCCGACCTGACCGCGAAGATTTATGCGCGTTTTTGTAGTACGAACACGAAGATTGGTGGTCTCACCCTCTCGGTGAATGCTTTTTCGCCAAAACCGTGGACCCCCTTACAGTGGGAGCCGATGGAAGAGATTCCTGTCCTCCGTGCGAAGTTTACCCTCTTACGCAAGCGGCTCGCCCGCTTCCCACGTGTAACAGTGGATACCGAATCCCCGCGCGAAGCCTACTATCAGACCTTGTTATCGCGGGGGGACCGTCGCACCAGCCAAATTTTATTAGACATTCATCAAAACGGAGGGGACTGGTGGAGCGTGATCCAGCGACTCCGCCGCGTTCCCAAATCTCAGAAAAACCTCCACCCTGCACCCTACACTCTGCACCCTGACTTTTTCGTGCATCGTCGTTACGACTCCCATGAAACCCTCCCGTGGGACTTTATCGATCACGGCGTCAATAAGCAGTATCTGTGGGTCGAGTGGCGCAAGGCGCTGCTTGAACGCCAGACCCCTCCCTGTGATGTCACGACCTGTCATAATTGTCAGGCGTGCTAAGAGCACCGATTGGGGAAGACGGATTGTGAAATGATTGTCGCGATCGGCAATGACTTGGCGGAAGTCGAACGAATTCGTGCCGCCCTTGAGAATCCGAAAACTGGCGCACGCTTTCGTGCCCGAGTATTCACAGAAGGTGAGCAGGTCTACTGCGAACACCGGGGTCGCAGCAAATATCAAAGTTATGCCGCCCGCTTTGCCGCAAAAGAAGCGACCATGAAAGCCTTGGGACGAGGGTGGGGGCGCTATGTCGGCTGGCAAGATATTGAAGTCGTGCGACGGCGCGGGTCTCGGCCAGAAATTGTGCTCCATGGCAAAGCCAAAGAATATGCGGTCTCCCTCGGCATTAGCTGTTTCCATCTGGCTCTGACTCACACCGCCGCCCTCGCGGAAGCGTCTGTAGTAGCGGAAAGGAAAGAGACAGCTTAAGCGTCGTCTGAGTGAAAGTAGAGTTTGCCGAACGGGAGTTGCGCCTGCGCGTCAAAGGTACGGACGGAGTCTGACACCTCAACAGGCGAGCCTGGGCACTGTGTGCAGAGCGTGCCAGAATCTTGGAGATGACGAATCGGATTGTGACAGAGGCGCGTTGCTAAATATAGGAACCCGGTGTTGCTAGATCAGCCGTTCATGAATCGTAGCTTCGCCACCCGTAATGAAATCGCGGACTTACGTCCTTATTTCTGAACAGACCACATGACATTCGTACACTTCCTCACTTGCAGTGAA
>CAZCWX010000028.1:0-10326 GCA_964502465.1 uncultured Enterobacteriaceae bacterium | reverse complement strand
AGAGAAATTTCCTGTGAATAGCAATATAGAGAAAACAATGACTCGACAAAGTTCACTGCACTGAAATTTTGCATATCATACGGCTGTTCACCAAGACCGAAACAACGGATAGGGACACCGATCTGATCAACCACAGATAATACCCCACCGCCTTTTGCTGATCCGTCTATTTCCGCTAGAATAATCCCTGACAGAGGGAGTGCTTTCTGGAACAATTGAGCTTGACTGAGGGCATTTTGGCCAGTGGTTGCATCAAGCACTAACAATGTCTCATGCGGCGCCCCTGCAATCTCCTTTTCCACCACCCTACGCACTTTTTTCAGCTCCTCCATGAGAGGAGTCTTGGTGTGCAACCGACCAGCTGTATCAATGAGCAGGACATCAACCCCTCTTGCCAGCGCCGCACGCGCCCCATCAAAAGCAACGGCAGCAGGAGAAGCCCCAGGGCGATGTTTGACCAGATCCACCTGGAGCCGTCCAGCCCATACCTCTAACTGCTCAATGGCAGCCGCACGAAAGGTATCCGCTGCCACCAACAAGATTTTCTTCTTTTCTTGACAAAATCTCGCTGTCAGCTTAGCAATGGTGGTGGTTTTCCCTACTCCATTGATCCCCACTACCAAGATCACCCACGGTTTTGTCTCGCCAACGAGGGACTTATTCGGTACCCTCTCGAGGAGCGCAAGCACCTCGTCTTTCAGATACGCTTTCAGTGTATCGGCAGTCGTCGGACGTTCGCGGCGGCATCGCTCTTTCAAGCGAAGAATGAGATTAGTGGTGGTTCGGACCCCAACATCAGCACGGAGAAGAACTTCTTCAAGCTCAACAAATATCTCATCGTTGAGCGGCCGGTCACGGAAGAGACGGTCAAGAGGCGAAACCAGGGTCTGACGCAGGCGTGACAATCCTCGGCGCCAACGAGCCTTGTCGCTCATCAGTTCATCAGACGGTTCGCGACGGCTGCCTCCCATCGTGCGCGCCTCATCAGAGGAGGGTGTTGGCACTTCCTCTGAGTCTGAACTTTTTTTTCGCCAAGAAAACCACTGCGCCATGACAATTACGATACGCGGACTGAGACGATCGTTGACACACCCGGCTCTTGCATCGTTACGCCGTATAGCGTGCTCGCCGCTTCCATGGTCCGTTTGTTATGGGTCACCACAATGATTTGTGTAGCCTGACTCATTTCCCCCAGTAATTGGTTAAAACGGCCAACGTTTGCGTCATCGAGGGGCGCATCTACTTCATCGAGAATACAAAACGGACTCGGTCGAATCAGAAATAACGCAAAGGTAAAGCTCAGGGCAGCAAGCGCTTTTTCCCCACCAGACAAGAGCTGTAACGAGCGAAGCCGTTTTCCTGGTGGTTGCACAGCGATCTCAACCCCACTGTCGGCAAGGTCCTCGTGGTTGGTGAGCGCGAGCTGTGCTTTCCCGCCCTCGACCAGGCGGGTATATACTTCGCCAAATTTTTCATTGACGTGGGTAAAAGTGTCACGAAACCGCTCGCGTGACTCGCGGTTAAGCTTGGCGATGGAGTGCTGCAAGTCGTCTACCGAACGCCGCAGGTCCGTCTCTTGGGTCTGCAGAAATGTATATCGCTCCTCTGCCTCGACTAACTCTGCCGCAGCCCCTGGATTCACTTCACCCAACCGGGCGATTTTCTCACGCAGCTCCTGACGGCGCGTCTCTCCTTCTGACACATCGACTGGGATTTCGCTATAGTGGGCGACGATCTCGTCTATCATCACGCTGTAGCGCTCGTGGACTGTAGCGTCAATATGTTCACAACTAACCCGCTTCTCAGCCAGGCTCACTTCAAGCCGCGTTTTTGTCTCTTGCCGCTGTATATATTCTGCACGCGCATGTTCTAAAGTGTCATCACAGTGGTGACACTGCGCACGCAGTTGAGCGCAGGATTCTTGGCGGAGGGTTTGTTCCTGCGTTGCTACAGCCAGCTCTTCGGTCTCTTGCGCGAGACGCTCAGTCAGTTCAGCAGCGCTGTTCTTCACTTTTTCAATCTCGCTCTTCGCTGACTCGATCACTGAACGGCAAGCGGTGAGCTGATCATTCAATTCAGTATGGCGGTCGCGGAGCCGTGAGAGCTGTGTCCGGATTCCCGCCTGGCGTTCTCGTCGCTCCGCCACACGCACACGCAATGCGTCGGCACCTACTCGCTGTTGATCGAGGTCAACTTTCACCTGAGCCACCTCGGCTTGGACGGCGGAAAGTGCCTCCTCCCGCTCCTGACGCTGGGTTTTTATCTCTGCCTCTTGTCGGGTCCTCTTGGCAATCTCTTGGGCAAGAGACTGCTGTTCACTCTCTAACGCACGACGCTCATACGCAACGTTTTCACTCTTGTCCAGCAGCCGACGGAGTTCCCCATCCAATCTTGTTGCTTCCCGTTGCAGTGCTTCGTTTTCCTGCCCGAGCGCACGGGCCTCAGTTTCTATGCGCACAATCTCACCTTCGAGCTCCTGCTGTGTCCGTTTGAGGTCCTGACGTCTACGTACCAAGTCGGCGACACACGTGTCATGCCGTTCAGCTTCTTCTTTGAGCATGCGGATTTCCCGGCGTCGCTCCAGCAACACCTCTCCGGCAAACCCTTCGCTCCCACCGCTGATTACCCCCTGCGAAGTAATCACCTCTCCCTCTGGCGTCACAAAGGTATGGTCAACACCATTCCGATGCCAGAGTTGGAGTCCAACACGCAGGTCAGGAACAAGCACCGCGTCCCCAAGCAGGAATTCAGCCAGGTCGCGGTATCGCTGATCCACGGTGAGGAGCGTCAACAGCCGCGTAGTTCCTTCTCCGACCAGGGCGACGCGATGACCATTCACGGCGTTGTTTCCGGTTCCTCCATTGTGCGAATCCGTCGTGTGTTTGGGGATCAGCGGAATAAAACTGCCGCGACCAGCTTGCGTTGTGCGCAAATACTCGACCGCTTTGAGCCCAGCTTCGACACCAGAAACGACCACATACTCGAGTTTATCGCGGAGGACCGCCGCAACAGCTCGCTCGTACTCCTCTGGGACATCGACTACCTGTGCCACCACTCCACAAATGCCACCTGGGGAGTCAGATGTGGCCATAATCGACCGGACTCCTTGCGAGTACCGATCATACCGTGCCTCCATCTCTGTAAGGGTTGAAAGCCGGGCACGCAGTTCGGCTTGTTTCGCCCAAGCAGCCGCGAGTTCTCCGTCGAGTTGCTCCCCGACATTCACGACGTCCCGCAGTCCACTGGTCTTTTCGGTATGCTGTTGTTGGCCAGAAACCAGCCGTTCTTGCAAATGAGCAGCGCGGGTCTGGATTGTAAGCAAGGCGTGTTCATGCTCTGCCCGTATCCCAGTGATGCGCTCGGTTTCCCCTGCAAGGACGTGCAGGCGTTGCTCAATGTCTGCGACGCGCCTGCGTGCATAGGTGAGCGAATTTTGTTCTTGTGCCTCGCGGGTGAGTAAATCGACGATGTCGGTCTTGATTTTTTCAGTCCTCGCCTCATACTCCACCAGCATGTCTTGCAGGTCTCGACTCTTTTGTTCGTAGGTGCGTAATAACTCCTCATCCGCGAGCAAGAGTTGGTGGATTTCTCGCGAATGAGCAGATAACTGCTCATCTTCGTTGTGGATCTGAGCCTGTTTTTCGAGCAGGGTTACGACCTCTTGCTCAGCCGCCGCGGCGCGACTCACCGTTTCCTGTTCCCGCTGAAGCAAGAACTGGAGCTTCTGCTCGCGCTGGCGAGCTGCGCTTTCGAGCGCATGTCGCCGTTCTTCGATGGCGTGGAGCGTGTCCTCTTCACGGGCCAGTGTCGCAGCAGCCTGGGTACGCTCAGCTACCAGTTGTTGTTCCTTGTCAGCAAGACCCGCGAGGTGTTGGAGAATCTCCTGCCGTTCTGTGTCAAGGCAGGCGACCTCTGCCAACAAACTGCGATAGGCACTGCAGAGCAAGGTCAAGTCTATCGTTTTGAATTCTTCTTGGAGAAGGCGGTACTGCTCAGCTTTTTTCGCCTGACGCCGGAGGGCGCCAAGCTGCCGTTCCATTTCACGCAGCAGATCGTTGACCCGCGACAAGTTATCCTTGGTGCGCTCGAGCTTTCTCTCCGCAGCAACTCTGCGGCTGCGATACAAACTGACACCCGCCGCTTCTTCCACAAGGGCACGAATCTCTTCCGGCTTCGCGTTAATCAGGGAATCGACGCGCCCCTGCTCGATCACTGCATAGGCTTTCGTACCAGCACCGGTACCAAGAAAGAACTCGACGATATCACGCAACCGGCACGGAACTTTATTGAACAGATATTCCGAATCGCCAGAACGAAAATACCGGCGAGATATCATCACGTCGTTCCACTGCCGGAGTGATCCTTCTTTTCCCTCTGCGAAGGGCTGGGCCGTGTCGTTTTCGAGGATCAGCGAGACCTCAGCCATCCCGAGCGGGGCACTGCTCTCATTGCCAGCAAAGACGATATCACTCATCTCCTGGCCACGCAGGTGCCGGGGGCTTTGCTCCCCCATGACCCACCGTAAAGCGTCGACCACGTTGGATTTGCCGCACCCGTTGGGTCCAACAATAGCCGTAATGCCTGATGGAAACGTCAGAACAGTCTTTTGCCGAAAAGACTTAAAACCGAGCAGTTCAAGCTGCTTGATCCGCATCTGCCCCACAACGCCTCCAATCCCCTCACCTCCACACCCAGGCGATCGGGAAATTCTCAAGGGAAAGGGTCGAAAAAACGTGTTGCCACTATATCTTGTGGCGCACCGGAAATCTACCGCTCAAGTAATTCAGTATTCCAGTATGCGGCATCAACCGCATTCAAATACGGCAACCACTCTTGATAACGCTTGAAACTGAACGTCTCCAGCATGAATGGGGTCCACTCTGGCCGAAAAGGCTTACGGATCAGTCGCATATGGGTTTCCTCCGGCAGCCGTCCCCCTTTCACGCGATTACAGGAAAAACAGGAGCACACCACATTTTCCCAGGTAGACAGTCCTCCGCGCGAACGGGGGATGACATGGTCGAGATTCAGTTCAGTCCGAGGGAATTTCTTGCCACAATATTGACAGGTATTCTTGTCTCGGGCAAAAACGTTGAAGCGGCTAAACCGCACGTGACGTTTAGGGACCCGATCATAGGCCACGAGCAAGATCACACGAGGCACCCGGACGACCCGGTCAACCATGCCAACCGTCTCGTCCTGCAGGGAGGCTGAGAGTGCACTCCAGCTTTCGTAGTCAAAGGTGCGGTACTGCTGATCGACTGCCTCGGCAATCCCTTGATACAGGAGAGCGAAAGCCCGGCGTACAGACGTGACGTGAACCGGGAAGTAGGACCGGTTGAGCACGAGTACTTTGCTATTTAATACACTCATCCCCTCCAAATCCTTGTTAGGAAAGGCATTTTTTGCCGCTCACAGTATCGCCCTCCTCACAGGATGTCAAGATTTCTGCGAGCTACACCTCGAAAAAACTTGCGCGGTCATAAAAATTTCATCACGTCATGCACTGACAACTCTCTGCTTGCGCTATCCTCAAAACTTCTTGTATAGTTGCTGACGCCATTGAAAAAGGAAAAAAGGCACAAGTGACAAGTCTCCGAGCGGCCTACGAGACGATCTTGCCCCTGGTTGAGCAACCAGCTCGCTATACTGGAGGGGAACGAGGGACAACTGTCAAAGACCCACGCCAGGTACGGTTGCGCTTTGCGTTGGCTTTCCCTGAGGTCTACGAAATCGCCCAGTCACATCTTGGCCTACAGATCCTTTACAACCTGCTCAACAGCCGTCCAGATATTCAGGCAGAACGAGCCTATGCGCCTTGGGTTGATATGGAAGCGCGTCTCCGTCAGAGTGGACTCCCCCTGGCGTCGCTTGATACGTGTTCCCCACTTTCTGAATTCAACATTCTTGGATTCAGCTTGCAGTACGAACTGACCTACACGAATCTTTTGCTGATGCTCGATCTTGGTGGCGTTCCGCTGTTCTCGCGTGAACGTGATGCGACACATCCGCTTGTCATTGCGGGTGGCCCATGCGCCTTCCATCCCGAGCCAACTGCTGAATTCATCGATGCTTTTTTGCTAGGCGACGGTGAGGAGGCAGTTTTTGACATCTGCGATGCCTATCTGGCATGGGATAAAAAGGACCGGCTTGATCTCCTCCATGCACTCAGCCGCATCCCTGGGGTGTACGTCCCTGCTTTCTTTGCCGTTGATTACACCGCCGATGGTATGTTGCAGGCAATGCGACCGCTCAAACCGGACCAGGCAGTCGTGCACAAACGCATCGTGCGCGATCTGAACTCAATTCCCCAACTCACCCGCCAGGTGGTGCCGAATGTCAATATTGTGCATGATCGCATCGCCGTCGAGGTGATGCGTGGCTGTGTGCGCGGCTGCCGTTTCTGTCAGGCCGGATATATTTATCGACCACTGAGAGAGCGTGACCCGCTGGCCTTACAACAGCAGATCGAAAAACTTGTGGCGCACAGCGGCTACGAAGAGGTCTCCCTTTTAAGCCTGAGCACTGGAGATTATAGCTGTGTGAACCCGCTCCTGCGGGAGGTCATGAATCGCTTTGCTGGGTTGAAGGTGTCGGTGTCCCTCCCTTCGACTCGGGTCGATGCGTTGTCGCCTCACATCCTCGAAGAGATCCGCCGTGTTCGCAAAACCGGCTTTACGCTAGCTCCAGAGGCCGGCTCCCAGCGGCTGCGCGATGTGATTCAGAAAGAATACAAAGAAGAAGAATTACTCGAAGCGGCCCGTCTGCTCTTTGGTCTCGGGTGGCGGAGTGTCAAGCTCTATTTTATGCTGGGGCTCCCCAGTGAGACAGAAGAAGATCTTCTGGGTATCGTCGATCTCTGCCGCAAAGTGTCTGCGGTGGGCAAGCACCGGTGCCAGGTCACAGCGAGCGTTTCAACTTTCGTTCCCAAACCACATACCCCCTTCCAGTGGGCTGCACAGCTCAGTCTTGCAGAGACCGAAGAGCGTCAGCAATTGCTCCGCAGAGAACTACGGCGTTATGGCATCCAGTTCAAATGGCACGACGCGCGTCTGTCTTTCCTCGAAGGCGTATTCGCCCGTGGGGATCGGCGTTTGAGCGGTGCTCTGCTCACGGCCTATCAACTAGGGTGTCGTTTTGATGGGTGGACCGATAAGTTTCGTCTCGATCTGTGGCAGCGGGCCTTTGCTGAACATGGTATCGACCCAGACTTTCACTTGCGCCGCCGGCTGCTCAATGAGCCCTTACCATGGGATCATCTCGACAGCGGCGTGAGTAAAAAATGGCTGCAGCGAGACCTGGCTAAGGCTTTTGCTGCGACCCTCACCCCAGACTGCAGCGTTGAACGGTGTTCGTATTGCGGCGCCTGCGATTTCAAAACTGTCCGGAATGTGACCTATCATTTAAGTGGGGCAAAAGGAGCAGAGCATCGCGGCACCCAGGTTGATTCCTGGGCCCGCACACTCCTGCCAGAGCATAGCACCTGGGGCACCCGTCAGTGGCAGCTTATGCAGGAAAAACGCGCGCAGAAAGTCCCGAGTCCCGAGTCCCGAGTCCCGAGTCAACACTCAGCACTGGACACTCAGCACTTAACACCGAATGCCTTACACCCTACACCCTACACCTTACACCCTGCACCAAGGCCTCACGCCTCGGGCAATGCCGAAGAATGGCTTGCCGGTGATCCTAATACCATTGCGGTCAGCAAAGGAGAGCAGAAAGCTGCGGTCGTCCGCGTGCGGGTCACGTACAGCAAGCTTGATACCGCACGGTTCGTTGGAGCAAAAGAAGTAGCGACCCTGTTTACGCGGGCAATCCGGCGCGCGCGTTTGCCGGTTGCCTACAGCCAGGGCTACCACCCACTTCCACGGCTCAGTTTTGGCCCAGCTCTGCCTCTCGGTGTAGAGAGTGAAGAAGAATTCCTCGACATCGAACTGAGTGAACCGCTCACCCCGAGAAAGGTCCGAGACCGGCTCGGCGCTGAATTTCCCCACGGATTTGGCATACACCATGCGGAAGCGATCGATCTGCGGGCCCCGAGCATTGACGCAAACATTCAATCCCTTTGCTATAAAGTGGGGCTGAATGTTATACCGTCACATAAGTGGACGTCGGCGATCCTGGCCGAGCGACTGAGCGCGTTTCATACCGCACTGACTTTCCCAATGCAGAAACCTACCCGGAGCGGCGAGAAAGAGGTTGATGCGAAACAGTTGGTCGCTGCAGTCGCTTTGAGCGCCCCACACATCTTGGACCTGGAAATACGCATGACTAAGACAGGAACTATTAAGCCGCATGAGTTTGTTGGTGCTCTGCTCGCACTCACGTGGGAAGAGATCAAACTTCTGCGCGTGACAAAGATTCACACACGCTTCCACCTTCCGACTGAACCTGCTGTGAGCGAAGAAGAAACAAAGGACATGCCGTTGTTCACGGCGGCAGATTAACGTTCGTGCGTCAAAAAATCATTATTAATTCTACCTCCCAAGAAGCGAGGGTCGCCCTTCTGGAAAACGACACTCTCGCTGAGATTCACATTGAACGTGCCCGGCAGCGGAACGTTGCCGGAAACATTTACAAGGGCCGCGTGATTCGCGTACTCCCAGGTATGCAAGCCGCCTTCGTCGATATCGGTCTTGAGAAGGCCGGATTCATCCACGCCTCGGACCTGTTTGGCGGCCCCCTACCCGCAGGGTATATCGAGGACGACACAGACGACTCTTCTTCAATAGATGATCCCTTTTCTGAGGACGAGCAGGCTGAAGATGAATCCATAAGCAAAAGTGAATCTTCACCACCGCCGAGCACTCGCGGTCGTCGAGAACGCTTTCCCCCACATCTGCCGCTCGAAGACGTCATCAAGAAGAATCAGGAGATTGTCGTCCAGATAGCGAAAGAATCGATTGGCACCAAAGGGCCACGGATCACGTCCCATGTCTCGCTGCCCGGGCGTCACCTGGTGTTCACGCCGACGATCAACCATATCGGGGTCTCCCGCCGTATTGCGGACAACAAAGAACGGAAACGGTTACGTGAGATCGTTCAGGCTATGCGCCCTGCGAAAGGGGGGTTTATTGTCCGCACAGCCTGTGAGGGCCTCACAAAAAAAGAAATTCACGATGACATGCGATTTCTGCTCAAGCTGTGGAGTGGGATTGCCGCCAAAAGTGACCAATGTAGCGCCCCTGCCCTGCTGCACGATGATATGGATGTGATCCTCCGCATTCTGCGTGATCTCTTCACCACCGATGTGCACTCAGTGGTGATCGATAATCCCACTGACTATGAGCGGGTCAAAGAGTTCAGTGCTGCGTTTATGCCCCGCCTGGTGAGTCGGATCAAGCTCCACGACCAGCCGGAGCCCATATTTGATTACTACAACATCGAAGCACAAATCACTAAAGCCCTTGACCGGCGCGTGTATCTGAAGTCCGGCGGGCATATTGTGATCGACCATACCGAGGCGCTCACGGCGATCGATGTCAACACCGGCCGCTTCGTTGGCAAGCGCGACCAAGAAGAGACGATGTTACAGACCAATCTCGAGGCAGCCAAGGTCGTGGTCGAGCAATTGCGGCTCCGCAACATCGGGGGGATGATTATTATCGATTTCATCGATATGGAGCGGGTCGCCAACCGCAATAAAGTAACGGAAGCGCTGCGCGAAGCCCTGAAAAAAGACAAGACTCGCAGCAGCATGCGCAAGATCAGCGAACTCGGACTGGTCCAGATGACGCGGAAGCGCACGCGCGAGAGCTTGCAACAGCAGCTGTGCGAACCGTGTATGTACTGTGAAGGAAAAGGCCACGTCCGTGCGGTTTCTACTATCGCCTCTGAGGTTCTCCGGCAGCTCCAGAAAGAGGTTCATCTCCATCCTGCAGCGCCACTGCTCACCGTCAAGGCTCACCCCGAAGTCGTCACCTTTCTGTATGACGAGGAAGGGGAGCGCCTCGATGAACTCGAACGGCGTCTGCGGAAACGCTTTATCTTCCGCGCCACCCCAAGTTTTCATCACGAACAGTACGAAATCAGTGTACCGGTTCCTGAAGCGAACGCGCCTCAGCAGCAGACGAAGCGAGAAACGCCTGCGTCCATGGTTTCCCCAACCGCAGGTCGAGGGGTACGTCGCCCTGCCGCCTCGCGAGGCAGGGCGTGAGACCGACCCTGTTGCCGGGTGCATATTAAATTATTGTAAATGAGGGACAGAGGTCCATTGTTGGCACTCGTGCGATTGTGGTGCCGCCGTCTCGGCGGCCTTTGCGAGCAGGCGGTACGCCTGCACCACAAGACTGACACGAAACCTGTGTGGCTTACCAAAAAATTGTG
>CAZCWX010000027.1:0-3504 GCA_964502465.1 uncultured Enterobacteriaceae bacterium | reverse complement strand
GCTTTATAATACCCTTGGATCATCTCGTGCAACTCGGTCGCAGTCAGGCTCACGCCTTTGGCTACACCTGTAGGAAGTGCCTCGCTCAGCAGGCGCGGCGGCAGCCAGTCATCACACGGCTGCCAGCCTGCACGGATATTGCATAATTTCTTCAGCGTATTGATGCGTTCGCCGCCGTAACGCAGTTCCGACTCAGCGTAAGACCACCCGGTGATTTTGCTTAGGAGGTTTGCAGCCTCGCCGTAGAAATCATCAAAGCACTTGCGCAGAAATTTGCAGACAATTAAGGAGTCCAGCACTGCAGCAAAATCCTCTGAGGCTGCGACCAGTGCCCCACGGCTTGGATCTGCCCGTAAGCGATCGACCTGCCCTGAGAAGTCGGCTTCATACGCTCCCGAGCGGTTATGACAGGCTCCGCGCGGGCTTACGGCCAACCCGAGTGCCATCGTTTTCAAACTCCGTGGTTCATAGCCAGGCAACTCCATCCCTTTGACATGCATCGCCCAGCGCACCGCTTCTTTGCCGACTTGCGCTGCCGCGCGGCGTGACCCCTCGGCCAGAAGCGCACCAAGGCCGTTACGGGTGGCAATCGCTGGAATAGTTGCCAGCAGAGCCTCGGCACTGCCAAAACGTAACCCATGGGTCTGTGCTTCAGGCCATACCCCTTTCTCTGCGCACTCCATCGCCCAGGCGATGGTGCCACCAGTGCTGATGGTATCGAGGCCGTAGAGGTCGCAGAGCTGGGCAGCGTGCAGAACAACTGCAGGGTTCTCAATCCCGCACAGCGGCCCCAAAGCAAAAAGGGTTTCGTACTCGAGGCGCTGTTCTTGTCCAGCCAGGGATTGAAAAAGCCGCTCACAACGAATGGTACAGGAAGCACAGCCATGTACCCGACTAAAATGCTGCGTGAGCAGGGTTTCATCACTCAACCCTTCGGCGTGGTCGAAGGTCGATTGCTGAAAGTTTCGTGTCGGAAGGGTGCCGAGACGGTTGAACACGGTCAGATTTGCGACTGTACCGATTTCGCGATACTTGGCAGTCACTGTCCCCAGGCTCTTCCGCCGCAGCGTGTCGGCAATGATCTCAACCTCTTGGGGGGCAGCGACCTGTACGCGACAATGTCCGCGCACGGCAATTGCTTTCAGGTTCTTTGCTCCCATGACCGCGCCGACACCACCACGACCAGCATGGCGACCTTCGTTGCTGATCGTGGCAAACCGTACGCGATTTTCACCCGCCTGGCCGATAGCTGCGACCCGCACCTCTGCATCGCGTAACTCTTCGCGCAGGGCGGTCTCCGTTACCCGTGCGCTTTTTCCCCACAGATGAGAGGCGTCTCGAATCTCAACGGTGAGGCCGGCATTTTGCCTGCCATCTTTTGACAGGCTGGAAGCCTGTCTTCCCATCCCATTACCAATAAAAAGGACCACTGGAGAAGGAGCCTGACCGGTGATGACCACTGCATCGAATCCTGTCCGTTTCAGTTCGAGGGCAAAGAAACTTGAAGAGAGGGAGTCGGCGATCAAGCCAGTGAGGGGAGAGGTCGTGACCACCGCAAACTTCGCCGTGGTGGTCACGCCAGTACCAACAAGTGGCGCGCTGGTGAAAATCAGCGGGTTGGCCGGTGCAAAGGGCTCAACCGCCGGCGGAGCAAATTCGTACAGCAGACTGGTCCCGAGGCCAATGCCACCAAGAAACGCCCGCAAGCGGGACTCTGCTACATCATGCCAGGAGCATGTTCCGCTACTGAGATCAACATGCAGGAGACGTCCATGGAAGCCGTACACGACTTGTCCCCTCCTACCCTCCCGCATCGCTGGAGAGGATCAGTATGCTGTCCCCAGGGTGGAGCGGTGTGTCCATATTGCGGATGAACTCCCGGCCGTTCAGGTTGCACGCATAGCCGGCGATGAGGCTGCGACAGTCTCTATTCAGGACAGGACCAACAAGGTCTGGGAGTTGTTCTGCCAGAGCTGTCAAGGCATCTCCGAGGGTAGCAACGGCGGGCAAGGTGAGCGACACGCTCGCGGTTTTCGCTTTGAGCCGGGCGACCCCGAAGAGCTCAACCGTGCAGGCAAAAGGACGGTGCAACGTGCGCCACAGATCGAGCGCGGCCTGATAATCTTCCGGCGTATTGAGGTTGCGGAAGCTCAATCCCTCTGGGTCAAAACGGCGGATCTCGTCTGGGCTGACTTCACGGGTACGGACTTTCTTGTACAAAAAGATCGGACGGAGTTCGTTTCTGGCCAACTGGTCTTGGAGGAGTGGCAGCACCCTGCGCCGGTACACCGCCAACAGTGGCTGTAGCCGCTCCTGCCAGTAAGGTACGACAACATCGAAGTCCGCTGTCTGAGACAGCAGAGAAGAGACCACAGCGAGGTTCAGAAAGGGCGCATCACAGGAAGTCACGAAACAGATTTCTCCTTGTGCCGCTTGTAACCCATAACAGATGCCGCCTACCGGCCCCTGATACGCTACGGCATCTCGCACCACTGTCACCGGCAGAGGTGGGAGTTCTTGCCCAGGTGCAGCCACTATCACAATGTCAGTGAACAACCTGGCCAGATTCCGTACGGTATGCACGATCAACGGTTCGCCGTCAAAAAGCAGGAGTGCCTTAGATTGACCCATGCGCGAGCTTTTGCCGCCAGCCAGAATAATGGCAGAGGCTAGAGGCTGGGGGTTAGGGGCTAGAGATTGGTATGTCATCTTGGAGCGTCTCACTTCTCTTTTCCCCTCTCCCTTGATGGGAGAGGGCTAGGGAGAGGGTGTCAAGCGGCACATGGGGCCGTATGCCCGTGTCCCCCTCATCCTGACCTTCTCCCACCAGGGGAGAAGGAACCCATATGCGCGCCTGCATAACAAGTGCCGATCTCTCAGTTCCTACACCCTATCCCCCACACCCTATCCCCTATCCCCTCAAAAGCACACCCCTTCCGGGCAGCGTTTCTCAGTGAGATGGGCCATGATCTCGTCGCCAAAATATTTGAGCGCGGAAGTGATGGGCAAGGGAGCCACCTGACCGAGACCGCAAATCGAGGTGAGTTGCATAGTTTCGGCCAGCTCGCCGATCAGATCGATTTCCTTCGTTTCGGCTTGTCCACGAGTCGCACGGTCAAGAATCTGGACGATTTTCTCGCTGCCTGCCCGGCACGGGACACACTTGCCGCACGACTCATTGCGGAAGAACGTGACGACGTTCAACGCGGCATCGAGCAGACACGTGCCCTCTGCCAGAGCGACGACCGCTCCTGAACCAAGCATCGAGCCCACCTGGGCTAAAGACTGAAAATCCAGCGCAATACCAGCCATATCGGCCGGCAGGAAACCTGACGAGGCACCGCCGGGAGAAAATGCCTTGAGTTGTTTCCTGGCGCTGATTCCTCTGCCGTAGTCTTGGATGAACTCTTTTGCTGACAGGCCAAGCGGGACTTCATACACACCAGGACGTTGGACATGGCCACTCAGACCGAGATATTTCAGCCCGTTACCGTTGCGGCCCTG
>CAZCWX010000026.1:0-2647 GCA_964502465.1 uncultured Enterobacteriaceae bacterium | reverse complement strand
CTTACCTGCCATGCGAGAGATAGCCAAAGAGCTGGATCTGCCGGGTCCTTACGAGCAGCAGCCTGGTATACGACCGCTGCCGGCCTCTGGCCAACGGAACCCCGTCGTGGGGATCACTGCCTCGGCGGCGTAGCGCGCGCTTAGGAAGTCTGTTCACAAAGAAGCGGGGCAGCCGTGCGCAACTGTCCCGCATTGATAGTGCCCCCAGCGGCACGAAACCCCTCAGCGATGAGGCCGATCAGTTGCGTTGTCGCTGGGGGACAATTATGATCTTAGCTCCGGCCGTAGTAGGACAGTGACGATGCATGTGAGCGAGCAGGTAAAAAGCCTCTTGAGCGTTTCTTCCTCGTGAATTTGAAGGACGCTTCGCAGAAACGTCACCGTGAGGTGGGGTCTGCAGGCAGCCGGCGACCGCGTTGCGAGGCGAGGAACACGAACGCCAGAGCAGGCTCACGCCCCTCGGATGAGTTGGCACCACACAGCGAAGTCCGGTGAACCGGGGGATCGGGTACATGCTTCGCTTGTGCAGTGAGAACTCACGGTCTTCTCCGGGGAGAGCTGCTCCGTGGCCTGGGAAGGGGCGGGCTGCGGCAATGGACTGCGGGGAGGCGAGATCCGCTCTGAGCGCGGCGCAGCAGTCAGCAGAGGTCAGAGTATCTCGCTCCTGAGGGGCGCGAGGGAAGGAGCACACAGGGAGGATAAGGCGGAGGGGGGACCGCCTCGACAAAGCCAGGCCTGCACCGGGCAACGGCTCTGCGGCGGCGGGTCATCGACCCAGCCTTGAGCGAGACTGCTCTCACTTCACTATCCACCCTGAACCGCCGAGTGCGGACCCACATGCTCGGTGGTGTGGGGGCTGGGGAGGGTGACTTCCTGGCTACCCGATTGGGCAGTGTCTAGTAGTGATATCGTGCTTGCAGGAAATCAATCCGGTCGGCACTGACAAGGTGCACTATATGGTGCTCCTGGGTGAGGCGACGCGACCATGCACCAGCCGCGAGATATTTCAGTGGCTCTGGCTTGCCAATCCCTTTAAAAGGGTCCCGCAAAATAGCTTCAACAAGATCAAACGCTCGCAAGGCCACTTGGCGATCCACTTCGACCCAATAGCGTAGGTCTTCGCGGAACTCTGGATGAAACACCGCATCACGTTCAACCCTTCTGAGAGTGGCAGTTTTACCCTTTTTGGCCAAGCCCAACCTCTTCGCGTAACATCCCTACGGTTTGAGGTTTTACCATGCGGGCTTTGGCCCGCGTAAGCGCCTGCAGCAGGCGTTCAGCGTTCTTCGGCGACCGCAGCAGATGCGCTGTCTCAGCGAGGCTTGCAAGCTCGGCAGCAGAAATCAACGCAACGTCTTGGGCTCCACGCCGGTTAATGATGACCACCTCCTGGTTGAGTGTCACTTCGTTGCAGAGCTTCGCCAGATTTGCCCGGGCGTGTGTATAGGTTGTTTGAATAGCCATGAGAGTCTCCGTATGATTTTTATATGTACAGGGTTTATGTACGCTCAAATGTAGGCCCTGTCAAGAAATTACTGAGGAATATTCAGTGGATCTGTCCCATTGTAAGATGAGGATGTTGGAAATGGAGTTCTTCCGGGCTCCAGCCATAGGCGAGATGATCCAGCACGAGTTCAATGACTTTCACTCGCGTGCCTGCGATCAACGGCACGCGTGCCTCATCAAGGATAATATGTTCGTAGCGCGTTTCGCTTAGCAACGGAGAGACTTCCTTTCTTCATGATGAGTGTACGTCCAAGCGTCTCTTGACGTAAAGGGGATTGCGACGGCTAACGACACAAATCACCAGCGGCAAAAAGCAGAGCGAGGAACGAGCGTTGCTTTTTGCCGTCCGCGTGAATTTGCCTTGTTAGGCTTTTTCACTAATTGAACTCCCTTGTTGTGGTCTTATCTAAAGCATGGCGCCAATTATTTACCGCCAGTGCCACCACCAGCTACAACGCCAAGAATACCAGTGACAGCCCCAATAATTTGCAAAGTTGTTTCCAGAACTTCTTTGGCCAGCATATTTTGACTTGTGGATGGGGACCCCCAGACTCTGTCAGGTTGAATTATTATGTCGATAGCACTGTATTGATCGAGGTAATGATTCGATTCCGCTCCATCATTGAGACGCTTTCTTTCACCCCATGGGTTTTTAGCACTATAAGCTGACCAGCAAATTTTGTTTGTTTTATATTCCTGAAAAAGATGCGCAATATTGTTGCCTGTCCTCAGGTTCTTGATCCGAAATGCCTTATTTTTTACTTCTGTTGTATTGTCACACCAGGGGAAAATTACGCTCTTGAAGTTAGCGGTTTGCCCGGAGCCAACACTCATGGCGAGGGATTGATCCTCTCCATCAAGAATATTAATAGCGTCTGCTAGAGCGTTTCCTATGTTGTTAAGCCCTGTATTCCAAACCATGTTTAATCTCCTAATTGTCGATCATCAAAGAATCTATCGCATTAACGATACCCAATGCCGGTTATGTCTAACGCCCCACGGTTGAGCGGTGGGCGTTAGATGAGAGACCTTGGACCAGGAAAAAAATCTAGGCTGTCACCCGTCCGCTTCACTGGCTTGATACTCATCCAGGCCACCTCTGCTGCACTATGCAGCGGGAAGGTGGCTGTGCTCTAAAATT
>CAZCWX010000025.1:0-45037 GCA_964502465.1 uncultured Enterobacteriaceae bacterium | reverse complement strand
ATGAGGCTATTGCCCAGAATTTGAAGACGCTTGGGTATGATGGGGAAAGACCACCCAAGCCGTCTTGTTAAACATTTGCACCCTTCCTTTTAATAAGCTAACTGCTCATTTAACGATCTCGGCGGAACCCGGCCCGGCACTGCCCAACGCCCAGGAGCACATTCTCAATCAGGACAATGGGAAAGACCGAGAGATCACCCCCTTTGCACCCTATGCTCTCTGCGCCCGGATGTGCCGCTGGTAAATTTTAGGAAGCTCGAGAGGCAAAGAAAGCACGTCTTCAATGACCATATAACGTGAAGGCGAGCACATTTCTCGTAAGTAGTCGTGCCCGCCTTTGTCTACCGTCAGACAGAAAGAGAGAATACCGTGCTTTTCCGCTTCGCGGAGCGCCATCATGGTGTCGCGTAGGCCGTAAGTCGGCGCGTGTTTGTCACGCCCATAATCCTGGTCTTCAGGATAGCCGTCGCTCAGCAACACCAGCAGTTTGGCCCGGCTGGAGAGGTCCTTCAGCTTGCGGGTCGCGTGGCGGACCGCCGCCCCCATTCGTGTGCTCCGCTGAGGTGCGATAGCACCGATGTGGGTTTGTACATCAGACGATAAGGTCTCGGTGAAAGTTTTCACCGGATACACTTCAACGTTTCGTCGGCCGTGACTGGAAAACCCATAGATCGCATAGGTATCCCCAATACTCTCAAGCGCAAAGGCCAAGAGCACGACGGCCTCCTTCATCACATCGATGATACGAACATCTTCTCGCTCCGCGAGCTGCATCTCCGTCGATGCACTCATGTCTAAGAGGAACAACGCCGCAACATCTCGCTCTACCGGCTGTCGAGCGGCGTACAGCTTGGGAGACGGCGTATTTCCGGTTCGCAGATCTACTCGGGCAGCAACGGCTGCATCGAGGTCAATTTCCTCCCCATGCTCCAACCCCTTCACATGGCGGTACAGGCGCGGCCGCAGACGTTGAAATTCACGCTTAATGTCAGGAGACACCTGCGCGTAAGTCTCGAGAGTGCGGGAGAAAAAAGCTGGATCGTCGCCTGACAGCGGCAGTTCCCTCACCTGACACCACTGCGAGCGATAGTCTTCGATCAAATAGTCCCACTCATCGTACAGATAGCGGAGTCCGGCTGCAGTATGCCGAAGACGCTGGGAGGCCTGTTTCTTTTTGCCCTGAGCTTCCGGCTGTTCTGTCTCCTCCGTTAGATCGGCAGCATCCAGGGTGATGATGGTCGTTGCCCCTTTCTTCCGCGCTTTTTTCTTCTTTCCATGGGCGCGCAAGGCCGCGAGAATCTTCTGCAGTCGGGCCTGCTCTTCCGCCGAGAAATGAGAGTCTTGCCGATCATCCTCTTCAACCTCAATGGGAATCGTGGTTTCCTCTTCTTCCACCGCCTCAGAGCTTTCCAATGGTAGATCAGGTGTTGGGAGACGAGAGGGTCTCAACGAAGGGGAGACCTGAGCAGCATACAGTTCTGTAGCGAGCAGGAGTGAGTCATACACTGTCGCTTCTCTGCCCAGGTCTGGCCACGACCAAGCTGCAAGAGAGGACAAAAACGGGGAAAGTACAGGAGACACGAGATGCGTCAGTGTCTCTGCCCAGGCTAAGTCTCCCTGCAGGCCACGATAGTTTGCGGCCAGACGGGCAGCAATTCGCTTACTCTCGATAAACAGGAAGAGCGCTTCAAGCCGTTCGGGGTGCGGAAAGAGTCGGAAGTATGACCTGAGATCGTCAACTGGGTGCGCTTCCGGTCCGATCAGAGCGTGGATGAAGTCAGGCAAATGCGGCCAGAGCAACAACAGGGATGGGCTGTAGGTACCAAACTCTCTGCGGCCAGCCTGATGCGCAGCCAGCACGCGATACAGACGAAAGTTTTCTTCGTAGGTCGGGAATGCTGCGACTGAGGCCGGTAGCAATAACGCCTCCTCCAGTTCCTCTGCCAAAGGGGGAGGAAAAGCCAGACCATCAGCTTCCTTGATACTCACTGCAGTGCCGCAAAGCATGTGGAGAAACTTGAGCAGCACTCCCTGTACGTCGGGTAAGGCAATAGACGGTGAGGACCCCCGCAGGGCCAGCAAGCTGGTCCGAGACTCCAAAGCAAAAAATGCTTCGCCCGCGTGCGTATTGCGGCGCGCAATTTCTTCGCCAGCGGCAATCCAGGCTTTCACCCCCTCTTCTCCCACTTCATCGTAGGCACCGGCCAAGGCGCGAAAGAGCCGGGCGACCCCAGCGGGGAAGGTTTGCGCGAGCTGAGCGATCCGCTCGAGCAGCGAATCTCGACTCTCAGGTGGCAGGCTGCGCAGGGTTGGACCAAGAAAAGGCAGCAACCCAGCCAGCGGTTCCGGGTCAAAGGCAGCAGCCGCCTGGAGGCAGCGCAACAAAGGCTGACGCAGTGGCACGGGAAGAGCGTTCAAAGTATGCGGCAACGACTGAGACAGGGTTGCAGCGACGTGGGGAGAGCGAAACGCGGCTGTTCGCACCAGACGAGAGAGGCTCGACCGTTCAGATTCTGCCAGTTCAGCAAAGCTTTCAAGTATGATCTTTTGCTCCATAGAAGAAAAAACCTCTGTACGTGCAACCATAGGAATACCGTGCTATCAGCTTTTCATCAACGCCGTTGCCTCAGTCCCGCGGGCAACCCGTCGTCCTTCGGCCACATTGACACATGCCAGCAGAATCCCGCCAGCGACGAAGAAGAGGATCACCGAGAGGATCGCATTGCGACTGCTTCCTGTCGCCAGGATCATTCCCGCAAAGATAGCTGGACCAAAAATACCAGCAAATTTTTCACAAATTGCAAAGAAGCCAAAAAATTCCGACGACTTCTCGCGTGGGATCAAGCTGGCAAAAAGGGATCGGCTTAATGCTTGACTCCCTCCCTGCACCATACCCACGAGGACCGCGAGGATAAAAAAGTGCAGCGCGGTCGTCATAAAATAGCCCACCAGGCTGACAAGCGTATAGACTGCCAGGGCCAGGAAGATGCCCGCCTTCGCCCCAATACGACCGGCGAGACTCCCGAAGAGAAAGGAGAACGGGATGCCGATGACCTGGACAAGCAAAATAGCCGTAATCAGCGCGCCCTGTGAGATGCCGATTTCGGTGCCGTAGACCGTTGCCATACGGATGATAGTCCCAATACCATCGTTGTAGAGCAGAAATGCCACGAGCATCAGCAAAGCCTGTTTGTAGAGACGCAGCTCGGCGAGCGTCCCGCTCAATTGCGCTACCGTTGCTCGGAACAGACCAGAGCGGTGCATCCCCTTCACTTGCGGCTGCCCTGGTGGCTCAGGCACCGAACGGAACAAGGGCAGCGAAAACACCACCCACCACACCGCCACACTCAAGAAAGACAGCCGTGCTGCTGCTGCGCTGTCGGGAATGCCGAAAAAATGGGGATACTGGATCCAGGCAAGATTGAGAGCAAGCAGCATCCCACCTCCCACATAGCCGAGGGCATAGCCTGCCGTCGAAACTCGATCCATTTCTCCATCGCTGGCGATATGAGGAAGCAGTGAGTCATAGAAGACAAAGCTCCCGGATACACCAATATTCCCGAGAATGAACAAGGCAGCGGCGAGCTGCCAGTCCCCATGATGCACGAAGAATAAGCCAGCGGTGGACAGGACCCCTACTACCAGAAAGGCGGCAAGCAATTTCTTTCTGACCGCAGCATAATCGGCGAGAGCTCCCAGAAAAGGAGCGAACACGGCAATGACGACCAACGCAAAGGTGGTTGCGGTAGCAAAGTGGGCAGTCGCCACCGCAGGAGGAAGGTCTGCCGCCGCAACCGAGCTGAAATAGATAGGAAAGACCGCAGCCACCACGGTCGTGAAAAAGGCCGAGTTCGCCCAATCATACATCGCCCAGGCGCGCAACTCAGGCCGACCGAGGCCAAGTGTGTCCAGCGTTTTCTCTGGCATGAAAAACAAAGCGACCCCCAGAACTTTCCCTCCTCACCCGTCCTTACTTGTGAAGGAGAAGCGCACTCTGCGCCGGCAACCGCCGTCGAGTCATCATCCTCTCTCGCTGCATAGAGTCTCGCTCCGCCTCAGCACAGAAAAAACATGACCCTTCGTACGTTTTTGTGTCCGCGACCTTCATTCGCTCGTCCCCCCAATGATCTGCTGCCTTGACAGCACGGACAGACAAATATAGTCATGTTTGAGCATGCTGGCAATATTCACTGCAAGTGAATCTGTATTATCTGCAGGATACAAGATCCAGGAGCCTGCACAGAGGATCTTATGACGAAAGATGAGCTGACGAAAAAGACCATGAAGGAATTGTTGGTTCTCGCCCAACGCAAAGGACTGCGCGGAGTCAGCCATCTACGCAAAGCCCAGTTAATAGCGAAATTGCTAGACATTGTCGCTACAGGTCCTGCGGTTGGGGTTTCCCGCGTGCGCATAAAACCACGGCAGCGCTCCGGCAAGACAACGACCGACCTCACGCAACAGACCAGGAAACAACTGCTCACTGTGGCACAACAACGAGGGCTGACAGGCGTAAGCCGCCTGCGCAAAGAGCAGTTGATTGCCAAGCTTGTCGAAGTGCCTTTTACCGTACCGCCAACGGTTCCTCCAATTCCTTATATCTCGTATGAGCCTGAACCGCTGCACGCCGCCGAGCCCGCTCCTCTCGCAGAAACACCACAACCTGCGACTGACACTGTCCCCTCACCGGAACTTCCCCCAACCTATCCAGAAAGCCGCGTTGTGCTCCTTGCCCAAGATCCTCGCCAACTCTACACCTACTGGGATCTGGGTCCTGAACAGATCCGCGAGACGCAGTCACTATCAGGTGCACCAGACGCGCAGTTCGTCGCACACGTCATCGCAGTGACCGACGCCGGCGTCAACGGTATCGGTGGCCAGAGCGTGGCGGTTATCGAACTGACACCATCCAGCATAGATTCGTACATCCCGGTCCCACAACCCGATACCGCGTACCGCGTGGAAGTTGGCTATCAGACCGCAGAGGGTCACTTTACCGTGCTTGGTCGCTCCAACGTGGCCACAACACCGCAGGCCGATATCTCCGCCAGTACTGAGTTGCACTGGTTCACTCCCCCTGGTTATGTTCCCTCCCCTCCGCCTTCAACACAGACGCCTCTCTTCCCCCCTCCTCTCGATCAAGAACCTGGCTCTCGGCATCTTGCTCGAGGTGTCCGTGAGGAACTCTCCTCTTCTTCTGTCCCATCAATGGCCCCTCCGTTGTTCTCTTGAAGCCTCAACCGTTACGCTGTTTGCTCTTTTGACCCGGCACGAGCGAGGAGAAAGGAGCCGCGGGAGTGGCGACAGGTTTGCTTTCCTTTATTTTGCATGCTCATCTCCCCTACGTCCGGCATCCAGAGTACGACGAGTTTCTCGAAGAAACCTGGTTATACGAAGCGATGACGGAAACGTATATTCCGCTGCTCGACCTGTTTGAGCGCGTGGTCCGCGATCAGGTTCCCTGTCGTCTGACTGTCTCCCTTTCTCCCCCCTTGCTCAACATGCTGAACGATCCGCTGTTACAAGCACGCTATATTCGCCACCTTGGTCGTTTAATCGAGTTGGCCACGAAAGAAACCCAACGGACTCGCGCAGACCCTATTTTTCATGCATTAGCAGAGATGTATTATCAACTTTTCACTCATGCGCGGGCAATGTTTGTCGATCGTTATGGACAGAATCTCATCCAGGCCTTTCGTCAGTTCCAGGACGCTGGTGTCGTCGAACTCATAACCTGTGCGGCGACGCATGGCTACCTTCCCCTCCTCCAGGTCAACGACAAAGCCGTGCGCGCGCAAATCCGCTTAGGTGTTGAGGAGTATCGGCGTTTTTTTGCGCGAGACCCGGCGGGCATCTGGCTTCCAGAGTGCGGCTATTATCCAGGCCTAGACACGATCTTACAGGAACACGGAATCCGTTACTTTATCGTCGATACGCACGCTATCCTGCACGCGACGCCTCGTCCCTTCTACGCTGTCTTTGCACCAGTGTATTGTCCGAGCGGAGTCGCAGCCTATGGCCGTGACCCAGCAGCTGCGAAACAAGTGTGGAGTTCGAGAGAGGGGTATCCTGGAGACTTTGCCTACCGGGACTTTTATCGTGACGTCGGGTACGACCTCGACTATGACGATGTCCGGCCATATCTCCCACCCACTGGGGAACGCGTACACCTGGGCATCAAGTACTATCGCATTACCGGCCACACGGAACACAAAGCGGCTTACGAGCCCCAACTGGCGCATGAAAAAGCAGCCGCACATGCCAGGGACTTCGTGTGTAATCGAGCAAAGCAAGTCGAGGAAATGGCTCATGCCATGGATCGTCCGCCATTGATTGTCGCACCGTACGATGCTGAATTGTTTGGCCACTGGTGGTTCGAAGGACCACAGTGGCTCGAGTCTGTCATCCGCCTGGTTGCCTCTGCACCGCACACGCTGCAACTCGTCACTCCTTCCGACTATCTCCAACGGTTCCCGACCAACCAGGTTGCGACTCCTGCGGCGTCAAGCTGGGGCAATCACGGGTATCATGCGGTCTGGTTGTCTGAGGCGAATCGGTGGATTTACCGGCACCTCCACAAAGCCGCAGACCGGATGGTGGCATTGGCAGCCCGCTTTCCTGACGCGACCAGTCTGCAGTGTCGAGCGCTGAACCAGGCAGCCCGAGAATTACTGCTTGCGCAAGCGAGCGACTGGGCATTTCTCATCCAGCAAGGCACCGCCACCCAGTACGCGACCGCCCGCACGAAACAGCATCTCCTGCGCTTTATGCAGCTCTATGAGGCGCTGGGTGCAGAGCAGATCGATGAACCCTGGCTTCACGAGATCGAGGCGCGAGATAACATTTTCCCCACTCTGGACTATCGATTCTATCAGGAATCACCATAATATCGCTCCTGACTCTTCACGGTTTCTCAAGGGCGGCAATCGCCGGCATCTGACAGAGGCTAGCAGCGGCCCACAAGGCACGATATCTTGCACGGCATGCGGCTGTGCCGCCTTTTCGCATGAAAGCGTATAGTATCTTTTTTCTTCTCTGGTTTTTTATGTGGCCCGTTCCTGTCCGTGCCCTGACCGTTGATGATCTTGATCCTGCACAAAAATGGTGGATCACAAAATTGACTTTTACCGGGAACACCCATTTTTCCGCCGGCGACCTGCAAAATGGACTCGTCACGAAACCACGCGCGTGGTACGCCCTATGGCAACCGTTGCCCCGTTTCGATCCGGTTGCGTTCGCCTCAGACATCGACCGGGTGAAGCGTTTTTATCAGGCACGGGGATACTATGCCGTACAGGTCTCCTATGATCTTCAGGTTGACGAAACCAATCATCATATCGCGGCAACCATAACGATCACCGAAGGGGAAGCGGTAAAAGTGGCGCAGCTCACTCTGACAGTCACCGATCAACCCGCTCTGGGTATAGAACTGTCAGCGCTCCGCTCACAGCTGCCGCTCGCTGAAGGCATGATATTTACCGAGGAGAAATACCAGCAGACCGAAGCAAAAATTAAGGCTTTTTTTCTGGACCAGCACCGTGGGCGCGTCAACGTCAATCGACGCGCCGAGGTCATTCTCGACCAAAACGCTGTGCGGGTGTATTTCACAGTGGAGGTCGGCCCTCGCACAGTCTTCGGTGAAACCCGGATAGAAGGCACCAAAGAAGTTTCTCCGACACTCATCGCACGAGAACTCACGTACAAACCAGGCGAGCCATTTTCTGCGACTGCGATTACATCCTCACGTCAGAACATCCTCAACCTCAACTTGTTTAGTTCGGTCCGGTTTCTCCAAGAAGATTCGCCGGCAGATCCGACGATTATTCCCATACGCGTCCAAGTCGAGGAAAAGCTCTTCCATGAGTGGAAACTCGGAGTCGGCTATAATACCGAAGATCAGTTCCGCGGACAGGTGCGCTGGCGTAATTACAACTGGTTCGGTGGAGGCCGGCAGCTTGAAGTCGGTGCGAAATTATCCTCGCTCGACCGTAACCTCACTGTCAGCTTTCTTCAGCCTTATCTTTTCTCCTCCCGGAACCGCTTGTCCATCACCTTGACCCCGTTGCAACTTGACGAGTCAAGCTACCTGCTGAACGCCACCCGCTTGCAATCCAGGGTAGAACGCAAGTTTTCCGATACCTTTTCTGGTTTCATTGCCTACCGACTCGAATACGACAAGTTAAACAACGTTGCTGCCGCTACCATTCGTGAGTTGCAAGAGTTTCAACGTGAGGGAGCACTTTCAGGCCTCTCGACGGGCTTTTTGTGGAATACAACGGATGATCCGCTCAACCCCACCTATGGCGGCATCGTCACCTTCAGCGGCGAACAGGTGGGTGGTGGCTTGGGGGGAGATTTTGAATTCTATAAACTCCAAGGGGAAGCCAAGAAATATCATTTGCTTACCGAAGAGCTGGTGTTCGCCTCACGCCTCAAAATCGGTTTGGCCAACCCGTTTGGCAGCGGCAAGGAGGTTCCGCTCTTTGAGCGCCTGTACGCAGGTGGCGGCAACAGCGTGCGCGGCTATGGACGCAATCGCCTCGGCCCCATATCTGCTGCCAATGATCCGGTCGGCGGACGGAGCCTGTTTGAAGGTTCGCTGGAACTCCGCCGCCAATTCTCCGAAAAGATCGGTGGAGCAGTCTTTCTCGACTTCGGCTATGTTTCGTTACGGTCGTTCACATTCCCCATCGACGCACTGCAGTATGCGGCTGGGTTTGGCGTGCGCTATACGACACCGGTTGGCCCTTTGCGTCTCGACCTGGGGTTTCCGTTCGACCCGCCACGCAGAGACCAGCCGTGGCAGGTCCATTTTAGCATCGGACAATTTTTCTAAGCGGAGGACATGTGGGGCGGAACATTATACGAGTGAGTAGCTGGATTCTTGCAGGCATTGCGCTCTTGGTCGTCCTCGTTGTCATCGGGGCTGGGTTTTATACGCAAACCGAAGGGTTTCGCGTCTGGCTGAAAGAGCAAGCCGTGGCGGCCTTGCAACCCTCAGTGAAGGGTGAGATTCGCCTCGAACGGGTAAGCGGTTCGCTGTGGACGGCAATCGAGCTACATAATGTCTCTCTTTACCAAGATGGCATCGCGGTTCTGACCATTCCCCAAGTCAGCGTGACAGTGCACCTGCTGCCTCAACTCCCTACGCTTCTCTGGTCTCGTTCCCTCCATATTGCCGCTCTGCAAGTCACCACCCCCGAGATCAAGGTGTTCCAGGATCAAGAGGGAACCTGGAACCTCATACGTCTTTTCGATATTTCAGACGAGCCGCAAGACCCAATTCTCTATTTCGATCGGCTGACAGTCACCGGGGGACGCATCGATATTCGGCAGGCCACCGACGAGGAAGCGCAGCTCACCGACCTTTCATTAGAAGGAAATCTGGCCTTGCTCTCGACTGGCATGCAAGTAAACCTGACCACTCTCGGCTTTTCCCTTGTGCACCCCAAGGTTCCTCAGGTGCGCGGTGAGGGGAGTCTCTGGTACGACGACACCATGTCCCCCCCGCAATTGCACTTGCAGGATTTTCACTTCCAGTCTGCGCACTCTCAGGTGCGTGTCTCCGGAACGGTGCAGAATTTCGACGCACCAGCTACAGAACTAGCCGTTACCATTAGCCCTCTTGCTGCGGCCGAAGTCCGCATGCTGTTCCCAAGCGTCCCGCTGCAAGAAGATCTGTCCGGCACTGTCCATCTGACTGGACCGCTCTCGGCCCTGCAAATCAATGCGACGATTGCCGTCCCGAACGGTCAGGGACAAACCTCAGGCACCGTGAACCTCACAGCAACCCCGCCTCAGTATCAGGGTCAATTAGAGATCAAGCGTTTTGCTCTTGACAAAGTCTTGCAGATCCCCAACCTCGCCGGAGAAGTTCGCGGTCGTGCCTCGTTTACCGGCGCCGGGCTGGATCCCACCCAGGCACATTTTCAAGCGAGTGCCTCTGGCCTGCTCGTGCACGGCTGGTCCATCGACAGCGTTGAGCTTACTGGAGATCTCAGCAAAGACCAGCTCGCCGTGCACGCCGAGGTACAAGGAAAAAGTGGTAACGGACGCATCCAGAGTCAGGTGACGCTTGGCCGCCTCCCTCACTACGAAGCGACGATAGCAATCAACAATCTTGATGTTGCACGAGTAACCCAAAAGCAACCTCAGCTCACCGGGCAGTTAAACCTCGATGCCTGGGTCAAGGGTACAGGAATCAGCGTAGCCGAGTTGGATAGCAGCGCAAAGATTACCCTTCGCCCTTCTCAAATCGGCCCCGTCTCCCTTACACGGGGTGAGGCAGCAGGAACCCTGCGTCACGGTCAGCTCACCGTCGATCGTCTGACATTGCTCGCCAACGACACCTCCGTTACGGCCCAGGGAAAAATAGGAAAACTTGGGAATACACCGGGCGGAACCATCTCCTATACCCTTGACAGTAAGAATATCACGCCCTGGCTGGCACTGGTCGGCGAGACAGGCGCGGGACAGTTACGACTTCAAGGGACCCTGAGTGGTGATCTCTCCGATCTTCGCCTTGAGGGGCAAGCCTCAGCAGCCGATCTGCGGCTCGACTTTGCCACGCTGCAAAGCGGAAGAGTGACCTGGAAGCTCACCGGCGTGGGAAGCGAACAGCCCAGCGGCCACGTCGCTGCCACACTGGCGCACCTGAATGCTGGACTAGAACTGCGCACAGTGACAGCAGATCTCGCACTCGTTGGCATGCAACCAACGGCAATCCAGGTAACACTCAACGCTCAGGCCGATGAGAATCGGGCACTCGCTGTCGAAACCCTCCTTCGTTATGACGGCCAACGGGTAGATGCACAGATTCACACCTTGACCTTACAGTTGCCTTCTGGCTCTTGGCGCGCCCCTCAGCAGGCCCAGCTTCTTTTTCAGAGCGATACGCTGACCATCTCAGCATTGCAACTGCAGCGAGGAGAGCAAAGAGCCAGTATAGCAGGAGTGGTGACTCGACGCGGCTCTCAAGATCTGCGTGCGCAAGTACAACGGTTTCCTTTTGCCGAGTTACGCCCCTTCTTCTCAGACGATGGCCCAAAGGTCAGCGGATACATCAGTGCAGAGGTGTCTGTACAGGGGACAGCGGCGAGTCCAGACATTGCGGTGAACCTGACAATCGATGATCTGGTTGTCGCTGAACAATCCTATGCCGGGCTGACAGCTCAAGGGACCTACCAGCAAGAATATCTGCGCCTCAACGCCCTCCTCCGTCAGGACCAGACCCATACCCTCTCTCTTGAGGGAGGTCTTCCGGTCTCGCTCGGCTGGGCAGATGAACGTGTTCGTCCAGTGCTTGGAGAGGCGGATTTGCGCGTTCGCTCCGAGGGACTGAACCTCGCCTTTCTTAGCTTGCTGAATAGAGAGGTGCGTGAGGTGCAGGGAACCGTCAGTATGGACGTGCGGGTAGGGGGCACTATCGATGCCCTTTCTCCTACAGGGGAAATTCGGGTACAGCACGGCCAGGCACGGATAGTGCCACTTGGGATCGTGCTGAAAAATATCGAGGTCCGATTAGGACTCTCCCGTAATACGATTCAAGTCGATCAACTCGCAATCAGTGCTGGCCAAGGACACGTGACTGGTGCTGGCACGTTGACCGTACAGCAGTACACGATCACCGCGCTCGATCTCGCTTTCGATGCCAGGCGTTTCCGCGTGATCAATACCCGCGAGTATACGGCAGCCGTATCAGGCCGGGTGACCTGTTCTGGTTCATTACCATCTCTCCTCCTCCGGGGGGCACTCACACTACAGGATACGACTCTCCGTCCAGACCTCTCCGTGTTCACCAGTGGCCCAGTTGCACCTGATCCGACCATCCTGGTTGCGAAAAACGAGCAAGAACTCGCCACGCGTGCACAACTGGTCCAGCAAGCACAGCAACAGAGCGCAAGTCAACTGCCATTCCAGCAGCCGCAGAGTCAGCTGTATCAACAGCTCCGTCTCGATCTCGCCATTACTATTCCGCGTGGCACCTGGGTCCAAATGCACGACGGCTCGATCGAACTCATGGGGCACCTGCAAATACAAAAAAACCCTGTGGAAGACGCGATCATTAGTGGTCAAATAGAAACGGTGCGGGGCTGGTATGCCTTCTATGGACGTCAATTCCAGATAGAAAAAGGTCAGGTCACCTTCACCGGCGGCAGCAGGATTGATCCGAGCCTGGACATTATCGCTCGCTACACCATGCCGAAATATAAAGTTGACGTGGTGATTGGAGGAACGGCGGACACCCCGACTCTCATCTTGCGCAGCGATCCGTCGCTTGAACAGGCAGACATTCTTTCTCTCCTGGTGTTTGGCAAGCCGGCAAATGCACTCGATCAGGGCGAAAAAGTTTCGCTGCAAGCGCAGGCACTCCAAGCTACGGCTGGCTATATCGCGTCTGACCTTCGGCAATCAATCGCCCAAGAGCTGGGAATCGACAGCCTGGAAGTTGATATTGCCGAACGCCGGTTTGGGGTCGGAAAATACGTGACCAAGGACGTGTTTGTCTCCACCTCCCAACAATTTGGCAGCGAACAAAAACAAGAAATGGCCATTGAGTACCAACTCGACACCAACTGGCAGATCAGGGCGGCAACCTCGGCCCAGGGTGACAGCGGGATCGACCTGTTTTGGCAGAAACAGTACTGACGTGAGTCTCCACGTTTGCGCTACGAATTGTGCGACCAGGGCCGATAACTCCCATGTGCTATGATGGGAAACATATTGGTGCACAGAAAGGCAAAAAGAAAGGAAGAACTATGTTCCATGCGGTGATTCTCGCTGGAGGCGGAGGGACGCGCCTGTGGCCCCTGAGCCGATCCCACTATCCGAAACAATTTCTCAAACTCCTCGGCGAATACACCCTGCTGCAGCAAACAGTCCAGCGGCCAGGTGATCTGATTCCTCCAGAACGCTTCTGGATCGTCACCGGCAAGGAACAGGAGTTTGTCGTCCGGGCTCAACTTGCTGCCCTGTCGCGCTTTAGCGCGAATACCGCTCAGGTACTCGTTGAGCCGCTCGGAAGGAGTACGGCAGCAGCGATTGGCCTCGCCGCGATCCATATACAGCAGCAAGATCCAGAAGCAGTGATGGTCGTCATGCCAGCCGATCACTGGATTGAACGCCCGGCTGCCTTTGTAACACTCTTGCAGAGTGCTATGAGACTGGCCCAGGCAGGAGCCTTGGTCACGCTGGGTATCGTTCCCGATCACCCGGAGACCGGCTATGGGTATATCCACCGTGGCAAGAAACTCGTCGACTATCACTCGGCCTCTCAAGAGGACGTAGAAGCGTATCAGGTCGAGGGTTTCGTTGAAAAACCAGACCTGCAAAAGGCTCAGGAATATCTGGCTAGCGGCACCTATTATTGGAATGGGGGAATTTTTCTCTGGCAGGCTGCGACTATTCTCGCAGCAATTGCCACACATATGCCGGCGCTCTCTGCCGGCCTGCAGAAAATCGCCCAGAACCTTGATCGCAACACGAGTGCAGAGACCATCGCTGCGGTCTATCAACGGCTTGAGCCAGTGTCCATCGACTATGGGGTCTTGGAAAAGTCTTCACATATAGTTGTGTTACCGGCGGATATGGGGTGGTCAGATCTCGGGGAGTGGACGGCGATTCATCGTCTGCTCCCGCGGGATGCGCGTGGCAATAGCCTTGGGGACAATGTCATTGACATTGAGAGCGAGAATTCCTTTGTGTACGGGAGTGGGCGAGCAATCGCGACTATTGGACTCAAAAATACGGTGGTGATCGATACCGACGATGCGTTACTCATCTGCTCGCAGGACCGTACACAGGAAGTGAAAGCGGTCGTTCAACAATTACAGACCCGTGGGGCTGAGGTGGCCCACACCCACCGTACTGTTCATCGCCCCTGGGGTACCTATACCGTTCTCGAAGAAGGTACGCATTTCAAAGTGAAGCGCATCATGGTGCAGCCTGGAGCTGCATTAAGTTTGCAACTCCACCACCATCGGAGCGAGCATTGGGTGGTAGTCGCCGGTGTCGCGCACGTGACCAATGGCGACCAGGAATTTATTTTGCGAGCGAACCAGTCAACCTATGTGCCACAGGAGACGAAACATCGTCTTGTCAACCCCGGCACCGAGCCGCTGGAAATCATCGAAGTACAAACCGGGTCATACCTCGGCGAAGATGACATTATACGGTTTGCTGATAGGTACCAGCGGGTATAGGGTCGGTAAGCAAGATGGAATGAAAAGGTGCATGACAATTTTGTGGTAAGCCCACGAGCATCGTGGCAATCTTGTGGTGCAGGCGTCCCGCCTGCTGCCTCAGGCCGCCGAGACGGCGGTACCACAACTGAGCGACACGCTAGTAGTCCAACGCAATGAAGATGGGAGGTGAAGCCTGAATTTGTCATTCCCGCGAAAGCGGGAATCCAGGCGGGATAACTGTAGGCCACTGCTTGTTCTCCCTGGATGCCCGCCTGCGCGGGCATGACGCGCTCCGACCCCTCAAAATCATTGCGACGAAACACTAGCGGAGGAACGCAGTCCGTCTTCACTCTCCCCTATCCCCCCTCGCCAAACAGCGCCTGGTACGTTACGAAGCCTTTCGTGATGGACATCCTCCAACAGTCGTTCAAGCTCTCAGTTATCGTGCCAGTGTATAATGAAGCAGCCACAATTCGTGAGATACTGAAACGTATTGTCCGTGCACCGTTCTCGAAGGAAATTATTATTGTGGATGATGCTTCGACAGATGGCACAACGGCAATCCTTGAAGAACAAGAAGCTCTCCAGGCAATCCTCCTTGCTGAATCCCCTACAGTGTCCTTCGATCTGAAAGTGTTCTTGCACCCTCACAACCAAGGCAAAGGAGCGGCAGTGCGCACAGCGCTTGGCGCGGTGACCGGGGATATCATTCTCATTCAAGATGCAGACCTTGAGTACGATCCTGCCGATTATGCCAAGCTTATCTCCCCTATCCTTGAAGGCAAAGCAGATGTGGTCTATGGCTCCCGTTTTCTTGGTTACCCTCGGCGGGTTCTGTTCTTTTGGCACACCGTAGGGAACAAGTTCCTGACCACCATGTCGAACATTTTGACTAACCTGAACCTGACTGACATGGAAACCGGGTACAAAGTCTTCCGCGCGAGTGTGCTCAAAAGCCTGACCCTGCGCTCTAACCGGTTTGGTTTTGACCCGGAGGTCACGGCGAAAATTGCCCGTACAGGGCTGCGCGTATATGAAGTGCCGATCTCGTATAGTGGCCGGACCTACGCAGAAGGCAAAAAAATTCGCTGGCAGGATGGCGCAACGGCTCTGTGGACAATTTTCCGATATAACTTGTTTGATGATAGCGTATCGGCTGGAGAAAAAACCTTGCGGCGCGTATCACGCTTGTCTCGCTACAACGCGTGGCTCTGGGAACAAATTGCCCCTTTTACTGGCCGCCGGGTTCTGGAAGTAGGGGCAGGCATCGGGAGTATGACCCGCTATCTTTTAGGCCGAGACTTTGTCCTTGTTACAGATACAGACCCGCAGTATCTTGAGCGGTTACAGGCTACGTTTGAAGGGCGTCCGAATCTCACCATTTCCTCTCTCGACCTGAACGATCCCTTGCCTGAAGGGTTATCCGGGCAGCATTTCGACACCGTCCTCTGCCTGAATGTCCTCGAGCATATTCAGCAGGACGAGGCAGTCCTTCGTCGCTTCTATCATCTTCTGCCTGCAGGCGGACGAGTAGTGCTCATCGTGCCTGCTCTGCGTGCTCTCTATGGCACGATAGACAAAGCCCTTGGGCACCATCGGCGGTATGAAGACACAGAATTGATCGTCAAGCTTCAGCAAGCCGGGTTCACCGTAGATGTCAGCAAGTTCTTCAACGGGATTGGCATCCCTGGCTGGTATGTGAATTCCTGCATTCTCAAGCGGACCGCCGTTCCTCGCTTCCAGGCCCGTCTCAATGACCTGCTCGTTCCACTGCTGCGCTTAGAGAAACACTTCACTCTGCCCTGGGGGATGTCGCTGCTCGCGGTCGGCAGAAAAGAGTAACAGCGTTTCTCTGCTCACGGATTCTCTCATTGCTCGTGACTGTTGGAGAACCCACGGTTTTCCTGCCCTGGACGGGTGCAACGCTCGGGCACCTTAAAGCCGTCGTGCATGGGTGCGATGCGACGTTAGCGTTCGCAGACGACCACACGTCCCCGGTTCCGTTGCTGTTCGTCGCAGAGGAAGAAGCCCAAATCCAGAAAGAGGAGGACTAACCATCACCAGGGACGGCTTCGGCTGCTCCTTCGCCCACCATCGATGCCAGACGATCTACACGCCGAACTTGAACGATGAGGAGCCGACTATGAACAAATCAGCTTTCGGCTCCCTGCTATCTACTTGCTGCCATAGGAGTATGCTAGGAGGGAAAGGAACAACGCGATGGCTATATATGAGAGTTCAAAAGGCTTTTTTACCGCCCTTGAGGCGCAACGAAAGATTGGGAAAACCGTACAAACCAAGGTCGCTTTCCGAGGGCTGCCACTCGCCACACGTGGCCGGGTCAGCGATGCGTCGCAATCGCTCGCTGGCTCTTTTGTGATTGTTTCATGGGATGTGGGGGAGATCATGGGCAATCATCGCTGGCACGAGCAAGATTCGTTTTCCAAAGAACACTACGGCTTCTATCTCGCCGAGGTGGAGTAGAGGGAGTACCCTGAAGAATAGTTCTTTCTCGGTTCTCCTTCGTTCGCGTTCTCTGTATTGTATGAATCATGGGACTTAAAATTCCGTGTGAACTCCTCGCCGTTTCTGTCGGTAGACCTCCGGATTGCGTCAGTAAGCAGCTCTCTTTGCGTACATAGAAAAGTTGCACTTCCTCCTTCTCCCCCCTTCTGGAATGGGTGAAGACCAACCGCAAGCCTGAGACCTACCGGCGCTTCTTATGCCAGTCATGAGGTCTTGACGCTCTTCTCTGGCACTCCCTCTTCCATTGGTAGCATCTTGTCAGACGGCTTCCTGATGGTGATCATCCGCCCAAGATTGACAAACGACTCCCCCAAGCGCCACAACCCTACCACTCCCACAGTCGTGGTGGGGATATAGTACACCAGATGAACAGTCAGGGTAATGGCGAGTGCAGTCGCAGCATCATATTTCACGCCAAAAGGAATAACCAGCGCTTGCTGTCCGACGAATTGAAAGATGCCGATAAACCCAGGACTCGAGGGAACGGCGATGGCAAAAGACAACGCCACCATCATAAAGGCTGCTTCTATCAGGCGAGCATCGGATTGAAAGGCACAGAGGACACTCCAGAACACGGCAAGTGAGCAACCCCAGGTGACGAAGGACCAGCCAACGGCCCGCGCAGCAATCCGCCACCGTGTCAGAGGCAGAAACCCGCGGACAAGCTCCCGCCAGCGTGCAGTCATTTTTTCCGCTGAGAACACCGGGAGGCGGGAACAGACCGCTTGGATGATACGCTCACCGTACAGGCTGAACTGCACCATCAGCAGCAACATCCCTACCCCCACAAGAAACAGCATCCCGAACGACAGGCCAGCACTTCTTATTAGGGGAGGAACCTGCATCCACGGCAGGACCAGGAGCAAAATGAAGACGTTCGTGCCAGCATCGAGCAACCGCCCCCCAATCGCAGACGCTGCCACGCGCATGACCGGAAGCTGACAACGCTCAGACATCACCAGGATGCGCGCGGGCTCTCCGAGGCGCAGAGGGAAAATGTTGGTAAAAAGGAAGCCGATGCCTTCTGCCCAGAACGCATTTCCTAATCCTTCTGTTCTATCCAGGAGAACCAGCCAGCGCCACGAGCGGGTAATGACGCTGAGCAGTATGAAAACGACCGCCAGAAACAGTAATACCGGGTCCGCAGTCGCTCCCAACCGCAGCAACTCTCCCACCGGCACCTCGCGGAACGCCAGCCACAAACAGAGCAGGCTGATCGCACACCCCAACCATACGCGCCAGGACTTCAAGAGCCTCATGATGTGACCGCGATCCGCATGAGCAGGTTTCGCAAGGAACGGATTCTCCCGATAAGAAATTGTGCGGACCCTTTAGCTTCCCGCCTTAAGCAACCCCGTGCTTTTTGAACCACTCTAACAATTTCTCCCAGCCAGCCTGCGCCTGTTCCTGGCGGTAGCTGGGGCGATAGTCCGCATAAAACCCGTGTGGGGTATCCGGATACAAGATAATTTCTGAAGAACTGCCTGCGGCTTTGAGAGCTTCTTGCATCTGCTCCACTGTGTCATTCGGGATCCCAGTATCGGCTCCACCGTACAACCCTAAGACTGGGGCTTTCAGCTCTTTGGCCACGTTAAGCGGATGTTTAGGCAGCAGTTCGCTCGACTCTCCAACCAGCCGACCATACCATGCGACCCCGGCCTTCAACTGCGGGCTGTGCGCGGCATAGAGCCAGACAATGCGTCCACCCCAACAGAAGCCGGTAATGCCGAGTTTGCTGACGTCCCCTTTCCCCGAGTCCTGCGCCCACTTCACCGTGGCGTCGAGATCGGCCATGACTTGCGCATCCGGAACCTTGGATACTACTGTACTGATGATCTCCTGGATATCCGTCATCTTTGACACATCACCCTGGCGAGCATATAGTTCAGGCGCAATTCCCAGGTACCCAAGTTTGGCAAAGCGGCGGCAAATGTCTTTCATGTGCTCATGAACGCCAAAGATCTCTTGCACCACGATCACCACGGGGAATGGCCCTCCGGTTGCAGGCATGGCGCGATAGGCAGGCATCTCACCGTCAGTCACAGGAATTTTCACCTCGCCAGCGTCCAGCCCAGTTGCATCTGTAGAGATGGTCTCGGCAGACACCGGTCGCACGGCTAACGCAAAACCGGTGGCAAGGGCCGTCATGACAAACTCACGGCGGGTGAAGCGAATCTCCGGAAACTGTTTCTGCATTTCGTCGTGCATCGTTTCCCTCCTTCTGCGTGCAGGGTTCGTGCACTGCACGCCTCCCTACATGTCACGGTCTTTCTTTGGGCACCTACCATACAGCATAGGGTTGCCTCGCTCAACTCAAGGGCAGGAAGAATGTTGACAGCTTTGGCAGAGCAGAGGACAATTTGTTGCGCCTGGGAAAGAAAAAGGAAATCGCATGTGACTATCGCAGGCATCCACAGCCGAGTGTCCACACAAGATGACGTATGAAGAATTTCTTGAGTGGTGCGATAGCGGAAGCAAAAACGTTGACAGCCCAAACTGACAAGAGGATAATCCGGTGGGTTTCCGTCAGAAAGAGAGAGGAAATGCCCCATGAAATTCGGCATCGGCCCCTATTCCATGCAGTCCCCTGCTGGCTCGGGCAAAACCCACGCTGAACTGTACCGCGAAATGCTGGAACAAATCGTCATCGCTGAAGAGATTGGTTTTGACTCAGCCTGGCTGGTCGAGCACCACTTCATGGAAGACGGGATGTGTCCATCCTTACTCGTCACCGCGGCCGCCATGGCCGCGCGCACCGCAAAGCTCATCATCGGTACCAGCATGTACCTCTTGCCGCTGCATCGACCCGTACAAACGGCAGAAGACGTCGCTGTGCTTGACAACATTGCCGCCGGCAGGCTCATTTTCGGCGTGGCAACCGGCTATCGGCCTGAGGAATTCGCTGGATATCAGGAGCAACGCACCGGTCGCGAGAAGCGTATGGAAGAAGAGCTAGAAATCTTGATCAAGGGTTGGACAACCGAACGCTTTTCGTTCTCTGGACAGTATTATCAAGTTCAGGATCTCTCGATCACTCCCAAACCGCATCAGCAACCTCATCCGCCGATTTGGATCGGCGCCTCCACCCCCGCTGGGGTCCGTCGTGCGGCCCAGTGGGCGTCGGCGCTCGTGGCCTCGCCGCGCCACCACCTGAACGAATTAAAAGAACATTATCATCTCTACCGCAAGCAACTGCAGCGTTTTCACAAAACTGCTGTGGCAACTCCGGTGATCCGTGAAGTGTACGTCGCTGAAACGACCGCGCAGGCCGAAGCAGAAGCGCGCGATGGCATTATGTATATTCACGGTGGCATGTATGGCAAATGGGCGAACGTCCGGCCACTCAAAGATGACCAAGGGCGGATTGTCGAGAATCCAGCGACTGTGACGTTCGACAGTCATCGGGAACGCTTTATTATTGGCAACCCGGACCACTGCATCCATGAGATCAAGCGGTACCAGCACGAACTTGGGATGGACTATCTGATCTGCTGGATGCATTACCCTGGCGCGGATCATCAGAAAACGCTGCGGGCGATGCGACTGTTTGCCAAGGAAGTCATGCCACATTTTCAATAGGAAGCGATCAGCAATTAGCTTTCAGCTTTCAGCAAGAAAAGTTCTTCGTTCTTCTAGCTGACTGCTGAGTGCTAGGAAGGAGATTATCATGCAACGAACGTGGATCGATCTGAATAGTGACATGGGCGAGTCGTTCGGCAACTTCGTCCTGGGTCGACCAGAGGAAGTCATGAAGCGCATCTCCCATGCCAATATCGCCTGTGGGTTCCACGCTGGTGATCCCACCTGGATGCGCCGCACGGTCGAGTGGGCCAGACAATACGGCGTCACCGTCGGCGCGCATCCCGGCTTTCCAGACCTGATGGGGTTTGGTCGCCGGCTGATGAATATTACGCCTCAGGAAGCGAAAGACTATGTGGTCTATCAGGCAGGTGCACTCAAGGCATTCTGCGAAATGAATGGAATCAAGCTCCAGGCAGCCAAACCGCATGGAGCGTTTTACTCGTGGGGACTGCTCTCTGAAGAAAACGCGCGGGTCATCCTGGAGGGATTTCAAGCAGTTGATCCTGACCTGACCGTCTATCTCCCTGCCCTTCCCTCTTTTCCTTTGGTCGCCACTGCTGAAAAGATGGGGTTTCGTGTCGTGAAAGAGTTCTATCCTGGTCTCAGTTATAACGACAACGGTGCCATTACGGTCAAGCGCACCTATGGAACAGAGAGTGTCGAAGAGATTGTTGAGCTTGTGCTGCATTTCGTGCTCGAGGGCAAGACAACGACCACCACCGGAAAGGTGATCGACGTTGAGGGAGAGAGCGTGTGCGTGCATGGCGATGTCGTCAACGCCCCTGAGGTCCTCGATGGTCTGCATGCCGCGCTGCGGCGGGAAGGCGTCGAGGTACGGAGTGCTATTAGTGCTGGGAGTGACGATATGCTCCCCTTGCGTCTTCGTGCCAGTGCGTGAAAAGACTCTCCCCCTATCCTGCGGACATTGCTCTCCCGCTCAGCGGGAGAGGGACCACAGGTGAGAGTCTCCTTGACGTGTGAAAAATCTATGTTTGAAACTCGTTACGACTACGGAGGCGATGAATATATTCTCGCCATCTTCGACGAAGCAATGGATTTGGCAACGAATTTCAAGATTCAAGCCATTTGTCAGGAAATTAAACGTCAACGGATTCCAGGAGTGATTGAACCCTGCCCAGCAAACGCTTCGTACCTCGTGCACTTTCGACCCGAAGAGGTCCATCCAGATCAATTAATTCGTGAGCTCAAAGACATCGAACACGCCGTGCAACATGCCGACACTCTTCGGTCGCGGCTGGTTGATATTCCCGTCCTGTTCGATGACCCGTGGACGCGAGAATGCGCGCAACGTTTTGCTGACCGTCACCAAGATCCATCGATCTCCAATCTTGAGTACCTCATGCGTATCAATGGATATTCCTCCAAGGAAGCATTCATTACCGCTTACTGCGATACCCCATACTGGGTCTCAATGGTCGGCTTTGTCCCCGGTACTGCCTGGTGCTATCGCATGGTATCACCGGAACGAGCCATCCAGGCGCCCAAGTACATCCGCCCGCGTACTGACACACCAGAGCGGGCAGTCGCCCATGGAGGGGTCTTTTTGTGCATCTATCCAGTGCGTGGACCAGGGGGGTATCAGATGATTGGCATGTCGGCGGTCCCTGTCTATGATCCTGAGGAACATTTGCCTGACCTGCGCGGGCGTTACATTCTGGCTGAGGCCGGTGACCGCTGGAAGTTTCGTCCAATCGACCTGGACGAATATACTGACATTCGTGCTCAGGTCGAGGCGGGCACCTACCGCTATCGTATCATCGAGCAGGACTTCCATCCCAGTGCCTATTTGCAAGACCCAACCCGTTATCTGAAACGGTTACAGGAAGAAGCTGAGCATGCTGACAGTCATTGAGCCTGGGCTCCTCACCACTGTGCAGGACCTCGGACGCTTTGGCTGGTATCACATTGGCATGCCGCCAGCTGGTGCAATGGATAACTTTGCCTTCCGCGTTGGCAACCTGTTGGTCGGCAACGACGAAAATACTGCTGGCCTCGAAGTGACCTATGTTGGGCTACATCTCGCATTGCACACCGAGACGATCATCACCGTCACTGGTGCCGAAGTGCCGCTCTCGCTCAACGACCGGCCAGCACCTTTATGGCAGGCTCACCATGTTGTTCCAGGAGACCGTCTGAGCTTAGGAAGCGTCACCCGTGGGGCGCGGGCGTATCTTTGCGTGGCCGGAGGGATTGCTGTTCCACCCCTATTGGGTAGCCGCTCGACCTACATGCTCGGCCGCTTTGGCGGCGTTGCAGGTCGCAAGTTACAGGCCGGGGATCAACTCCACCTGGGTCCCCGCAAACACGGGAGCGAAGCGCTCCTCGGGCGGACTTTGGATCGGTCGCTTATTCCTGTTCCAGCCAAAGAACTTGAAGTGCGTATCATCATGGGTATGTGCAACTATCGGGTCAAGGATGAAAGCCTTGCGGACTTTCTTGCTGCATCCTGGGAGGTCTCGACTGAAGCTGATCGCATTGGCTACCGCCTCAAGGGGCCAACCTTCCGCTTCAAAGACAGCCAACAGCCATTTGGCGCCGGCGCCGATCCCTCAAACGTTGTGGACTTGGGCTACCCAGTCGGGTCCATTCAGATCCCCGGTGGTCTGGAAGCGATTCTGCTTCTTAATGACGCGGTCACAGGTGGCGGGTACACGACGATTGGGACGGTAATCAAAGCTGACCTCGACCGCATCGCCCAGGCGTCGCCAGGAAGTAAGATCCGCTTTCGCTCGGTTGAGATTGAAGAGGCTCTCCAGGCGCGACGTGCACGTGAAGCGCGATTAGCCCAAGTGCGCTTAGCATTGGGCATCTATGATCGCATGGGAGAACTAGGACAATAAAGAGCGACTCACCATACCCCAGTGATCGGACAGTTTGCTGGCAGCCCACGCAGGATTTCGTATCGTGTGATAACGGAGAAAGTGAAATAACCGAACACTGCTATGTATTGCCGTGCGCGCTGACCTTTGTGACCAGGTAGCAAAGGCGCTGGAGCAGCCGCTGGAGAAGATTTCGGTGGAGATAGTCGTTCGCAGTTTGTATCATTTTGCCCGGGCCATAGACTTGGGAGAAAACCCCGCGTTAGTGCCTTTTCTGGTGCACCACGCTAAGCTCTTTGGTCTAGTCAACACTGACCGTAAACGCCACAAGGAACACCAACAACCAGACCTGGCAATTTGGAATACTTCTTAAGTTGACACCAATGCCACAGGGGTCGCCCCTCCCTGGGAGCTGGAGGCGGCCGGGGCGCAGCGGGCCGGCAACCATCAGCAATGGCGCTCCATTGGGGCCCTTAATGCCGTGACAGGGCAAGTGCATGACCTGGCCGGCTCTATCGTCGGCCGTCAGCAGGTGAGTGCGTTCTACGCGCAGCTTGATCGCGCCTATCCGGCGGCGGCCCTTCTCTACGTGATCCCAGACAAAAGGAACGGCGCAGTCTTAGGTTTGACCCGTCATGACCTCACTGTGTGTCACGACAGACAACCATTCGTTGTTTGTTGACGGAAAACAACTGTGGGTATAGCGTACCCACAAAATGATCAATCTTTCCGGTGGCCCCTTTCATCGTAAGATCCAGCTACGAGAAGATCTGTTGCTAGAGGTTGATATTCGGATCGTGCGCTCGAGCCGAGATTATCCGGAAGGAGTTCGGTACCGTTGCTATCTGGGAAACCCGAAAATCCGGGAGGTCATCGTGCTATACGATATTCACCCCGGGAAGCCGCACCACCGACATGTGCGCGGGCGTGAAGAACCTTATCGCTTCACTACACCGGAGCAATTGTGGGATGATTTTGTTTCTGACGTAGAAGCAGTATTGCGAGGAGAGCAATGAAAGTAAAGCGGATCAAAGTCGGCATTAAGAACTGGGACGAGAACAAAAGGGAGTTGCAATCAATTTTTCGTCGGTCAGGACAGGGCGAGCCAATTCCTACAGAGAACTCTCTCTATTTTGCTGATCTCGAAGCTTTCAGGAAATGTCTTACGCCAAAACGGCTTGTCTTGTTATGGACAGTTGCAGAGAAACGCCCTCAATCTGTACGAGAGCTGGCGGGCCTGCTCAAACGAGAGCTGAAGAATGTGAGTGAAGATGTGAATTATCTCCATCAGATTGGCCTTCTCGAGTTTCGCCCTAGTGTTGTCCACGGGAATGCTAGAACCCCTATTGTTCCCTATGATCGAGTGGACTTCAGCCTCGACTTGCGTCGCCGGGCGGCTTAAAAAGACTGGAGATCGTTAGAGAAAAGCGTATACTGAAGGCAGTATTCTTACAGGTGATAGCAGCTAAGGCTGACACAGCATTCATCGAACAGCTGCGGACCGACCTCCCGAAGCTGTTGCGGGACCATCCGGAAGTCCGGCATGAACTGTGATGTCCAGTCGTTCTATCGGAAGGTACAATTTGCCGAAGGGAAAATGGGACGGTCATTCACGCCGTTGATCGTTGCGTTGAGCATGGACCCTAAAGCAGAGCCACTGATGCAGGAGTTGGGTATACACTATCGAATTGGAGCCGGTGGTATAGTTGCAGACAGTCGGCATACACCAAATTCCGATTGAACTGTACCAACGCGTTCGTGCCCTTCGGCTACGCTCAGGACAGGCTTCGACAGCGCTCAGCACGAACAGTTTTTCTCTTGCGCTGGAACTTGATCCGTTCGCCCTGAGCGTAGCGCAGCGAAGTCGAACGGTGAATGGCAACACGAGCAAGGGCTTATGGCAAAAACGAATTGGTATTACACCCAAATAAAGGAAGGCACCCAACCGTCCGTCCCTATATGGGCGGCGCAGTCCCTTGAGCATGAACGATCCGCTAAAGTCGCTTGCAGTCCTTTCGTTCAGCCCGTCGTCATCACATAGACCCCAGGATCTCTCAACTCGACCAGCCAGCCTGGAAACACCACGGTCGTTGTCGTCTCTTCCTCAATGATTGCTGGCCCCTGGACGCAATTGCCTACCAACACCTTTGCGCCGTCGTACACCGGGGTAGGAACAAACCCACCCTGTTCCGCGAAAAACGCCCGGCGCTCACCGGTCCGCGCCATACTGGGATCGGCACTCCCACGCACCAGCGCCGGAAGCTGCGGTCGTGGCACCTGCCCCACCACTGTAGACTCCAGGTTGATAATCTCGACGAGATTGTCGCGCTCACAATAGGTAAACAATTCTTCGTGACGGCGGTGAAACGCTTCAGCAATCTCGCCAATGGTTTGTGGAGTGAGGTCGGCAGGCGGAATGTCGACCTGGCATTCGTGAATTTGATCGACATAGCGCATGTCTAACGAACGGTGAATAGCCATATGCTCTGCAGTCACCCCTGCCTCAGCTAACTCCTGCCGCCCCCGTCCCTCCATATCAGCAAAGAGGCCGTTGATGCGGGCATAGTCCATACGATCCAGGCGAGCGACACAGGATGACAGATAGTTATGTTTCATGTCAGAAATAATCTCGCCAAAAGCGCAGAACGCAGAGGATACTTTGGGCACCACAATCGTGCGAATACCTAGTTCGCCAGCCAGCATACCTGCATGGGCTGGGCCAGCACCACCACCGACGACGAGGGTGAAGTCACGCGGATCATACCCTTTCTCGATCGACACCCGCTTTATGCCGCTGACCATATTGGAGTTGACGACCTTGAAGATGCCGAGCGCAGCCTGCTCCAGGCTCAATTTGAGCGGTGCAGCCACCTCTTTCGCAATCACCCGTTGGGCAGCTTCGCTATCGATACGCAACCGGCCACCCAACAGCGCCTCTTGGTTCAAATAGCCTAAGACGATCAGCGCATCGGTTACCGTCGGTCGTTTTCCACCACGCCCATAGGCCACTGGTCCCGGCTGAGCCCCAGCGCTCTCCGGTCCAACCTGCAACAACCCCATGGGATTGATAAAGGCAATACTTCCCCCACCTGCACCGAGTGTCTCAACCTGCAGCATGGGAATACCAATACGATAGCGCAGGAAGTCAAAGTCTTTGGCAATATCGGTCTTACCGCCTTTGCTCAGGCTAATGTCAAAACTCGTTCCCCCCATATCAACAGTAATGATATCGCGTGAGCCAAACCCTTCGCCAAAGAAGAGGCCAGCGTTTGGCCCTGCAGCCGGTCCGGAATTCAAGGCATAAATGCCCTTGTCGCTCAGAAAGCGCCCGGAGGTGAGCCCCCCGTTACTCTGCATGTACCGCACTTGATGGCGATAGCCGAGCCCGTGCAGGAACCCTTCCATACGTTCTACATATTGCTTGATAATCGGGCCAATATAGGCATTGACTACGGTAGTGCTGGTCCGGGTGTATTCACGGATCTGCGGCAGCACATCGACCGAAAGAGTGAGGTAGGCCTCAGGAAATTCGGCACGAATGATCTCCGCCGCTCGCCGCTCATGCTGTGGGTGAAGAAAAGACCAGACAAACGAGACCGCGATGGACTCTATCCCTTCATCCGTGAACAGACGGATGCCCTGCCGGATGTTGTCTTCATTGAGTGGGATGCGCACTTCACCGGTGCTGACTATGCGTTCTTCAACCGGAAAGCGGAGCGCCCGAGGGACGAGCATCTCGACTTGTGGGAAGTCTGCGTCATAACGGTGCCCGTCTTCTTTGTGACCAAGACGAATCTCCAGCGAATCCTCATGGCCTTTGGTACAGAACAGTCCGGTCTTGGCTCCTTTGTGTTCAATGAGTGCGTTCACCCCAACAGTCGTTCCCAGGATAATCAGTTCACACTCCTCGAGAAACGCCTCGACCGAACACCCAAGGTCCGCACTGAGTTGCTTTAACCCTTCATGTACCGCGGCCGGTGGATTTTGCGGGGTTGAAGGGGTTTTATACAGCCGGATGCCCTGTCCTGGTGCAGCCAGAATGAAGTCAGTAAACGTGCCGCCGGTATCGATGCCGAGACGATAGCTCATGAGCAATACCGAATGCGGAATGCTGAATGCAGAATAAGAGAAACCAACCCTATCATTCCTTTTCTTGGTCCCGAATTATGCGCAGTCTTCACTTTATTCGTCATTCATCGTTCATCATTCCGCATTGCTCATTTCCCAACCGCCAGTTTCTGAGGTTCCTCTTCGTCTATGCGAACGCCATACTCCTCCCAGGCAGATTGGATGGATACGAGGCCGTTTTTGACGTCCTCCAAGACCTTTTGTACGTCCCGTTCACGGGGATTGCCAACGCCACCACCACCAGGATTTTGGTTTGCAAACCGTTCGCCAGGTGCAAGAGTAACAATCCGGTTGGTCTTGATCTCTTCGACCGTTCCATCGTGTTTAGAGTAGCGTGCTCGCCCGACTTTGGGCTCAATCATGGTCGATTGCGCGCTCAGCGCACCAGGAGCGGGATACCGTCGCCCTTCGCCGAACATTACCACCGTCATGGGGTTATGTAAGGGTTCAACTTCCCAGTGCGTACCGGAACCACCGCGTAACTTCCCCGCTCCGCCAGAGTCGGTCATGAGCCCATAGCGATGAATGATAATCGGATACTGGTATTCGAGAATCTCAACGTCGCCACTGGTTAATGCCCCAAAACAGCACTGCGGCCCCACAGCCGGCCAGCCGTCAATTTTATGGGTCGCACCGCCTCCACTAATAATCGTTGCCAAGATCATCGACACGTAATTTTCGCCGGTACGACAGTCGTAGCCGGCAATGTTGAGTCCATTGGAATGGCCCCATGAGGCCACCGCTCGCTCGGGCAAAGCCTGCTCCAGCGCCATACGCACAGCATCGGTAATCGTCTCAGACGGCGTCGTGGTACAGTTCACGTGCGGCGCTGGTTCCTTGGCGTTGGTCAGCGTTCCTTCTGGTCCGACATCAACGGTAAGAGGACGGTAAAGCCCTTCATTGTACGGCGGAGGTAACTGGGCAAACATCATGACTCCCAGATAAACACCGGACAACGAATTTGCGGCATAAGAATTGATGAAGTAGGGGATCTGCGGAGGGCTACGTAAGCCCACCTGCATGGTCTCGCCGGTGACCGTCACGGTTGCCTTAATCTCGATGTCGCCGAATCCGTGCCCGGCGTCTTCCAGCACTGCACTCCCACGATAGGTGCCATCAGGAATGTTCGCAATGAATTTGCGCATCTGCTGCTCGGCAAGGTTGAGCAGTTCAGCGATACACAGCAGCACCGTTTCCTTGCCGTATTTATCGAGTAAGGCAATGAGGTTCCGTTCACCAATGGTCACCGCTGCCAGTTGTGCCCGCATATCCCCAGCCTGCAGGCGGCGCGAGCGCACATTGGTGAGAATGAGATTAATCACATCGCGCCGCTCTTTGCCGCGCTCCCAGATCTTGAGTGGGGGGATACGTAACCCTTCGGCATAGATCTCTTTCGCTTCCGGGTTATACCCAGCCGGGACCGGACCGCCGATGTCCGTAACATGTCCTTTACTCACCGTCCAGAACAAGAGTTCATCGTGGTAAAAGACCGGTTTGTACATGCAGCAATCGACAATATGAGAGCCACTCCAGGCTGGATCGTTGTGATAGAACACATCGCCTGGGTGGGTATCCTCTTTGAAATATTCCGCCACCGTGCGCAGCGCAGGCATCAGAGACCCGAGATGAATAGGAATGTCTTGCCCTTGCAGAACCATTTCTCCTCTGCCGTTGAATAAAGCATTGGAGTAGTCACGGGCAATGTTGAAGACCGATGAACGCGAGGTCTTTTCGATCGTGAGGGTCATCTCGCGCTGGGTCGATTCTAGTACCCCTTGCACGACAGCGAGCGTAATCGGGTCCACAGCGTGTGCCATATCAGGCCTCTCTCTCAGCAATCAGCCATCAGCAAGAAAAAACAGAAAAACTCTTAGCCGTAACGGTCCAGTTTGGCAATGGAGGCCGGTTTCTGGTATTCCCTCCAGTCGATGGCGGGCTGGGTGCCTATTGAGGAGAAAAATGTAACATCGCTCTCCTCCTTTCGAAGAATCCGACAGCAGAACCGCCTATTGGTGTTATGAGCAGGGAGTTGATTCGCGGTTGACCCCCTTATACTGTGCCTGCCCTAGGCTTATTCTACCATGTACCTATGATCGCCGCACACAGCCTCACCAAACTGTACGGAACTTTCCTTGCCATCGCCGACGTCAGTTTTACGGTCAATCACGGTGAAATCGTCGGCCTCCTCGGTCCCAATGGGGCCGGGAAGTCTACGACGATGCGCATTCTCGCATGTATTTTGGCGCCTACGGCAGGCACAGCCGAGGTCGCGGGCCATAACATCTTACGTGACTCACTCGCCGTGCGTCGTCGCCTCGGCTATATGCCCGAGAGCATTTCTCTGTACCCCGAAATGGAGGTGGCTTCCTACCTCGACTTCGTTGGCAAGATGAAAAGGCTCGGCAGCCACGAGCGCCGTCAGCGCATCGCCACAGTCATCGATGAACTGGACCTGGGAGGAGTCGCACGGCGCTATATTGGGACCTTATCCAAAGGTTACCGTCAGCGCGTCGGCTTGGCTCAGGCGTTACTCAACGATCCAGAGGTCTTGATTCTCGATGAGCCAACGATTGGGCTCGACCCAGAGCAGGCCGCGGAGTTTCGCACGCTGATTCGGGATATGCAAGGTCGGCGTACGGTCATGCTTTCTACTCACATCCTTCCCGAAGTGCGTCTGACATGTGACCGCGTGATGATTATCCACCGCGGGAGACTGCTTGCTTTGGACACACCGGACAACTTAACGCTCAAGCTACGTGATGCCAGTGAGGTCGTTGTGCAAATTGAGGGTCCTCCAACAAGCGTTGAGGCAGCGCTACGAAGCTTGCCTGGGATGCGTGAGGTACAAAGAGACACTGAGGAGAATGGTGGCCCAACATCCTACATCGTGAGATCAGATCCCACGCGAGATCTGCGGCCAGCTTTGGTGGAAGTGGTGACCCAAAACGGCTGGCGTCTGTTCGAACTCCGCTCGCGTGACATGGACTTGGAAGAGATTTTTCATCGCGTACTGAGCACTCAGCACTCAGCGGCCAGCACTCAACCAGAAAAAAGGGAAGAAGAAAAGAAAGCCTCTCTCTAACCATGAAATAAGAGCATCTGGGCAACTGTGCCTTGTTGATTCTCGCTGAAAGCTCATAGCTCGCACTATGATTCTACTCGCCATTCTCACCAAAGAACTCCGTGCGTACTTTGGTCTGTTCCTCGCCTATGCTGTGGTTGCGGTGGGGCTCGCCCTCGCTGGCTTCTTTTTCTATACCGACCTCAGTTTCTTTATTCTGTGGGGCGGAACAGATTTGGAAAAAGGCTTGTGGGAATTCTTCTTTCACGACTTACGTTTCGTGCTGCTCCTCCTCGTCCCTGCCCTCACTGCCCGTGCATTTGCCGAAGAAAAGAAGCTCGGCACTCTCGACCTCCTGTGGACCTATCCTATTCCTGAGAGCCAGGTCCTGTTGGGCAAGTTCCTGGCGGCAACGACGCTGTTGATCGTCATCCTTGGACTCACACTATGTTATCCTTTTGTACTCTCCTGGTATTATCCAGAGGTGAGATGGCTGCCTCTCCTCGCTGGCTACACCGGGCTCCTCCTCCTCGGACTCGTCTTCATCAGTGTAGGCTTATTTCTCTCGGCCCTCACGGACAGCCAGGCAGTCGCCGCCATGGGAACGTTGGGAGTGCTTGTCCTGTTCTGGTCACTGACATGGAACGAACAGGCAGTCAACGAGGTTTTGTTAGCCACTTTATTGCAGATCTCTCTGTTTGATCGTTTTTACAACTTTGCGCGCGGCGCCATTGATACTCAGGAAATCACGTTCTTTTTGCTTTTTATCGTTTTTTTCCTCCTGTTGACTTGGCAAGCGTTACGCTCCCGGCGTTGGCGCGGCGCTGGAGAGTTTGCCTCGCTTGCCACCTGCCTCGCCACCCCCAGCCGGCGGCAGTGGGCGGTCGTGGGAGGAATCGATCTCCTTGTGCTCGCAGGTCTGATCAGTTTGCAATCGTTCTCGATGCAGCATAACATTCGCTGGGATCTTTCACCGACTAAAACCTTGTCGCTTTCTCTGCAAACGCGAGACGTGCTGCGCGCGCTTGACCGTAATGTCCAACTGACCCTTTTCTTTGGTGGCACCCCCGAGACCTATCAGGGGTTTGAAGACCTGTTCAAACGCTACACTGCCGAGAGTCCACGTTTCCAGTACCGTATCCTCTATCGCGACCGCAACCTCGGTCTCGCGCAAGAATATGGCGCTACGCATTATGGTGCGACTGTGATTGAATACCGCGATCAGCGTAAGCTGCTGCCGATTGCCACTGAGGAACTCATTACCCAGGCGCTCTTTCAGTTCCAGCATGGACAAAAGAAGAACATCTACTTCGTTGGTGGTCACGGCGAGAATGATCCACGCAGTAGCCATCCGAAGGAAGGCTTCAGTGAGGCTGCTACCGCGCTACAGAACGAAAACTTTGTGGTGCTGCCGCTGCAACTCGTCCGCAGTGGCAGTATTCCGGACGATGCGGCGCTTGTGGTCGTGAGTGGACCACGTACGGATCTCCTGCCAGAAGAAATCACCGCCCTCGATACCTACGTACAAAAAGGTGGCCGCCTGCTCTTCATGATCGATCCCATAGTTGCCCCGAACCTGACTACGTTTCTCGCTCAATATGGGGTGACGTTAGCTGAGGACCTCATCTACGACCCGGAGAATCGGCTTTTCGGCGGCGATGCGCTAAGTCCGATTGTCTCGCTATATAATGTGGGTGTTCCGATCGTCAAGGATTTTCATGTGAACACGATCTTTTCTTTAGCCCGCTCGGTTGAGCCACTTGAACCCCCACCAAGCCCGGCCATTACCGCAGCCCCCTTCTGTCGCACGGGACCAGGTTCTTGGGCACGGTTTAATCCGACAGCGACCGTCCCGGATAATGCCCTTGACTTCGAAGGCACCAAAGCTCGGCCAGGTCCAATTTCGCTGGCTGTGGCAGTCACTATTGACTTGCATCACCAGTCTCATAGAGGGCAGGAACTGCAAGCGTCCACCAAGAGTCCCGAGCGGACGGCCCGCCTCGTTGTGTATGGCGATAGTGACTGGGCCAGTAATGCGCGTTTGTCTCTCCTGGGCAATAAGGATCTGTTTCTCAACACGGTGCAGTGGCTCACGGGTGAGGAGCAACTGATTACACAACGTCCCAAAAATGAGGAGACTGCTCCCACCCTTTCCACGGTATTCCTCACTGCTCGGCAAAACCGGACGCTGTTTTGGCTCGCGGTAGTCGTCGAACCGAGTCTCATTTTATTGGTTGGTGCATTTGTCTCAGTGTATCGACGCAGGAAAGTCTAAAGTCTAGTAGTTCGTCAAGGCAGAGATTGCTTTGTCACTTCCGTTCCTCGCAATGACAGAGACCGGCCTCCGATTCTTTTTTCGCGGGCATGACATGACCGTGGGCTTTCTGGTAAAAGCCTGGGGGTCGTCACGCCCGCGATTGACGACTAGACCTCTTACTCTGGACTTTGCACCTGAGACTTTGGACCTTGGACTGTCCAGGTCTTGAGTCGCAGCACTGTTCGCCCTTGCTGCGGAGTGTCAAATCCGCCGATCCCACCAATAATTTGGAAGCGCTCTTCTCGTTGCACCATTCCTATTCCTGGCGCATAGAGGGAAATGACCGTTGCCGTGCCCGCCGTGCTCCAGCGCGTCACTTCAACGCAATTGGTGAACGTCCCAGCTGGTACGGTAACCGTCTCGTCGATCGCAGTAATCGCATACCGCCCACCGCCATTCTTCCAGGTTGCGCCGGGTGTGAGCGGGCTCTTCAGAAAAAATTGCGAGGCAGTATCCTGCGTGTTGTGGTCTCCTGCTTCGCGTGAGAGGCTGCTGACTCCATCGGCAGAGGCCGCAACCAGTTCCTCAACACTTTCGCTGGTAACATACGGCTGTTTGATCCGTAACACAAAGTTTGTCTCTTCCTGACGAATAACCTCCCACGCTTCCAAAGCCGGCGCAGCTTCGGTGCCTTCACTGGACTCGTAGATCCAGCGATTTCCGATAGCCAGTGGGAAATAGTCTGCAGGTCCCGCTGGTTCTGCATGGAGGCCGCCAAAACCTCGGAGGCCACATCCCAGCACTACAATGAAAGAGAAAAGATGACGTTTATCCACTCGACACCCTCTCCCTGGCCCTTTCCCATCAAGGGAGAGGGGGGGACACGGCTTGACTCTCAGCTTTTGGTACTGCTCCAGTTCCCGTGTGCGCCGCGCCGTTCCCATTCGCTTGCACGCGTTTCGCCCGTAGTTCACGGGTCGCAGCCTCGTCAAGTGTGAGGGTTGTGGGATCGATCACGACTCCGTACACCTCGACGGCTGCTTCGACCGAGAGATATTCGTCGAGCACATCATCGAGCACTTTGCTAACCTCGCGCTCCAACGGGTTCCCCCAGCCGCCACCACCAGTGCTCTCGAACAGGAATCTTTCGCCCGGCGCAAAACGATACGCAGCCAGCAAACACTTCTTCCATTGGCCCTCATCTGACCATCCACCAATGGCCTCCTTCCTCCCATGGCGATCAACCTTGATCAGTCGCTGTGCCGGACTACGCAATCCTTCATTGACTCCAGGGGTACCTTCACGGGTACGTGCAGTTTCCATACTGAGTTCAGCATCACCGAGAAAGCGAATCTGCAGCCGTGCCCCCAAACCACCACGCTGTTTACCCGCCCCGGCTGAGCCAGAACGGAGATCAAACGCTTCATAGACGATAGGGAACAACAGTTCAGCCGTCTCAGCAGGCAAATTCATACAGTTCCCGAGAGGATCCATCGTTACGCTCATGCCATCCGCATAAGGCGTTCCACCCCACCCACCTGCCGGCAGATCGGAGAAGACTGATAGATATCCGCTAGCCGGATCTTTCACCGCGCACACGAACCAGTTGCATTCAGCAAAAGTCGAGGCTACCGCCCGTTGGGGGATCGCTCTGGCCAGGGCTTGCCAAATCGCACTGGTAATCTTGGACGAAGTCAGGGTGGTACAGCCAATGGTGGGCGCAGGCCATTTGGCGTTGAGCCAGCAGTGCTCAGGCAGCACGACCTTGATGGGCGCGAACATGCCGCCATTGGCGGGCGCGTCTGGACTCAAGAAAAATTTCAGTGAGTAGTACACAGCAGAGTACGTATTGGCCATCGGCGAGTTGATCGCCCCAGTCACCACCGGATCAGAACCGGTGAAATCGACCGTGATCTCATCCCCTTTGACGATCAACTGAACTTTGATGCGGATCGGCTCGTCAGAGAAGCCATCGGTATCTGCATAATCCTCACCTGCGTAGGTACCGTCCGGAATCTCCGCAATCGCCTTGCGGGTCATCCGCTCTGTGTAAGCAATCACTTCTTGCATTGCTAGCCGAACAGTTTCCTCACCATACCGTTCAGCCGCGCGTTGTAGCTCTGCCTCTGCGGCACGGAGCGCTCCGAGGTGCGCCTGGATATCACCCTCGACGTATTGTGGAGTACGGGTATTATTCGTGATGATACGGCAGTAGTCCTCGTTGAGGGTGTAATTCTCAAATAACTTGAGCGGCGGCAATCGCAGTCCTTCCGCAGCGATATGGGTACCAAACGCCTGGCCTCCGGCAGCACCACCACCCAGGTCTGTCCAGTGACCACGACTGACTGCGAAGCCAAGCAGCCGACCACGGAAAAAGATCGGCATGGTGAAGGTGATATCGTTGATGTGCGTCCCGCCCTCATAAGGGTCGTTCAGCACAATCACATCACCCTCCTTCAGGGTCTCCGCACTGAACCGTTTGGCTGTTGCCCGAGCACTGAACTGCATCGCTGCCAGATGGACAGGACAGTTCGCAGTCTGGCCGAGGAGTTGCAGGTCAGCGTCATAAATCGCATTCGAGAAGTCTACCATGTCATACAGAATGGGCGAAAATGAGGTTTTCTGCAAAATCTGGCTCATACGAGCGCAGGTGTATTCAAACAGGCTGCGCAACACCTCAAAGGTGACAGGGTCAAGAACTGATTGTTGGATAGAAGCGGGAAGCGCCGACAGTGCCATGGTATCCTCCCTAAACAGTTGTCAGTGACCAGAAACAGTTGTCAGTTGTCAGTGAGCAGTTGTCAGTTACTTTGAGATTGAAACGAGCAGACCATTCAGGATCCGCCCAACCTCTGCAGAAAGCTCAAGAAGTCTGTTTGCCTGGTCTTCCTGCAAGTAACCGAGATTACCAGCAATTACGACCTGAGTCTCCATCTCCAGCAGGGAGCCTCTTGCGTATCCCAGAAATTGATGAAATTCCCCCCTCGTCAACCGCCCTTGCCCTTCTGCAATGTTACATGGCACCGAAACAGCCGCGCGCCGAATTTGGCTGCTCAACCCATAGATTTCATCCTTGGGGAATTGTCTTGTCACTCGATAAATCTCTGTCACCAGTTCTACCGCTTTCTGCCAGACTATCAGGTCCCTGTATGACTGATTCATACCTTCCCTTCTGAGAACAGGCAACCGCGTACTAACTGACAACTGACTACTGACTACTGACTACTGATATGACTAAATTCTCCAACTCATCCACGACCGCTGTTGTCTCTGGCGGCAACACCGCGCAGGAATGGGCGTACTCGATAATCGCCGGCCCGCGCAAGGTAAACCCCTGACTCAACCCCTGGCCATCATACACTGGTGTTCCCAGCCAGTGGCCCGCGAAGTATACTCGCCGCTCACCTTTGCGTGGGTCTAAGCCGGTCGCGATACTCGTTTGCATAATCGGGGGTCTATCATTATGGCCGATAACGGTCACTCCGAGACTCACAAAGGCCGGCGCGAACTGCGCTGAAGCGACCCCATACTCGCGTTGGTGTGCCTCGTGGAAGTTTTGCACGACTTGCGGCAGAGAAGCAGTCGTCAGGTGGCCACAAGGGACCGGAGTCTCAACTTCATAAGACTGACCGATATAGCGCATCTGCGCACTGCGGGAGACGGATATACGCTCCGACGCAAGCGTCTCTTGCGCGAGCAGGCTCCGTCCTTGCTGTTCAAGCCGCTCGTACAACTGATTGAGACGGACAAGCTCGACTCCTTCGGCTGGTGCATAGAAGAAAGTCTCCAGGTCATGGCGCATATCCATGGCCGTGGCGCCAAAGGCAGAAGCAACTCCCGCATAGGCCGGCACCACGACTTGCGGAATATTGAGGGCGCGGGCAATAAAACAGGCGTGCATCGGTCCAGCCCCGCCGAAGCTCACCAGCACAAAGTCACGGGGATCACGTCCGCGGTCGATCAGCACCATCTTGATCGCCTGTGCCATGTTTTCGCAGGTAATCTGGATAATCCCTTCGGCTGTGCGCAAGGGATCCAACCCCACCTGACTGCCAACCTGTGCGACCGCATCCTCTGCCGCAGCTCGATCAAGCGTAAATTTCCCGCCAAGAGTAGGCTCCAGCCGTCCTAGCAACAAATTGGCGTCAGTCACCGTCGCGTCTTTCCCACCTCGACCATAGCAAGCAGGCCCGGGGTCAGCCCCAGCGCTTTGCGGTCCGACTCGTAAAGAACCTCCTTGATCTACCCAGGCGATCGAGCCTCCACCAGCACCGACACTGCGGATGTCCAGCATGGGGGTAATCACTGGGACCTCCCACTCAAGCTCATACTCATGGGTTATGAGCCCTCGCCCGTCTTCCACGATCGAGGCGTCAAAACTCGTCCCACCCATATCCGTATGAATCGCGCGTGGGAACCCGGCACGGGTACTGAGGTAACTCGCATACGCCACCCCACCAGCTGGACCGGATTCGATCAGTTCCTCAGGTCGCTGCTTGGCAAGGTCCACCCCCATCATGCCGCCATTACTTTTGATGATAAATAAAGACCCCCGGAACCCACGTTCAGACAGCATAGCAGCCAGCCGATCAAAGTATGCGCTCATGACCGGTAAGAGCACTGCACGGATAGCGGTGGTCATAAAACGGCCCAGTTCACGGAATTTCGGCCGAGTGTCTGAAGAAAGCGCAATATGAGCATGTGGCAACCGCGCACGCAGGATCTCGCCCATGCGTTGCTCGTGAGCTGGATTTACATAGGCGTTGATGAAAGCGACCGCAACCGAGCCAAGGGCTAATGCCGCGATACGGTCCGTCACTCGGCGAGCCGCATCTTCATCCAGGGGGGCAAGCACTTCTCCTTGAGCGCTGATCCGCTCAGGGACAGTCAGGCGATGGCGTCGCGGAATGATCGGCTTGGGCTTTGTCTGGTAGGGATCATACAGATGTTGGCGCCGCTGCCGACCGATTTCAATCGTGTCACGGAATCCTTCGGTCGTCACCATCGCTGCCGGTGGGTAGGAGCGCTCGATCAAGGCATTGGTAGCGGTGGTCGAGCCATGGATCAGGGTACTGATACGATCCGTCGGCAATTGCGCTTGGGCAATGACCTGGAGGACACCGAGCGCCCGGTCGTGCTTGGTGGTGAGAACCTTTGCCGTGACACTTTGCCGGGTCTCCTCCTCCCAGGCAAAGAGATCAGTGAAGGTACCACCAACGTCAATACCAACACGCCACATAAGTATCCTTATTTTCTTTGATAATTGTCTGGCTCTTGTAGCGGATTGCCGGTATCCCGAAAAGGGCCTGTGGAATGTTCAACGAAGGAAAAGCCTGTGGTGCTGGGAGTTGTCCTTCTCTCACTTTCAGACTAAAGAACATCTTGCACATGCTGGAAGGAAAAGAGGATGAACGTCTATGAGGTGGAACACTGAGCAGTTTGTGCCCCTATCATCTCTCCCCCCTCAACCCTTCACCCCTGTAGGTTCCTAGACTATGACAGCGCAGCAAGAACAGTGGGGTACTCGAATCGGAATGATTCTGGCAGTCGCAGGGTCCGCGGTTGGACTCGGTAACTTCCTGCGTTTTCCAGGACAAGCAGCCCAGAATGGGGGCGGCGCTTTTATGATTCCCTATTTCTGTGCGCTCTTACTCTTGGGTATCCCGGTGTGCTGGGCCGAGTGGACGATGGGGCGCTACGGTGGACGCAAAGGCTTTCGTTCGGCACCCGCCATTATGGGAGTCGTCGGCAAGGGCGCGGTTGCTCGGTATTTGGGGGTGCTTGGGTTGCTTATTCCGCTGGTCATCTACATGTACTATGTCCTGATCGAGTCCTGGTGCCTTCGCTACTGTTTCGAATATCTCTTCAACGGCGACCCGCTGGGTACCAATCCCGCACAGTACGTTGAACAATCGGGCAAGTTCTTTACCGCAGTCACCGGCTCCGACATGGACGGCGTGATGATGGAGGGAGGGATTCACCCGAGCGTCATTTTCTGGGCGCTGACCTTCATGTTGAATTTTTGGCTCCTTTACCGCGGGCTGTCGAAAGGGATCGAAACCTTTTGCAAATGGGCCATGCCTGCCATGGCGATCTGTGCACTCATTGTCCTGGCGCGAGTCCTAACCCTCGGAACCCCGGATCCAGCGTTTCCAGACCGCAACGTCATCAACGGTCTCGGTTTTATGTGGAATCCAGATCTCTCAAAACTGGGAGATTTTAAGACCTGGTTAGCCGCAGCAGGACAGATTTTTTTCAGCCTCTCGGTGGGATTCGGGGTGATCATCAACTACGCCTCGTATCTGAACAAAAAAGACGACGTCGTGCTGTCGGGTCTCACCGCAACTTCAACCAATGAACTCTTCGAGGTCGGTCTTGGTGGCCTGATCACGATTCCAGCCGCGTTTGTCTTCCTGGGAGCCAGTGCCTCACTCGGCAGCACCTTTGGACTTGGGTTCAACACGTTACCAGTCGTCTTCGAACATATGGGGGGGATCGGTCGCGTAGTAGGGGCGGTCTGGTTTCTGATGCTGTTTCTAGCCGCCATTACCAGCTCACTCTCCATGCTGCAGCCGGTCCTGGCGTTTCTCACGGAAGCCTTAGGGATATCACGCGCTCGGGCAGTGATGCTCCTTGGTGCCTTCACCCTCATGGGCTCACTTTGGGTTATCTACTTCAGTAAAGGCCTCGTCGCGCTCGATACTATGGACTTCTGGGTGGGTACGGCTTGCATCTTTGTTCTCGCCACCGTACAAATCATCTGCTTTGGCTGGGTGTTTGGTATAGACAAAGGGCTCAACGAGGCGCATGTCGGTGCGCAGATGCGCATCCCGCGTCTCTTTCGTTTCATTATCAAATATGTCTCCCCTGCCTATCTCCTGATCGTCTTCGTCGGGTTCTGCTGGCAGACTCTGCCAGGCTACATCACGGAACTCGGCGGCAATGACGTGGCGCGATGGACGCTGGGCCTTATCGGGCTCACATTACTCATGCTGATGGGGATCACCCGTCTCGGTGAGCACCGTTGGCGTGAGATCGGGCTCGATCTTGACGGCCGCCTGCCCCTGCGCGACTAGGAGGACACACGAGTGACTCTCGGAGGTTGGATCTTCATGGGTATCTCGGTCAGTTTTGTGATCGGCCTGGCAAGTTTTTGCTTTTACCGTGTGCTCACGCTTCCAGCAAAGCAGATGCAAGCGGATACACCCACAACCGCGCGGCAGTAAAAGCCCGTGTGCCGAGAAGAAGCCACGGGTTGCGTTGGGCTGGACAGAGGCAGGGACCAGAACTAAACGAAAGTAGCCGACACTGTCCCCACCGGAGAAAATCGCGTTTCCCACTGATCCCCCTTCGTGATCGGCGTAGGTCTAGTACACGAGCCGGTCATGATACGGTGCCCCTCTTCCAATGCTAGATCATACTCTGCCAGATGATTCGCCAGCCAGGCAATCGACTGGAGTTGATCATCAATGGCGTCTCGTCCTCGCACCTGTGCGACGACTTCACCGTTCCGCTGCATCTCAATGGTCATCGCTCCCACGTCGAGATCGGTGGGATACGGAGAAACGGCCGTGCCTGTCACGTATCCCCATTGGGCAATATCATCGGCTACACCTAACGGAAAATCTGCGGCCATATCCATACGCAGGTCAGCAATCTCGAAAGCCGGCTCGACGGCAGCAACGGCAGAGAGAACCAGGTCTCTTGTGACCCCAGGTCCAGAGAGCCGCCGTCCGATCGTGAAACACAGCTCAGACTCAATAATCGGCTTCCGCATCATTGCGACCTGAAACGTCTGACCACTGGAAAACCGGCGACTCGCCAACAGGTAACCACATGCTGGCGTCTGCACACCAAACATCTTTCGGGCAGCATCCGCCGTCAGCGCAATCTTCCACCCGGCATGTTTTTCGCCAGTTGCAACCCAACGGTCGAGGACGCCTAACTGCACTCGGTAAGCATCCCCCAGGGTCAGTGCCTTTTGCAAGGCAGCAGGAGCATGCTCTCCTTTCTGCATTGACCGCCACAATAATTCGACAGCTTCTTCAATCCGCATGGATGTGTTCCCCTTTCGTTCCGTCTGTGTATGAAAACCCCCTGCACCTATAGACCAGAGAGACCTCGAGAAGCAAGATGTGCCAGCATCCCGTTTAACGGCCAAAGAGTTGCTCCAATCCTTTGCGCAGCAGCTGTTCTTTGAGTTCCTCTTTTGGCGGTTTCTCAGGAGCCGGGGGAGCGGCAGCGGCTCCCTCGCCTTCTGTTGGCGGAGGCTCCTGCGAAGAGGGCAGGAGCTTCTTCAACACGCGCTTCTCAAGTTCTTCTGTTCCTTTCCGGACGGCAGCACGTTGCAGCAAGAGACCAACATACGCCAGATCTGGCTGTGGTCGCACTTTCGGCAGCGTACCAGCCAAGGCAAAGGGAATCTCTAGCCGCTTTTGCTCGTTGACGATGTACCGAGCGGCCTGCACGTCGTTGGCAATGTCGGTAGAGAGTTTTTGTGACAGAATGAGCTGGGCCCGCAGGTCGAGCGTCTGGTCAAAGTCGAGCCAGCCTGTTCCTTGCATCGTATAATCGGCAGCAGCAATCCGCAGGTCGTCAATGTTCATTTTACCGTTGCTGAACGTGAACGTACTGCGTAACTCGTTAAACTCGGTATTCTGCGTCGCGAAAATCTCAGGATAGCGCTCGCGTATGCGGGGAGAAACCAACAGAGAAAGACCAGGAAGACCAGTGACCCCGGAGAGCACGCCTTCGGCGATATTGACGTTGAGCAAGGCTCCCTGCCGTACTTCCGCCTGACCCTGTCCCTGCAGAGACGGCTTCAGCTCTTCCCACCCCTGACCGCTGCCACTGAGCGTGAGGTCAAAGTTGGCCTGACCTTGAATATGCTGCGGGGCAGTAGTCAAGGCCGAATGGAAGAGTTCAGTCAAGTTGAGGTCGCGCACCTGAGACGTCAAAGCGAACTGGGGAGGAGTCTGCTGAAACGCATACCGTCCTTTTCCCTGCACAGACCCGCCGAATGCCTGCAGACTCACGCTCTCGATCGTCACTACTTGTGCCTCCATAGAGACAGATGTGCGGAAATTGCGGTAGGCCACCTGAGAGAGTAACCCCTGGGGAGAAGAGAGACTGCCCTTGTACACAAACGAACCTGTGTCCATCTGTATCCGTCCTTCACTGTTGACCTCCTGAAGGACCGTAGCGCCATTACTCGCCGAAGCACCCGCCTGCAGATCGGCCAGGTGCAGTTCAGGTGCAGACAGACGGTAGGTCAGCGCCAGAGGCGCAAACCTCTCGACTCGCCCGTCTAAGCGAACCAAGGAATTCCCCACGCGCAGGGAGGTGTCTGTGAAGGCGGCTCCGTGGCCGGTAAACGCCACCGTCGCATTCAGGTCAGTCAGCGGGGCCGGCATTTGCGGCAGCCGGGCCTGCACTTGCCTGAGAGAGAGGGAACCGTTGATCTGTGGGATTGTGTCTGTTGTCACCGCCCCTTGGATACGCGCATGCGCTTCCAGTGTCCCGGAAAGGGCCGAGTTTTGCAGCAGAGGCAGCAGCTCCTCCCAGCCAACCAGAGTCGTGGGGTTTGCATCAACCGTCAGATCCAGGGAGAGGGTCTTACCCAGGTTGATCTTGCCACTGCCGGCGAGGGCAAGCGTGTGGAGTTGCACGGTGGCTTTTTGCAGCGCAACCATGTGGGGGGTCACCCGCGCATCCGTAGAGAGGACAAAGGGCGTTCCTTGTGGCTTCTTAAAATAGTCGCCCATGCTGATGGTTCCGCCACTGACATCCAAGGTTCCGGTGAGCGCGAGATTTTCCAGGGTTCCTTCCACCTGCGTGTTGAGCAAAAGTGGCCCATCGACGCTGAGGTCTGGCGGCAGGATCGCTGCCAGAGGAGCGAAGCGTGCCAGTTGCGCAAGCGCTACCGGCCCAAGCTCGAGGTCTCCCTTCAGGGAGAGATCTTTCAGGTCTGTTCCCAAGGGACCCACGCGACCAGTGACCTTCACGTTCGGGTTGCTGGCAGCAAACACTGTAGCGGTAAGGTCAACTTGGGGGAGGGTCAGTTGTCCTACCGTGCCAGCTATGCTCACGGTAGCCTGCAGCGGTCCGGAGAGCCCGAGGCCTTGAGGAAGTTGTTTCGTTATTTGAGGAAGCGCCTGTTGCAAAGCGCTGACATCAAGCGAGTCAATCTCAAGGGTGCCCTCGACTGGCAGGTTCGTGAGATCGAACGTCGAGCCAAGAGGTCCGACGCGACTGTGTAGCCTGATATTCTGTCGTTCAGCGAGAAGCGCCGTGTTGAGGGCAAGCGTAACCGGCTGGTCGAAGCTGAAATCCTCGACCGTAAGATCGAGCTGAGTGACGCGGAAATCCGTCTGCTCTTGTCGATCGATATAATGTACGGCACCGTTGGAAACGTTCAAAAAGGTGGCGAACAGAGGGAAAGCAGTGGCTGCAGATGACGAAGGGCTTTCATCAGTGTCCTGTTGCTCTTGCGAGGGTGGTTGCTTTTCTGAGGGAGAGCCGCCCAGGCTCGTGAAGTTTAGTCGCCCCTGCTGATCCCGTATGATGGTGAGTGTAGGCTGATGCAGGATGAACCGTTTGACCCGCAACTCTTTCCAGAGCAAGGGGAAAAATTCCACGTTGACCTGTAGATCGGCAGCGCGGAGGAACTCTTCCTGGGAAAACGCTGGGTCATCGGCGACCGCGAAGTTACTGAGGCGCATGCCAATCCCTCCCCACACCGTGACGCCGATCTCCTCAACCGTCACTGTACGTCCTAGCGCCTGCTCAGCCTGAGCAAGCAGATAGGTTTTGTTGCGGTTCACAAGCCCGCTTAAATTCAGTAAGGCGAACGCAATGACCCCGCTCAGTATCACGAGGATCACGACAGCGATCATGAGCTTTCGCATGTGGGTATCTCCTTCTGAGCCACCTCTTCGGTGTAGTCTATGTATACATCTTTCGGGAGGAGGCGTCATGAGTCGTAGACACATCCTGCACTGCTAAAAAGACGGTGAACCTGCTGAAGGGCAAGAAATGATGTTGAGCTTCAACGAGGTGGTCCGTAGCTTTCAGAAACAGGGCTGGGATGTAACCGAAGATGAAGCCGAGAGCCTCAGGGGATTGATCTATGCAGACGCAATCAGCCCACAATTTGTGAGAAAACTCGTGCAAGAATATGGGGATGAAGCCATTAGGTCAGTGTTTTTAATTCCTCAAGGTCATGACAAACAGTGTCTGGAGTATCTGCTGCGGCGCTATAAAGGACACTTCTACCGGAATCGCTATCCGACCCTCACGATTGTTGACACCTGAGGCCAGGCGACCTCACATCTGAACCTCTGCTCCCGAAGGGCTATGGGTTGGTCTAAGGCTAAAGATCATCTATCACCATCAGGAAAACAACCATGCCCAAAGAGATTTTCCCGTCATCATATGAATGCGATTGCGGGCATCAGTCCGATTTCTTCGAAAATACCATTAGGGAAGCAAAAGCCAGGAGTCGTAAGAAGAAAATTTTTCTCGCTGACTCTGCTCCTGAGGAACACACCATTGTGTTTTATCGAGGTGAGATGGTCGAGATTCTCTGTCCGAATAGGTCTGCTCGCAAAGCGCAAGATGCGACTCAAGTGTCCTCTAAGGGCGACGATTGACGAGTGCTGAGGGCAGTAGTTTATGGGTCCTCGTAGGACGACGCAATCATTCGGCGCGTGAATTTTTACCGTTTGCGTTTGCGAGCCTCAACCTTATCGAGGTCTGTTTCTTCTGAAAACAGAAATTTGAAAAACGACTTGCCTTGGAAACGGCACGATTGTCTGATGCCAAGCAACCGAAGGTAATGGCGAGTAACAACCTCATACAAGCTCGGCGACATATCTCGTTGTATGGCCAAGTGTCTGATCGCATTTTCAGCCGTATTATTGTGCCAAGGTATGCCGTCTTGGTCTAAAAAAGTAAAAAGACTATTTTGATACCGAGTAAAGCGTTTCTGATATTTGATAACGAGATCGGATCGGTATTGTTTATCTATAATCACTTGCCGGTAAAACCTATCAACTTGTTGTCGAAACGTATGAAGAATTCGTTTCTTCATACCATACTTCCGTGCAGCTTCTATAATGGGAATAATTAAGTTTCTCACGTTCAAAATAAAGGTTTCAAATTCAGCATCAAAAGGTGAGGCCCATAGATCGTCGTTGAGATCTCGAATGAGATGAACCCAACATTTTTGTTGTCTACCCGGGAAAGAATCATAGCCAGGGTAAAAATCCGAAATCAGAACTCCACTATAGTTCGCTAAGAGCTCGTGGACAATTGATGCTTCTCTGATTTCTGTTAATTGTACCCTTTCGGTAAGCGTGGTTGACTTTTGTCTTACTGCTCCCTTCCCTGCCTATCTGTTGGTGGTGAGAGGTTCGTGGCTCTGTCGCCGTCCTGGCCTTCACGGATCGAGGCGGTATCT
>CAZCWX010000024.1:0-4750 GCA_964502465.1 uncultured Enterobacteriaceae bacterium | reverse complement strand
GCCTCTTCCTCCCGCCCGGACTCACTGTAGATAATTGCCAGTCCCCAGTGGGCAGCCCAATGATTGGGGTTATGGGCGAGGACTCTCTTGAATGCCGTAATCGCCTCCTCATACTGTCCTGCCATGAGATAGGCTTGGCCTAAGGTGTTGAGGTGGTTAAACTGATAAGGATCAAGGAGCAGCACCTTCTTCGCTGCCTCAATGGCCTCCGGAGGCCTTCCCACAGCTATCAGGACAAAGGCCAGACCCCCGTAGCCACCAGCAAAGTTGGGATCGAGGGCGATGGCGCGTTCCATCTCAGTGTGGGCTAGGTCATACTGTTTTTGCACCAAATAAACCCACCCCAGGCACAGGTGGGCTACGGGTAAGGACTCATCCAAGGCGACCGCCTTCTGCGCCAGCTCATGGGCACGCTGCAGATTCTGTGGGTCCGCACTCCATTGCGAGAACCACTCGTACCAGTACGTAGTACTCAGAATGGCATATGCCGCGGCATAGTGCGGGTCCAGTTCAATAGCCTTTTCAAACATCTGCCGTGCCTGGGCATTCGTCTCTTTCGTCATACGAAAGAAGAGCTGCAATCCGTGCAGGTAATAATCGTAGGCTTCGAGGTTATTGGTGGGGGCTCGCTTAAACCGTGCTTGCTCTTCCGGCGTGAGTTTGACCTTGAGCGCGAGCACAATCTGCTGCCGGATCTCGTCTTGCACGGTGAAAATCTCTTGCAGCGGCCGGTCATAGCGCTCGCCCCATAAATGGTGCCCCTGCACCGCATCGATCAATTGCGCGGTGATCCGTACCTGCGTGTCCGCTTTGCGCACGCTGCCTTCCAGCACATACCGCACCCCTAGTTCTTTGCTAACCTCTTGCACTTTCACCGCTTTCCCTTTGTAGGTGAACGCAGAATTGCGGGCGATGACAAAGAGGCTGGCAAGCTTGGAGAGGTCGGTCGTGATGTCCTCGGTGATGCCATCGCTGAAGTAATCTTGGGAGGGATCGTTACTCATGTTGGTAAAGGGGAGAACGACGATGGAGGGTTTGTCGGGCAAGGGCAGGGGCGGAGGCTGCGCCTCCTGAGTGCGGAGTTCGGAGTGCGGAATGCGGAATGCAGCAGGAAAGAGCGCCCACAAAGTCGCGATTGTTCCAAGCAACACTACACTCACGAGCACGACCATGGGTCTGATACGCGAACGTAGAGACGTGTCCTCCTTCTGCGGCTGAAGGCGGTTTCGTTGGGCGGCTTCGACCACTGCCCACGCTGCCTCATTCAGGACGATCCGATACACTCGCACCGGCTCAGGAATGTTCTTCAACTGCTGTGGACCCAGGTCTTCATACTGTAACGAGAGCTTGTTCTTGACCTGCTGGTAGACAACCTCCGAGAGACAAATCTCCCCTGGCTCGGCTACGCCTTCAATCCGCACCGCAATGTTGATCCCATCGCCATGCGGTTGCTCGCCGTCAATGACAATCTCGCCTAAACTGATGCCGATGCGAAAGGCAATGCGTTTATTCTCTGGGAGGTCAGGATGCTGGGCTCTGAGTGCCTGCTGCATCTCGATGGCACACTGGACAGCAGCTACCACACTGGGAAATTCGGCCAGCAGACTATCGCCCCGCGAGCCGACTGCATGCCCGCCATGGTGCTGTACCAACTCCCGTAGCAGGGCCAGAGCAGGGGTAAGGACGCGGAGGGTACCGCTTTCATCTTCATTGATGAGCCGGCTATACCCATAGGCATCGGCATGGAGAATGGCGGCGAGCCGGCGCTCGGTATGGAGAGGACGTGGGGGTGCAAGCTTCTCCTTGGTGCTCACAAGGGCTGATTATTCTGCCTTCCCGTCACGGTTGTCAATCGTCGAAAGAAGAAGTGATGACGAGGGTCTGAGCTTGGTCGGGTGGGGCACGACCCACCCTCCTTCACTGAGAACTTTGGACCTGGAACTTGAAACTTGTTATGGTAGGAACTGCGACCGGAACTGTGTCGGGATGACGCTCGTGCGTATTGTCACCAGTTCCTGATTGCCTTGCGCGTTCTCAAATCGTAAGAGCCCCGCAATAAACTGCTGGGGATCGTCCAGAGGTATCAAACGCTCTTCCCTGAAGAGCTGGCTCGTGATCCTCAATGTAAGGTCTTTCGTTTCCCCCGGCGAGATCGGGCTATTGGGCGCCACTTCGAGGAGTCCCACAAAATCACGCGGGCCAGCTTTGGCCTGCTCCGCTTCTCCACCATTCACGAATGTTGTCATTGCCATGATGAACTGCTTCACCGTGATAGCGCTTTCTAGCACGTTCTTCACCTGGACGTTCATCACGAGTGTATCAGTTGCCTGGTCGTAGGTCGCTCCTTTGGGTTGGACCTCCGCCATCTGCTCTCCTGAAGAGATCGGGCTCGGCGTAATCCAGGCGGTCTGCTGCGGCAACCGAACCGGATATGCCATTGTCATATAGGTCCAGCCAATCACCAGCATCACCAGAGTCACACCGGCCAGAACATTCATCCACATATGGTCACGAGGCGTGATCAGACCGATGTCGGGGGCGTCATCATTGACCGGCAACTGCATTGTCACTGCCAGGTTCGTCACTGTCCTTTTCGTGAGCGTCCAGTATAGCATCCAGGCAACGCCGAGCAGAAATCCCGCAAAGGACCACCACCAGACGAATGAACCGCCGTAGCTCTCGAGATTGATAGTCTGGCCACTCAGTAACGTTATGGGAAAGGCGAATGGCTCGGCGCTCGGTTGCACGGTGACCCATTCGCCAGGACCGATGAGCGTACCAGTTCCCTGGACCGCTATCCCCGGATGCACATGCCAGTTCCCTGGCTCACGCCCGAGGAGCACCATCTGAAACTGATAAATCCCTCCCTTTTCGACGAAAAACGATCCGGTAGCAGGTTGCCCGTTTATGGTTCGGTCTTGCAAGGCAAACATGGGGCCGGGGACCACTGGCACGATGGCGGCAATCTCTGGTGGGTACAGGGTGTGCGGCCAGGTCTCGAGAATCTTGACCATCCCAGTGATGGTGACCGGCTGGCCCACCTCGATTTCCGTGGGTGAAATCGAGACATCATAAAAGGCAACGGTGAGATCCTTGAGGAATGGTTCATCGCCGGCTTCGCCATGAGCGAACACTGTGGGGACACTGGCTATCGCCATGATAGCCACCGCAATGAGGCTGATCAGCAGCCGTCTATCCATCGATCGCTCTCCTCCCCGAGTTTTGGTCTCGTCCGACTTGACCACTCCGCCCGATTTTTCGCAAACGAGGCACCTGCTTCACGCGAATGGAATGCTGATGAGCATGCCGACGGTGAATTGGTGCAGCGGACGCGTTCTGCCTGCCGGACCCGCCTGCTGTGCCGTTTTTCTTTTTCGATGACGGCCACAGCATCACCAGCCAATAACAGGCGAAAGCAAGCAGCCCTGAGGTGACAATGGGCGCCCCCAACTCCTCTGCTGTCATCCCATGTGCGTGTGCCAGCGCAGGTAGCGCAAGCACGAAGGCCACCGCCGCCAGGCTGATGTGCCGTCTTCGTCGAGGGGTTGCGAACGGCTGGTTGCTGATCAATTTCACTCTGCGTGTCATAGTAATCTCACAGGGTTTTTAAGTACCGTCGTATCGGCCAGACCGCAAGGTAGCGACCGATAAACTGGCCGATCCAGTAGCCGACAAAGGCCGCTGTGCCGCCGAACGCCAGAGAGACGTACTGGGTCTCGCCCAGGAAGCTGCGCAGCGCGCCCCGCTCGATCAGTCGCAAATATTCTGGCGTTTGCGAGCGGATGTACACAATGCCCTGAACATCGGCCACCGTCATCACATGATCCATGAACTGAATAGGCTGGAGAAAGGGCGCCAACGGGACGTAATTGTATGCCCACACCATGACCGCCCAGATATGCGCGCCAATCAGTGAAGTCAGGATAAAGCTCCTGGTCTTCATTAGTGTCCAATCCATCAGGATACCCGCGCACACCGTGGAGATGGGCCACACAAAATTCATCGGGTAGGCTTGCGCCACGTGCCATTGAAAGTAGCGCCCTACCCAGGCTGCCAGAAAGAGGCATAAAGCCGTGTACGTCGCACCCGTAGGGAACCGCCACGCCGCCCACTGAATATATTGGAGCGCAGAGGGAATAATGATAGTGGCAAAGGCGGTGACCACTGGCCACCACTGGGGATCTTTCCAATCGGTCCAGAAGTCCCAATCGCCCGCGAAGAGCTGCTTGGTAATATCCGCCGCGCCAGCGACTACGAAGATGGCGGTGACCCAGAACACCAGGTCCCACTTCCAATCAATCCATTTATATTTTTTCTGCAGCAGTTCCTTGAGTTCGAGCCGTCGCTGCCGTTCGGCTGCCTCTGCTATGGTTGTTGTACCTGCCGCCATGCGCCCTTCCTTATATTAGTAAGACGACTGAAGTCGTCACTACGAACAGCTTGGTCAGACCCCTTGCCTGTGCCGTGTCTTAGTCTTAGTCTGCCGCCATATGAGACTGAAGCGGAGCATCGGTGTTCTCGGCCTCTTCGGCTTTCTCAATCGCGAAGAGGTGCACGATGGTCTCGCCCCACACAGCGAACATCCCACTGGCCAGCCAACCGTAAATCACAAACGGCCAATGGAAGGGAACCGAAAAAATCTCTTCAGAAATCCACAGACTATGACCCCACTCGTTGGCCGCGACCGCCATACATTCGAGCACAGCAGCGGAGATCAACAGAAAAAAGGACCAGGGGAAACCCTTGTCTC
>CAZCWX010000023.1:0-5013 GCA_964502465.1 uncultured Enterobacteriaceae bacterium | reverse complement strand
GCCTGTCTCATCCCGTGATCGACGCCGATGGGCATTGGCTGGAGTTTGGGCCAGTCGTGCGCGAACAGTTGCGAAAGATCGGCGGGGAGAAGGCGGTCGAAGGATTCGGCTTGTTCGGCGCGCGAGTGGTGAAGGATCTCTCTATGTCGGTGACCGAACGCCGCGCCCAACGGATCGCGCAAGAAGCCTGGTGGGCACTGCCTACGAAGAATACCCGCGACCGGGCAACTGCGATGATGCCGCGCCTCCTGTATGAACGGATGGAGGAACTCGGCCTCGACTTCACCGTACTGTACCCAACCGCTGGCCTGGGAATCGCCCGGATTCCAGACGCAGAGGTGCGGACCATCACCTGCCGGGCGTTCAATACTTTTAGTGCCGATTACTTCCGCGCCTTCTCAGATCGGATGACCCCGGCTGCGGTGATTCCCATGCACACACCCGAGGAAGCCATCGCAGAGCTCGAGTATGTCGCCATACAACTCGGACTCAAAGTGGTGATGCTCTGGAGTATGGTCCGCCGACCGATTCCGGCTCTGGCCGATCAACAGTCTGAAGCCGGGCAAGCTGCGGTCTGGTTTGATCCCCTTGGGCTCGACAGCGAATACGATTACGATCCTGTATGGGCAAAATGTGCCGAGTTAGGTGTCTCGCCAACCTTCCATACCGGGTCGCGCGGATACGGGCTGCGTGTGTCTCCAACGAACTTTACCTATAACCACATTGGACATTTTGCTGTTGCGCACGAGGCTGTCTGCAAGGCGCTCTTTCTGAGCGGCGTGACCCGACGGTTTCCGCGCGTCAAGTTCGGTTTTCTCGAAGGCGGTGTTGGCTGGGCCTGCCAATTGTACGCTGACCTCATCGGCCACTGGGAGAAGCGCAATCTGGGGGCGCTGGAGGAGGTCAATCCCAAGAATCTCGATCGTGCATTGCTCCTGGATCTCGCCGAGAGGTATGGCAGTCCGGACATGATCTCCGTGATACAGCAGAAGAGCGACCGGCTTGACACGGCCACGTTTCCCCAAGCCTCGAACACGGTAGGCGGCATCGACAACCTCGATGATTACGCGGCGTGCCAGATCGAGCGGAAAGAAGATCTGCGGGACCTGTTTGTGAAAAATTTCTACTTTGGTTGTGAGGCTGATGATCCCATAAATGCCTGGGCGTTCAATCGGCGGTGCAATCCGTTTGGGGCGCGCATTAACGCGCTCTTTGGTTCCGATATTGGCCACTTCGACGTGCCAAATATGGCCGATGTCGTGCCCGAGGCGCACGAATTGGTTGAGGAGGGTCTCATCAGCGAAGACGACTTCCGTGACTTCGTGTTTACCAATCCCGTGCGCTTTTGGGGGGAAGCGAACCCGAACTTCTTCACGGGCACGGCAGTCGAAAAGGAAGCCTCAGCGTTGCTTGCTGAAAAGCGCAATGTAGTTGGTCGTGAGGAGCTGGCTGCCACTTGACGGCGGATTTTCTCCATCCAGCAGAATGTCTGGCCTGTTTCTGCATTGATCCTCAGCCATGCCGGTGAGACTGCAGCACGCAAGCCCAGACAAGGAGGAGCTATCATGGCCTGGCAAACGATTTCTACCGGATCAAGCTTCGAACAACAGGCGCCGTATTCCCGGGCGTTATTCGATGACGAATGGGTGTTCGTCTCTGGCACCACGGGATTCGACTACACCACGATGACCATCTCTGACGATGTTGGCGAGCAGGCCCGCCAGACCTGGAAAAATATTGCCGCTGCGCTGGAAAAGGCGGGGAGCAATCTGGGCGAGATTGTCCAGTTCCTGCTCATTTTTCCTAATCGTGAGGATTTGGGAGTGATCGGTCAGGTCATGAAGGACGTGCTGCCGCACAAACCAACGGGGACCGCCATCTGCGCCGAGCTGGTTGACCCACGGATCAGGATCGAGATCCAGGTGACGGCGAAGCGGCAGCGGTAAGCGGTAAGAAGCTGTACGGAAAGTAGAAAAGCATTGTCATTGCGAGGAGCCCTTCGACTCCGCTGCGCTACGCTCAGGGTAGGCTCGCGACGAAGCAATCTCTTTTGTGGGCAAAGATTGCTTCGCTCCGCTGCTCAGAAACAAAATCTTCGACCCGTACTGACCACTCGTGGCAGCCCGTCATTCCGGGCGAGTACCGCGAGACCCGGAATCCAGGAGCCAAAGACTGGATTCCCGCCTGCGCGGGAATGACAAACCGGGAGAAGCCGGCTGTTTCTGCTTCTGCGCTTAGCGCCTCGCGCTATGGGAGACTCGCAATGACTTACTACGGCTTTGTTGCACTATTCAACGAGGGGAACCTGCGGCTGGTGGCAGTTGGCTCAGGTCCCCTTTGTTCAGGTACTTGACAAATGGATCCCACGTTGCGTCCTGATGCCATTCGTATTCCGTGCCCGCGGCAATCAATTCCGCACGCTCTTGACCGTAGAGACGGGCGATGACTGCCAACGCCATGTCAATGCCTGCCGACACGCCAGATGAGGTGACCATATTCCCATCTTCTACCCAACGTGCCTGTTCAACCCACTGGACTTTGTCGTTCTGGCTGGTCGCGAGTGCGAAGAACTGCTTGTTTGACGTGGCGCGACGTCCGTCAAGCACCCCGGCTTTTGCGAGAATCGCAGATCCCGAGCAGACCGACATGGTGACTTCTGCCTCCGCTGTACGGCGGCGCAGAAACTCCAGCATCGCGTCGTTGGTCAGTGCGGGAATGGTCCCGATCCCGCCGGGAAGGAGAATCAGATCCAAATGTGGACAGTCGGCGAATGCGTACTGCGCCACCGTTTGTGGCCCTTGCGTCGAGGACACTGGGCCGGCGTTTTGCGCCACGGTGACGATGCGTAGTTCTGGTCCGATACTGCCGAACATTTCGAGAGGACCATAGACGTCGAGCAATTCAAAATTTTCGTAGAAAATGGCGCCAAGCGTGCGGGTTTTCGTCGCCTGTGTCATTGTGCAACCTCCTGTCTTTCCTGACGTATGGGGATCGAGATAGCAGACCAGCGACGGTAAACCAACCTGGGAGTTGTGCTTTTGCTGCGGTGAGGCGCGTTGCTGCGGCCTATCTCTCTCAAACGATCTCCACCGTTCGCTTCCAAGCTGGGCGAGAATGATTTCCTGACCTATAAGCCCATCTCTTTGCGCGACCGCATGAGGGTATCGATAACGGCGTACATGATCTTCCGCGCACAGGGAAGAAGGTCGGGGATATAGGTCGCGCCCATCCCTCCCAGACCTTCGGCGACTTCTTCCACCGGACATGTCGTGATTCCTGTTGTGCCGATGAGAGGATCGTCAGGATTGCCCACAATCGGTTGCGGTCATTTTGTGATTTTCTTAATCACTGGCTGGCCGTTCTGAAAGGCTGGTTCGTCAATCCCCATGCTCCATTTCACTAGCGGAGTGATACGGAGATATTCACCTTCGCCCAACTGCCCCGTGCGTTTGACGATAGCCGCCGTGCCGTGAATTTTGAGGGAACGCGGCTTCCACGGGGTAAGCGATTCCCAATCGTCAAAAACGAGCGCGACCTTGATATGGCCTCGATCGACGTTGCGATACTTCATGGTCGCGGGGTTGTTCCGCCCGCCAACGTAGAAGTATTCGCCATCAAACTCACAGGACACGGGCGCCACGTCCGGCTGTTGTGTGTTGGATACAGTGGCAATGCGCGCCAGGCGCTGGGATTTGATATAGGCCACTTCTTTCTCGGAAAACATCGGCGTCGCGCCCGGGGGTTGCGCTGCAGCGCCGGCCTTTGCCGGCGATTGCTGCTGGGGTTTGCCCGCCGGCTCAGCCGCGGAAGATGATTGAGCATGACACACAGCGCAAGCGGTGAGAAGAGCCGGTATCATCACCCACCAGTGTCGTTGTCGTTGCATACGGTTTCCCCTTTCTCAGACGGTTACCCCGCGAATGTCTGTATAGATACCGCTATCTCCACTATCCCACAACACTGTCTGTTTGACTTTGCTGATCTTCAAACGGTGGGGGGTATGTGCCAGCAGGTGCGTGTAGGAATAGGAAACAAGGAAGAGGTTCTATAACGTCGGTATGTAGATTGCCCTGGAGCAATTGTCAGGCGCACCTTATCGCCGCGATCGCCGCCGTGGAACACAAGGGCCTTGCTCCTCAGTTGAGTCCAGCGTACTACGAAAATTGGAGGAGACGCCCTATGAAATTAACAAGCGTGGCGCATACAGGATTCACCGTCAGTAACCTGGAACGTTCACTCGCATTTTACCGTGATCTCTTGGGTATGCATCTCGTCCATCAACAAGAAACCGACGCGCCCTATGTTGGCACCGTCACCGGCTTTCCCGGGGCGCGGTTGCGGATTGCCCATCTTCGGGTGACGCCTGAAGATCCCCATGTACTGGAACTCCTGCAATATGTCTCGCATCCTGGGGAACCGACGGATCGCGCGACGAACCGGCCAGGGAACGGACATTTGGCGATTCGCGTCGATAATCTCCAGGAATGGTATGAACGGCTCAAGACCCACGGCGTAGAGTTTCGCTCGGAACCGACGCCGGTAACGACGGGCACGAACGTCGGTGCCTGCGCCGTCTATATGCGCGATCCTGACGGCTTTACCATTGAATTGGTCCAACCAGCGCCGAAGTGACATTTCTGAGAACATTTCCATAGCCTCTGTGGCGGAGACTCAGCGCATGAGCCAGGCGGGAGATCGCTAGCGCTGGTATGCGTTGAGCCTGACCACGGTAGGCCAGGCAGCGGCGCATGTCTGCTCCTCTATCTTCGGGGCGGCCGCTTCATTACCGCAAACGGCTTGCCAGATCAGTCGCGCCCATAGTTGATTCTACTTCCCCTTCCATGAGGTTTCCACTCTGAGGAACAAACCTGCCTCCTCAATGTCCTGTCGTAGGACGTGGCAGAGACATGAGCGCGCACGCGGGAGTGCGGATCTCCTGTGCCGCGGTTTCCGTCAATTTGGCTAACGCAAAGAACTCCTCTGGCACCAACTTGATGATGGCGCGTCCAACGC
>CAZCWX010000022.1:0-13632 GCA_964502465.1 uncultured Enterobacteriaceae bacterium | reverse complement strand
ATACACAGCTCATCGCCCGGCGAGTACGTGAAGCCCACGTGTATTGCGAGATTCACCCGTATAACGTCCCTCACGATCGTATCCGACAACTACATCCCGAAGGGATCATCCTTTCGGGCGGACCGGCAAGTGTGTATGAGGAAGGGTCGCCGATGCTTGACGCGCGGGTGCTGGAGATGCCAGTCCCGTTCCTGGGCATCTGTTACGGTATGAACGTCCTCCACCAACTGGCCGGCGGCGTCGTGGCAAAAGCAGAAAGGCGCGAATTCGGTTCAGCGGAAGTGATCGTCGATGAGAACGCAGACCTTTTTGCTGGATTTCAATCTGGTAGTCGAACGCGCGGGTGGATGAGTCACGGAGATAAAATGGAGTCCTTGCCCGTGGGGTGGCGCGTACTCGCCCACTCAACGAATTCTCCCATTGCTGCCTGCCGTGACCAATCTGGGCGCTTCTTTGGTTTGCAGTTTCATCCTGAGGTCGTACACACGGACCGCGGCTCAGACATTTTGCAGAACTTCCTGTTTCGTGTGTGTCACTGCGAACCCTCATGGACGATGGAAGGGTTTATCGAGCGCGAAACGCAGCAGATCCGTGAGCGGGTGGGGGATCATCACGTTGTCTGCGGTCTCAGTGGGGGCGTCGACTCGGCGGTTGTCGCATTGCTCATCCATCGGGCGATTGGTGAGCGCTTGACCTGTGTCTTTGTCGATAATGGCCTTTTGCGTCAGGGTGAAGCCGAAAAGGTCGCCGCGATTTTTTCTGGGCTTGGTCTGAACCTCCAGTGTGTCAATGCTTCGGCACGGTTTCTCCACAACCTTGCCGGTGTTGAGGACCCGGAACAGAAGCGGCGTATTATCGGTCATACGTTTATTGAGGTCTTCGAGGAAGTGGCTGCGACTCTCCCTCGGGTACAGTTCCTTGCGCAGGGCACGCTCTATCCTGATGTGATCGAATCGGTGTCGTTCAAAGGGCCGTCGGCTACCATCAAGAGCCATCATAACGTCGGTGGTTTACCGGAACGGATGCGCCTGGAGTTACTTGAGCCGCTGCGAGAATTGTTCAAAGATGAAGTCCGTGCTCTTGGTCGGCTACTGGGACTGCCTCACGCAATCGTTGGTCGTCACCCGTTTCCTGGTCCTGGTCTCGCTATTCGCGTCATTGGCGCGATTGACGCAGAACGGCTGGCGATTGTGCGCGCGGCTGATGCGCTGGTTGAAGAAGAAGTGCGAGCCGCTGGTTTGTACGATCGCGTCTGGCAGGCGTTTGCTGTCCTTCTCCCAGTCCAAACAGTCGGAGTAATGGGGGACGCGCGCACGTATGAAGACGTGATTGCGATTCGTGCGGTTGAGAGTGTCGATGGTATGACCGCGGACTGGGCACAACTGCCATACGATCTCCTGGGTCGGCTGTCGAACCGGATCGTGAACGAAGTGAGAGGTGTGAATCGCGTCGTATACGATATTTCCTCCAAGCCTCCAGCAACGATTGAATGGGAATAAGAAAACAATCGGCATACAGCTGTCAACTAAGAGAGGACGAAGCGATACGGATTGAGGAACGAGTATGAGAGGAAAAGGTACGAAGCATGACTCAGGACTCAATCTTTGTTATTCCTGTTTGCTCAGCTCTGATAGCTGAAAGCTGAGAGCGAATACGTGAAGACGAAAGAGGGGAGGTAGACGATGGGGTTTGTGCATCTTCATCTCCATACACAATTCAGCCTTTTGGACGGCGCGAACAAGATTAAAAACCTGATGCCGCAGGTGCAGTCCTACGGTATGCCAGCGGTAGCGATGACCGATCATGGTAACATGTTTGGGGCGATCGAGTTCTACCGCACTGCGGCGCAGCAGGGGATCAAGCCGATCATTGGCTGTGAGATGTACGTCGCGCCCAAGAGCCGCTTTGACCGCAGCGCGCTGGGGGCAGACGATTATGAACACGGTGGGAATTTTCACCTGATCCTGCTCGCCATGAATCTGGAAGGATACCGCAACCTCTGCCGCCTGGTGACGGCTGGCTTTACTGAGGGGTTCTACCGTAAGCCACGAGTAGACAAGGAACTCTTACGCGAGTGTAACAAAGGGATTCTTGCGCTTTCTGGCTGCCTGAGTGGCGAACTCGCGCGGGCGATGTTGACCGGGCGGGATGAACTGGCGCGCGAGGTGGCGGCTGAGTATGCAGCCATCTTTGACGACCGCTTTTACATCGAGGTGCAGGATAACCACCTCCCCGAACAGGAGCGGATCAACCCAGCGTTGATCGAACTGGCAAAAGATCTTTCGCTGCCGCTGGTGGCGACGAATGACTGCCACTACCTCAAGGCTGAGGATGCCGAGGCACACGAAGTGCTCCTCTGCGTTCAGAGTGGCAAGGTCTGGTCTGATGAGAAGCGCTGGCGCTTCGGTACGAATCAACTGTATGTCAAATCGCCAGCAGAGATGGCTGCGGCGTTCTCCCATTGCCCGGAAGCGGTGGCAAACACGCTGGAAGTGGCATCGCGTTGCAATCTGGAGTTGTCATTCGGTAACTTTCAATTTCCGGTCTTCGCCCCTCCAGAGGGTGAGTCCTTGGAAGAGTGCTTGGAGAAATCCGCTCGTGCCGGGCTTGACGCTCGCTTGAGGCAGATCCGCGCAGGGGGAGCTGATCTCAGTGCAGAACAAGAACAAACCTATCGCGAGCGCCTGGAGTTCGAACTCCGAGTCATCGAGGAAATGGGGTTTGCGGGCTATTTCCTGATCGTGGCCGATTTCATCGGTTACGCCAAGTCCAAAGGCATCCCGGTCGGTCCCGGTCGAGGTTCGGCTGCAGGGAGTTTGGTTGCCTACGCCCTGAAGATCACTGACGTCGATCCCATTTGCTACCAGTTGCTCTTTGAACGCTTTCTGAATCCTGGTCGTAAGAGTATGCCAGACATCGATGTAGACTTCTGCTTCGAACGGCGAGACGAAGTCATTCGCTACATCAAAGAAAAGTATGGCGCCGATAAAGTCGCGCAGATCATCACCTTTGGCACCCTTAAAGGCAAGCAGGCCATCAAAGACGTCGGGCGAGTGCTGGAGTTTTCCTACGGTGATACTGATCGTCTCGCCAAACTCTACCCGGCTCCCAAACAAGGAAAAGATTTTCCCCTAGAAGCGGCTTTAGAGATGGAACCGCGGTTGCGTGAGGTCCGCGAACGTGGGGAACGAGAAAAAAAGCTGTTTGATTATGCCCTCAAGCTTGAAGGTCTGCTCCGTCACGCGTCCAAGCATGCAGCCGGTATCGTCATTTCTCCCGCGCCACTGGTTGAGCACCTTCCCCTGTTTGTGGATAAAGATGGAAACATTCTGACGCAGTATGCTGGTCCAGATGTTGATACGATCGGCTTGATCAAGTTTGACTTTCTTGGGCTCAAAACGCTGACCTTGCTTGAGGATGTGGTGAAACGCATCTGCAAGAGCCGTGGCCGGGAGATCGACCTCAGCATGCTGCCGCTTGATGACCGTCTCACCTACCAGGGGTTGTCACGGGGAGATACCGTCGGAATCTTCCAGATGGAAGGCAGCGGCATCCGTAAGCTGATTACCCAACTAAAACCAAGTTGCTTCGAAGACGTCTTTGCGGTGATTGCCCTCTTCCGTCCGGGACCGTTAGATAGTGGTGCGGCTGAGCAGTTCATCCGGCGCAAACATGGGAAGGAGCCGATTACCTACCCGCATCCCCTGCTCGAGCCAGTCCTGAAGGAAACGTATGGCGTGACGATCTACCAGGAACAGGTGATGCAAATTGCCCAAGTGCTGGCTGGCTACTCCCTGGAAGATGCCGATAACCTGCGGCGGGCTATGGGGAAGAAAAAGAAAGAGGTCATGCAGGAAGAGCGTGCCCGCTTTCTCAAGGGCGCAACAAAACAGCGGGTATCCGACAAGCTCGCAGGAGAAATCTTCGATCAGATGGAAACCTTTGCCGCATACGGATTTAACAAGTCACATGCTGCGTCCTATGCGTTCATCTCGTATCAGACCGCCTATCTGAAGGCCCATTATCCTCAGGAGTTTATGGCCGGGTTGATGAGTCTCGAGATGGGCGATACGAACAAAACCTATAAAAACATCGCTGAGTGTCGGCTGCGTAGTATTCCCGTGCTGCCGCCAGATGTCAATGAAAGCGATGAGGGATTTACTGTGAGTGGAGAGACGATTCGGTTCGGTTTGGGTGCGCTCAAAGGAGTCGGATCAAAAGCGATCGAAGTGATGCAAGCCGCGCGGCAAGATGGACCATTTACTGATCTGTATGACTTTTGTCGTCGTGTACGTGGCTCACAGGTCAACAAACGCGTGCTGGAAAGTTTGGTCAAGTGTGGCGCTTTGGATTCGCTCAACGCCCCACGTGCACAATTGATGGTCGGGCTTGAAGATGCCATGCGTTGGGCCGACCAGCAGGCTAATGGGGCGGCAAATAGCAACCAATTAGGACTCTTTGCCAGCGCTGCGAGCAAGAATGGGACTCATCATCCAGAGCTTCCGTCTCTCGCCGAGTGGTCAGATGTCGATAAATTACGCTACGAGCGCGAGACCCTGGGGTTCTTCATTACTGGTCATCCGCTCGACAAATTTGTCGGTCGTTTGTTTGGCGTAGTCTCGCTTTCGACCGATGATTTGAAGAATCGTGCTCATCAAGAACGCGTCCGTCTTGCTGGGGTCATCCATTCACTAAAACTCAAAAACAATAAAAAGGGGGATCGGTACGCAACCTTGACGCTTGAGGACAAAGACGGCGTCGTCGAGGTGATTGTCTGGCCTGAAGCGTACCGGCAGCACGAGGCGACCATTCATTCAGACTTGCCGGTCTGCCTCAGTGGCACGCTCGATGTAGACGAGGAGCGATGCCAAATTATTGCCGACGAGATTGTGCCGTTAGAGTCGGTGGCAACAACAGAGGTCCGGCAGGTACATATCCAAGTACCGGCCGATGTGACGACGAAGGAAGATCTGGTCGCGTTGCGCGCTGTTCTCACCCAGCATCAAGGACAGTGTCAGGCCTTTCTTCACCTCTTACGTCCAAACTACAGCGAAACAGTGATTGCGTTACCACAGGCCCTCAATGTGACTCCGAGCCGATCAATGGTGACGGCAATCGAGCGGTTGTTTGGTAGCGGAGTTGCCTCGTTTCGCTAGAACCGGGCGGCTCTTGTTCGTACTGGACTCAACAGGGTAGACTGTCAGTCTGAAGCCCCTTTCTCCCTTCTCGTTGCAGAGAGGGGAGTGGATAGGTTGTATGCGCCGAGAGCAAGTACCCACTGATTCGCATCTGCTATCGCCTGTGTACAGGCCAGTACCGGGACCTGAGCGTGTCGTGCTGGTTGGTGCAGAATGGCCTGCCCACCACACACACTGGTCTGCGAATTCTGTCTCTTTTCGTTTAGAAGAATCGCTCGATGAACTGGCGCGCCTCAGTGAGACCGCAGGTCTTGAGGTTGTGGGGAGAGTGGTACAATCTTTGCGCGAAGGCGTCCATCCAGCCACCTTTATCGGGACTGGGAAGGTGACTGCAGTAAAAGACCAGTGTGTGGAGGCTGATGCCAGAGCAGTCATTTTTGATGACGATCTATCGCCTGCGCAGCAACGCAATCTGGAAAAAACGCTGGGTCTCAAGGTCATCGACCGTAGTCAGTTGATTCTTGATATCTTTGCGCAACGAGCGCATAGCCTGGCTGGGAAACTGCAGGTCGAACTCGCTCAACTCGAGTATCTGCGCCCGCGCCTCACTCGTCAGTGGACACACCTCTCGCGCTTGGGCGGTGGGGTCGGTACGCGGGGACCTGGTGAAACGCAATTGGAGGTTGATCGTCGCCGTATTCGCGAGCGCATCTCGACCTTGCGTCGCCGCTTGCACGATGTTGAGCGCACGCGCGCGCTGCAACGGCATGAACGGGCTCGCGTCCCTTTCCCTTGCCTCGCGTTGGTGGGGTACACCAATGCTGGGAAATCGACGCTGATGAATACCCTCACGCATGCTGGAGTGCTGGTAGAAGACCAACTCTTCGCCACGCTTGACCCGACGAGCCGCCGCCTCGATCTCCCAGATGGAGAGCCGGTGATGTTGATCGACACTGTGGGCTTTATCAACAAGCTGCCGCACCAGTTAATCGATGCCTTTAAGAGTACGCTTGAAGAGGTGCGTACGGCAGATTTTCTGCTCCATGTCATCGATGCCACTCATCCACGCTGGGCAGAACAGCAAGCCGTTGTTGAGCAGGTGCTTGAGGAAATCGGCGCTGGGGACAAACCAACGCTCCTTGTTTTTAATAAGCTTGATCGCTTGCCAACTGAGAAAGCTGCGGATGACCAACTGTGGCCTTGGGAACGTGCTGGCGTCGAGCAGGATGGTGCCAACGAACAGGAGTCGAGGTTTGGGATTTCCGCGCTCACTGGCAAGGGACTGGACGCCATGCTCGGGGCAATCGAGCGTCGTTTGCTACGCGAACGCGAGACGGTACACCTCGATCTCCCTCTGGGAGAACGTCGGGTTGTGGCTTGGTTGCATAGTCACGGCACAGTGTTAGGAGAGGAATACTCTGAGTCAGGAGTCCAGGTGACAGCTTTGGTATCTCACAAAGTGGCTGGACAGTTACGGAAGTTGCTTGCGGTGAAGGATATCAACGATCAGTAAAGGAAAATGGCAGAGGTTCGCGTGAGTTCTTCCTCCATTCTGAATGCACCAAATCTGATTACCTTGCTGCGTATCGGTGCGATCCCGCTCTTCCTTATTCTGCTGACGGACGGACGTTACAGTGAAGCCTTGCTCGTGTTCGTCGTGGCCGGAGCCACCGACTCCCTTGATGGGGCTCTTGCCCGGCTGACGAATTCGCATACGGCGTTCGGGGCCTATATCGACCCGCTTGCGGATAAGCTCCTGCTGGTAAGTGCATTTCTCATTCTCGCTTTTTTGGGATTCATTCCGCGCTGGTTGACAATCCTCGTCATCAGCCGAGACGTGCTGATCTTGATTGGGTTCGCAGTATTGTTTTTTATGACTGGTCACTCTATTACGGTTCGGCCAACTTTTGTTGGGAAGACGTGTACATTCTTCCAGCTGCTGACCGTGACATTAACCCTCGTCTCTTTACACGATCCCGCTTGGCGATTCCCGCTCTTGTGGAATGCGGCTGTACTCCTGACCGGGGGTGCGACCATTGTGTCCGGCTGGCAATATCTCTCTCGTGGGTTGTTGTGGTTGAATCAGCAAGACGAGGAACAGCCCGTGAGTACTGTAGACAAGGACCGCACAGGCGTAGACGAAACCAGGCGGCGCCACTCGGCGTAGTGGGCTCAGTCGGTTTGTCCCTCTTCGCCACAGGTTGAGACGGGGGGTTGCCCCTGAAGGGGGAGCACGGTATCCCACGGGGGGAGGGGGCGTACAACCATACGTTCTTCCTTCCCTTGCTTGAGCAGCGTGCTCACGGTTGCTATATGAGTGCTTCCCTGCAAGTGCCGCTCATGCAGGTTGGGAAAAGGGAGAGGGGTGGACCGTGATTCGGGTGTTTCCCCATATCGAAAATACCAAGCTAATGGAACTCTTTCGTAAAGGGGTCGAAGGGCAATGGTCAGCGGCGTTGATCGACTGGGAGCATCCCATCCAGCTCGACCGACAAGAGCAGCGCGCGTTAGCCCATGTGCTCACTCCTGTCTATTTAGGTGAGCAGACTGCTATGGTTGGGGCAAGCTCCGTCATCCCCCAATTTTTTGCAGCACGCCAGACGGAAGCGCAACTGTACCTGGCGACGTTTTTGCTAGATGAAGCACGTCATTTCGAGACGCTCACGCGCTTCTACCAAACGATTAACCTGCGGCCGTTGGAAGTCCGAGACCTCAAAGAAATCTTTCGCTACCAAGCCCGGCTGTTTAAGTCACGAGACAAAGTGGAATGGTTGTGGGGCATCTTAATTAGTGACATTTTGGCCCGCCATTTTTATGGCATCCTGGTCAAAGCGCACCCAGACTCTTTGTTTGCGCAGATTGGCAGTCGCATCCTGCTTGATGAAGCCCGCCATCTGGCTTTTGCCGAGTTGTTCCTGAAGGATATGCTGACACAGCAGCCAGAGCTTGCCTCGGTGTTTCTCAAAATGCGCGATGACCTGTTATTTCTGATGCGCGCGATTTACGATGGTGTCAAAGATGAGGCGAAATTGATTGGGATCGACGGGACACAATTGTTTGCTGCCGTGAGCGACGATATTGAAAAAAAGATCCGGCGGCTGCATATTGCTGAGTCCGCGCAAGATGAGTCAGAGTGAAACCTGGTCGCTCCACCTCTCGTGATCTTCCCCGCTGGCCACGAGCGAACCGGCCAGAATTGATTCGCCAACGCCAAGACCATTTACGGGCGCTGTCACACTGGGATCCCGTCCACCATCACGTGCTCAACTGGCCAGCCCCAGCCGAGATACTCGCCCGCTTTCAAGAATGTCTGTCCGGCCACATGGTCCTGCCAGTCGGAGTTGTGGGCCCTCTGTCATTCAACCTGGGGAGTTATGCGCTTGATGAAAATGGTGAAATCCGCGAGCAGCACAGGGCGGACGATCACGTCTTCGTCCCGCTGGCGCATACAGAAGGAGGGCTCTCGGCGTCGGTGCAGCGGGGTATCAGGGCAACGGCCCTCGCTGGCGGGGTGCGAACGCGCGTACTGGCCGATCGGATGACACGGGATTCCTGCGTTGTCTTTCACACGACGGAAGAAGCCGCCACACTCGCGCGTTGGGTCGCAACGCAGCGTGCCGCGATGGTCAATTGGCTCACAAACTCAGTCAATTCGCTCCGCAGCGCACCGAGAGACTCATCCGATTCTCAGGCGCACGCTGGCCAAGCTGGCGGCCCAGGACTGATCAGTTCTCACGCCGTGCTGCGCGAGGTCGAGACCCACGTCGTTGGACCGATGTGTCACCTCTTGTATCGCTTTACGACAGGAGATGCGTGCGGTCCGAACATGATCACGCGCAACGCTTACGCTCTGAACCAAGAATTTGTCCTCTCACGATTCTCACGGCACACAGGGGTGACACCGTTGCGTGTCTTTTTGGAAACCAACATGGGGGGGGACAAGAAGCCCAGTCATGCCTTTTTTCAGTTTCCCGGGCATGGGAAGGTTGTGCTTGCCGAAGCAACCCTGCCCGATACCGTGCTACGACGGGTCTTACGCGTCAGAGTAGAGGATGTGGTGGCATTGGAACATGCTGGCCTGCATGGTGCACATGCGAGCGGAATGCAGTCTTTCGCTTTTACGCCTGCTTCGGCCATTGCGGCGATTTTTGCTGCGACGGGCCAAGACCTCGGTATGGTGGGCACCAGTAGTATGGCACAGGCAACCGTCTCACACGTGGGGACTGCGCTCCATTTGTCGATTCGTTTCTCAGGCCTCGAAGTCGGGACTGTTGGCGGTGGCACAAGCCTGCCACATGCGCAGGCCTATCTGCAACTTATAGACTGTGTGGGGCCGGGGAAAGTCTATCGATTCGCCCAGATTATTGCTGCTACGGCGCTCTGCTTGGAATTATCGGCTGCAGCCAGCATGGCCTCTGCTGGGAGTCAGAACTTCTTGCAGGCTCATCTCGAACGTGGAGGCCTACGGTGAATGCGGCATTCAGCTATCAGCTATCAGTTGTCAGCTTTTAGCTTCCGATAAGGAAAAGAGAGAAATGGTTTTCAGTTCACTCTTCCGTTTTAAGCGCTGATCGCTGATTGCTGCTCATGCACGACATCCGTCTTATCGTGAATCCAGTTTCGGGCAGGGGAAAGGGTGCTGTGGTGGCTGAACAGGTCAGCCGTCTCCTTTCTCACCATGGATTGACATACGATATCGCCTACAGCTCCTTTCCTGAAGAACCGCCCGAGCTGGCTCGTGCGGCAGTACGAGATCGCTGTGCACTGGTCGTAAGCGTTGGAGGAGATGGTCTGGTGAATCAAGTGGCGAGTGAACTCGTCGGGAGCGACACGGTGTTGGGCATCATCCCCACTGGAGTTGGGAATGATTTTGCCCGTGGGTTGGAGATTCCGTTGGACGTGAAGCGTGCATGTGCAGTGATCGCGCGCGGGGGCGTCCGCCGGGTCGATGTCGGTCGAGTCAACAAGCGCTATTTCTTTTCAGTTGCGGTGATGGGGTTTGCCACAGAGGTGAACCGCCGCGCCAACCAGTTCCAGAGGTTCCGTATCAACGCCCTCTATACCATGCTGACGGTTGCCACAGTTTTTACGGATAACCCGTCCTTCTTTACTGTGACGTATGATGGTCACGAGCGGCGGTGTTACAGTTGGCTCATTGCCGTCGCCAACACCTGGAGTTGCGCCCGCGGCATGGCATTGGTGCCTGCAGCGCGACCAGATGATGGACTGTTGGATGCGTGCATTGTGAATGGTATGGGCAAGCTGGAACTCCTGTATACCTTCCCGCGCGTCTTCCGCGGCAGGCATATCTATCACACTGGCATTGAAACCCTGCGTGGCCGAGAAATAGTTGTGAGTGCTGACCGTCCGAGCGAGATCTATGCAGACGGGGAGCGGATCGGCCCGTTACCAGTCGTCCTCACGGCGGTGCCACAGGCACTCAGCGTGATGGTGCCGAAACCGTCTCTTGTGTGAGAAAGAGTCTGTCATAAGCAGATATCGATAAGCCCTTTGGCCTGGACAGCCCGGGTCATTCACAATGCGGCATAGGAAGCGCAATCTCCATGCCACCGCATCCCAGGGTTACGATTAAAGCATTGGAGGAACTAGCCGATGCTAAACAGTATGAGGAATGTGTCCTTTCTACCGCTGACAGTGAAAGATGGATGGGCAGTTTCCCCCTCAGGTTCCAGCCTCTAAATCCCTTATGCCGCAGCCTATTCTCCGCAGCCGTCTGGTGAATCTTTTCACTCCTCTGGTGTTTGAGAGTGAAGAGAAAACCCGTGCTGCGGAATTACTTAATTTCCTACTGTGGGGGACGCTCGCAGCTCTCTTGCTCGGTGTGCTTGTTCATGCGCAACTGCCGGATGCAGCATTGCGAGTTCTCCGTATTATACCTGCCGTAGGAATCCAGAGTATCCTGCTCGTTTTCTTGCGCTACGGTTACGTCCGATTAGTCGGCGGTCTGTCCATCGGCGGAACCTGGCTCTTCTATACTTACGTTCTATCTGCCTCTGGTAGTATGCAGTTGCCATCTTTCAGCGGCTATGCCCTTATTACGGTCGAAGCAGGGTTATTGTTTGGTGGGAAGGTCGGTCTTCTCGTCGCTTTTGTGAATATCCTGACTGGCTTGGCGTTAGCCATTGCAGAACAGCAGGGCGCCTTGCCAGCTATGACGTTGACCATCACTCCTTTTGTCGTCTGGACTGCCAACAGCATCCACCTTTTATTTATGGCGTTTCTGATGTATTTGGCCAGCCGGAGCATCGCCCGTGCCTTCGCACGGCAGGCCGAAGCACATCGTGCCCTCGAAACCAGCCGCCTGTCGCTCGAACAGCAGGTTGCTGAGCGCACTGCCGAGTTGCAGCAGACCAACCGCTTTCTCGAACTTCGTTGCGCCGAACTGGAAGACGCCCGCATCCGGGGAGAACAACAGGCTAGGGCATTAGCCACCCAAGCCACACAGTTGGCGGAAGCACGTAATCTTGCGATGGAGGTATCTCGCCTCAAATCTGAATTTCTTGCGAATATGAGTCACGAAATCCGCACGCCGATGAATGGGATCATCGGTATGGCGGGTTTGCTGCTCAATACGCTATTAACCTCTGAGCAGCGTGATTACGCCGAAACTGTGCACAACTCTGCGGAGGCGTTACTGACCATTTTGAACGATATCCTTGATTTTTCGAAAATTGAAGCTGGGAAATTGACGATTGAATCCATTCCTTTCGATTTGCGCGCAGTCGTCCATGAAGTCGTGACGCTCCTCACTGCCGCAGCCGAAGAAAAGGGGATTACGCTCACGGTTGATTACGCGCCGGGCGCGCCACAGTACGTGGTCGGCGACCCCGTTCGCATCCGTCAGATCTTGTTCAATTTGACCGGAAACGCTGTCAAGTTCACCCGGCAAGGGCGTGTCCGGCTTGTCGTGGCCAGCGAAGCGCAGGCAAACGGTCCAGCGCATGTGCGATTAATGGTTGAAGACACTGGTATTGGCATTCCTGCCGAGAAGCTTGTGCATATTTTTGAGAAATTCACGCAAGCTGACGCTTCCATCACACGAAAGTATGGAGGCACCGGATTGGGGTTGGCGATTGCTAAGCAGCTAGTCACTCTTATGGGAGGCGCGATCAGCGCAAGCAGTGAACCGGAGCGGGGGGCGACATTTACCTTCACGTTACCTTTGCCATCCACAACTGAAAAAGCCGTGTGCTCTTATATCCAAGATCACAGGAGTTGGGAGACATCCCTAGCCTCACAACAGGCAAAGAACGTTGCTGAGGTACCCGCGCTTCGGGTATTACTCGTCGAAGATAATACCGTCAATCAAAAACTGGCTGCGCGGTTAGTGGAAAAATTAGGTTACTGCGTCGATGTTGTTGCCAATGGTCGAGAAGCCATCGAGGCAACCTCTCACCGCTCGTATGCGGCCATTCTGATGGACTGCCAGATGCCAGAAATGGACGGTTTTGCTGCAACACGGCTTATTCGCCAACGTTATGCCGAGCGACCGGAGCAACCGCACCTCCCGATTATTGCGATGACGGCCAACGCCATGTCTGGCGATCGGGAGCGGTGTCTGGAAGCTGGTATGGACGATTATGTCACAAAACCGATTAAGCTCGAAGTGTTCAAAACAACACTGGAACGATGGCTGAACCGTTCTCTCGCTGCTTAGGAAGCCGCCTAGTCTGCATCCTGTTTGTCAGAGACCAACTCAGAACCGGAGTGAGCGTAGCTGAACTGCGCCGCAACTGGGTGCTGGCAGGTTGGCATCCCCCTACAGCGTGAGATTCGTGGAGGGCGCGTATTCATTCTCTGCTTCGGTTTCTTTCGCGATCACGACCATCCCTCCAGCAACGCCTTGGCCTCTTGCCAGTCTTTCGTGTCAAACCCTTCGGTAAACCAACCATAGATCTCGGCTAGCATGCGGTGAGCTTCGGCCTTTTTGCCCTGTTGCTGCCATAGCTTCGCCAGGCCCATCACTGCGCGCAACTCTAGTGACTTCGCCTGCTGCTTGTACGCAATCTCAATGGCTTTGAAAGCACGCTTCGGCTTCCGCCTCTGCGTGGGTGCTGGGTGTTAGGTGCTGGGTGCTCGGGGTCGAAAAGGGGAAGTACCGCACGGCGATAATCCCTGCGACTAGCACCACGAACACGGACACGAGCACGAACATGGGTCTGACACGCGAGCGTAGAGGTGGGTCTTTCCTCTGCGACTGGCGACGGGTTTGCTGAGCTGCTTCAACCACTGCCCATGCCGCCTCATCCAGCACGATCCGGTATACCCGTACTGGCTCAGGAATGTTCTTGAGCTGTTGCGGGCCAAGATCTTCGTACTGCAACGAGAGCTTGTTCTTGACCTGTTGGTAGACAACCTCTGAGAGACAAATCTCCCCTGGCTCGGCTAACCCTTCAATCCGGACCGCAATGTTGATCCCATCCCCATGCGGCTGCTCGCCGTCAATGACAATCTCGCCTAAACTAATCCCGAT
>CAZCWX010000021.1:0-20995 GCA_964502465.1 uncultured Enterobacteriaceae bacterium | reverse complement strand
ATCCAGAATATCGTTAATCAGACTCAGCAGATGCTCGCCGCTACGTCGGATCACGTCTACCCCTGCTTGGTGCTCCTCGGTTAGGCGGTGGTCTCGTTTCAGGATTTGGGCATACCCGAGGATACCGTTGAGGGGGGTCCTCAGTTCATGGCTCATATTGGCGAGGAACTCACTCTTGGCCCGGTTCGCCTTCTCTGCGGCGGCGCGTGCTTCCCGGGCTTCGTTCATAGCACGGGCGAGTTCGCTTTCTGCGTTCTTGAGTTCGGTGATATCGGTGTACACGGCGACGGTATCCCCATCCTTGGTCTTCCGCTTGTCAACGCGGATCCAGGAGCCGGTACCGAGTTGCTGCACAAGTGATCCTGGCGGGTTATGGTGTTCGGCGATGCGCTCCGCGATCCAGGCGTCGCCGTCCCCCTGCGCGGCAGAGATCAAGCCTCGTTCGATCGCACTGCGGAGGATCTGCTCAAGTGATACCCTCGGTACGACAGTCTCCAGGCCGGGATATAGCAGATCGCGGTATCGGCTGTTGCACAGTACGAGCCGGTCGTCCGCATCATACAGGGAAAAACCCGCCGAGACGCTCTCGATAGCTTCGAGCAGGCGGGAATAGCTCAAGCGTTCCGAGGCAACCATCGCTGCCAGGCGCCGGTCGACCACTGTGAGGAAAATCGCCAGTCCCATGATCAGAGCCGCGGCGAGACTCACACCGGCTCCCAGCCAGAGCGGATCCACTGTGGTTTCAGCTGTGTGCGAACCGTCTCCCGGGAAAAAGTACGCTGCCGCCATGCCTGTGTAATGCATACCCGCAATGGCAAAGCCCATGACCAGGGCGGCACCAAGCCTGGCCCAGGGGAGACGAGCGTACTCCTTTCCGCTGGCCACAAACTTGGTGTAGAGCGCGGTGGTGGCAAGCCCGATGCCGACAATGATGGACACGCCGATCAGCAGCGGATCATAGCGCATCACCGCATCCAGGCGCATCGCCGCCATGCCCGTGTAATGCATCGCACTGATGCCTACGCCCATGAGCATGCCGCCGATGAACAGTTGCCAGGGGGGGACACGCACCCGGCTGATAATATGGAGCATGATGCCACTCGCCAGCATCGCTGGGACCACGGATCCCAGGGTGATCAGGACATCGTACCGAACCGGGATCGGTAGATGGAATGCGAGCATACCGAGGAAGTGCATCGCCCAGACGCCTACACCCATCGTCGCCGCTCCCATTGCCAGCCGCAGACGTTTTGCACCTGGCTCGGGGGCAGTACTGATCCGTTCTGCCAACTCAAGGGCCACATAGGCCGCCAAGGAGGCAATCACGACCGAGAGGGCGACAAGAACCGGATTATAGGTCCCTGGTAGGGCGACGCTCAGGTCATGACCGTCGAAGAACTCCCAAGACAGCAAAGATGGATGCATACAGGGCCTCTGTCCTTTGTTATTGGAGACTGGGAACGATCTGTAAAAGACTGGACCATTTCCACGGGAAGGACAACCCCGGATTCTATCGGGCCAATGAAGGCCCCTCACGATCCGATTATAGATTTGCCAAGCGATGAGTGTCCGCTTCAGGGAGTGGGCGAATGAGTTGTGTCAGAACTGGCCCCAACAAGGAGGAGACGCTGCAGTAACGTCACTAAATCAAACCACAGAAGATTGGCACACTCGCGTTGTCTCCCTGAGTCCTTCGGCTATGCTCAGGATAAATTCCACGACTTGACTATCTGGATTCCCGCTTGCACGGGGATGACGGACAGGCTGAAATGCTCGGTACGGCAGTGTTTTTAATGGGATTGCTGTTTCCCTCTGCCCATGAGCCAAGAAATTGTTATGCACCCACAAGCCCGCTACGGGCTGTTCGTTTTCTTTCTGTCCGTATGTCCAAAACCGCCGGTGCGACCTGTCGGTTCAAGCTGGCCAACTTCTTTCCAACTTACTCGTGAGACCGGGGCTACGACTAGCTGAGCAATGCGGTCACCTCGGCGAATCTGGACCGGCTGCTCACCAAGATTGATCACCAAGATTTGTACTTCTTCTCGGTAGTCAGCATCGATTGTCCCTGGCGCGTTCAGTATGGTCAGACCGGTTCGCAAGGCAAGCCCGCTCCGAGGTCGCACTTGCGCCTCGTACCCCTTGGGTAATGCCAGAGCAAAACCTGTAGGAATGAGTGCTCGCCCGAGTGGAGGAATGGTTATCTTATCATGCAAGTCTGCGTAGATATCCATCCCAGCCGCATCGGCGGTCATGTAGCGAGGGAGAGGAAGCGGGTCAGCAGTAGCACGAATGCGGGTCACCTGCACGACCAGTGCGGCCATAGCCTGTCCTTGTCATGCGTTAAGCAGCGTCTGGTAATCAACAGTAGAAGGCAACTCTCCAAGCAGTGTCACAGCTCGCCCGTCATCGGCAAAATAGCGTGCAGCAAGCGCACGCACCTCATCGAGAGTCACACGCTCGATCTGTTCAGCAACCTCTTTGATGGGGATATCGCGTCGGAAATAAATCTCACAACGAGCAAGGCGGTTCATGTGAGCTTCGCTGGTTTCCAACCCGAGTAGCAGCCCACCTTTTGCATGCCCCTTGGCACGGCGTAGTTCTTCGGCAGAGATCCCTTCCTGAGCGATACGACGAAGCGTCGTCCAGATAATCTCAACCACCTCCTGTACCCAGGCTGCGCTCGTAGCCACATAGATCCCCAGATACCCAGTATCATGATAGGTCGAGAGAAAAGAGGTGACATCGTACGCCAGTCCCCGTTGTTCGCGAATCTCCTGAAACAACCGGGAACTCATCCCACCACCAAGAGCGGTATGAAGCAGATACGCGGCATACCATTCCGCATCCAGCTGGGAGACACAGGGAGTGCCCAGACAGAGGTGGGTTTGTTCAAGGTCACGGGGATAAGGATAAACTCCCGCACAGGCAGTTGGCGGATAAACATGCTGAGGCTCAGTTTTTCCCCTCAATGCAGAAAGGGCAGAGCCAGCCTGTTCAACTAACGCTTCGTGTCGTGCTCCCCCTGCCATGGCGACAAAAATACGGTCCGGGCGATAGCGCCGATCGAGGTAGTGTAATAAATCGTTGCGCCGCAGTCGGGACACCGAGGCAGGAGTCCCAGAGATCGGCCGGCTGAGCGGGTGGCCACGCCAGAAGTCCAAGTGAAAAAGGTCGTGGATCAGTTCGTCAGGAGTATCCTCGACCTGGGCAATTTCTTGATAGATCACTGAACGCTCCCGCTCAATATCTTCCTCGGCAAAGCGGGAGTGGAGAAACACATCCGTCAGAAGATCGAGTGCCAGAGAGAAGTGCTCAGTTAACACCCGTGCATAGTAACAAGTATATTCCTTCCCGGTAAACGCATCGAGCACCCCGCCAACCGCATCAATCTCCTCGGCAATGCCAGCTGCGGTACGCCGTTCCGTTCCCTTAAAGAAGAGATGTTCCAAAAAGTGAGAAATTCCGTTCTCTTGAGGATCTTCGTCACGCGAGCCGTTTTCCACCCAGATCCCCACGGTCGCCGAGGGCATGCCTGGCACCTCTTTAGATAAGAGGCGTAGGCCGTTCTCCAATACCGTGCGATGTATCATCGCGTGTCCCCACGGATCCCTTGGTCATCCACAGCCTCACGTTGACTCAAGCGAATCTTGCCTTGGCGGTCAATCTCAAGTACTTTGACAAGAATTTCATCGCCTTCTTTGAGGACATCGCTCACACGCCGGACCCGACCAGGTCCTAGCTGAGAAATATGAACGAGACCATCCGTCCCTGGAAAAATTTCGACAAAAGCGCCAAAGTCTACGATCTTTCGTACTGTCCCTTTGTACACTTTGCCGATCTCCGCCTCAGCAGTGATGCGGTTGATTTTGGCCACTGCTTTGCCCATCGAGTCTTCATCCAGGGAGGCAACATAGACCGTGCCGTCGTCCTCGACATCGATCTTTACCCCAGTTTCCTCGATGATTGAGCGAATCATCTTTCCCCCTGGACCAATCAAGTCGCGAATTTTTTCTGGTTTGACTTTGAGCGTAAGGATACGAGGGGCGTTTTGGGCAACTTCTGATCGAGGTGCTTCGAGCGCTCTCGCCATCTGCGTCAGGATATGCAATCGCCCTTCCCGAGCCTGGTACAAAGCCTGGCGCATGATGTCGCGTGTCACTCCGGTGATCTTAATATCCATCTGCAAAGCGACAATGCCCTGGGCGGTCCCAGCCACCTTGAAGTCCATATCGCCGAGGTGATCTTCGTCGCCAAGAATGTCACTCAGGATGCGAACCTCTTCACCCTCTTTGATCAAACCCATAGCAATACCGGCCACAGGAGCCTTAATCGGGACCCCAGCATCCATGAGCGAGAGGGTTCCCCCACAGACCGTTGCCATAGACGAGGAACCGTTTGACTCGAGAATCTCAGAGACTGTGCGGATGGTATAGGGGAATTCTTCTTCCCCAGGAAGAACAGCTTGCAGGGCACGTTCAGCTAACGCACCGTGACCGATTTCACGGCGTCCGGGGCCGCGCAACGGCCTGACTTCACCAACACTAAAAGGCGGAAAATTATAGTGCAGCATGAACTTCTTGAACTGTTCCCCAATCAAGGCATCGACTCTTTGCTCATCGGAGGCTGTTCCTAAGGTCGTCACAACCAGTGCCTGAGTCTCTCCCCGTGTAAAGAGTGCCGATCCGTGGGTCCGAGGCAACACGCTTACCTCACAGGTAATCGGCCGGATGTCCGCAGTTCCTCGCCCATCTACGCGACGGCTTTCTCGCACTACCAAAGAACGGAGCGTCGTAGCAGTCAGGTCTTCAAAAACAGCACCGATTTCTTTTTCGCGACCAGCATATTCTCCAACGAACGTCTCAAGCACTTCGTGCTTCACAGCAGCCACTGCAGCCGTGCGTTCGTGCTTGGCGACAACCAACAGCGCGGTACGCAGCTTTTCTCCAGCAAGGTCTTTCACTCTGTCAATTAAAACAGTGTCCTGCGGCACAGCTACCAGAGTGCGTTTCGTTTTGCCAGCAACACGCTTGATCTCGGCTTGCATATCGAGGACTGGTGGTATTGCCTCGTGAGCAAGGAATAGGGCTTCCAGCATCTCTTCTTCCGACACAATCTTCCCCCCACCCTCAACCATCACGATGGCGTCACGTCCCGCCGCAACGAACAGGTTCACATCACTCTTCTCAACCTGGCTTTGCAAGGGATTCACGACTAAGGCCCCTCGGAGCCGGCCAATACGTACCCCAGCAATAGGCCCGCGAAAGGGGATATCTGATACCTCAAGGGCTGCAGATGCACCAATCAGTGCGATGGTGTCAGCATCATTCTCCCGATCAATCGAGAGGACTGACGCAACAACCTGGGTTTCGCACACAAAGTCATCTGGAAAGAGTGGGCGTAACGCACGATCGACCAGACGCGAGATCAGAATCTCTCGCTCTGAAGGACGTCCCTCGCGTTTAAAGAATCCTCCAGGAATCTTGCCCGCTGCGAAGGTACGCTCTTGATAATCGACCGTCAGAGGAAAAAAATCCGCTCCCTCACGGGGAGTGTTACTCGCCACTACGGTTACCAGCACCACGGTTTCGCCGTATGAGACAACCGCCGCCCCGCTGGCTTGCTTAGCAAGGCGGCCACTCTCGATGGAGAGCGGCCGCCCATAGAACTCCATCTCTATCTTCTTGTACATAGAACATACACTTTCCCCCTAGAGTTTCCTTGGAAGAACCACGTCTCAGGGGATTGTTGAGAACAAAGAAAAGTCATTAGCCTAGCGACGCAACCCGAGACGCTCAATGAGACTGCGATACCGCTGATGATCAATACCACGGAGATAATTCAATAGACGGCGCCGTTGGCCGACCATCTTGAGGAGTCCACGACGCGAATTGTGGTCCTTAGCGTGAGCTTTAAAGTGCGAAGTCAGGTGTCCAATCCGCTTCGTGAGGAGCGCAACCTGGACCTCAGGTGATCCGGTATCTCCCTCATGCACGCCGAATTGTTGGATCACCTCGCTTTTCTGCCCTGCCTCCTGCATAGTGATTTTTTCTCCTTGTCTATTTTCTGTTCTGTTTTTTTAACACGCTGTTTTCTCAGTGTAAAGCTTATAATACCCGCACGAGTTGCCATCTTCCTTGTCGCTGCTCGACGAGAGCAACTAATTCTCCATTGGGGGCAAGGAGTTTAACAGTTTCTCGTTCACACCCCAGTTCTGCTATGGTCAATAAGACTTCCTGCTGGCCATGACGGAGCCGTGCTGTCATCTCTGCAGAGAGCGCGACCGCCCGATAGTGACGCAAAGCCTGAGACGGAGAAAGCAAAGGAAGTGTCTCTCGCTCGCGTCTGTCACGAAGGATAAGAAAAGGAACCGCTTCACTTACAGTAAACAGGCCAAATGCGGTACGGCGTAAGGTGGCGAGGTGCGCACCACACCCAAGAGCGGCTCCTATATCCGCAGCAAGAGCGCGCACATACGTTCCTTTGGAACAGGTCAGAGAGAAAGAGAGCATATGGTCTCCCTCTGGTGTCAGGGTAAATTCTTCTATGATTACTTGGCGCGCTTCTCGCTCAACTTCCACTCCATGACGGGCGAGTTTATACAGGGGGATTCCGTGTCTCTTAATCGCAGAATACATCGGCGGAGTCTGCCAGTACTCACCGGAAAACTGACGTTCCAAGTCCCTCAGCGTAGCTAGCCCATATGAGGGGACAGGTGCCTGACGGAGGATCGTTCCCGTCGCATCAAGTGTATCAGTCTCGATTCCTAAGCGAATGGTACCAGTGTATTTTTTCTGTTCGGCAATAAGAAATTGGGCGATTTTCGTCCCATCGCCAATGCATAGCGGAAGCAAGCCACTGGCAAAAGGATCAAGGGTGCCCAGATGTCCAACCTTCTTTCCCGTCAGTCCTCTTTTCACTACTCGGACAACTTCAGCAGACGTGACCCCCTCAATCTTGTCCACTAACAACACGCCGTTCAATCTTTTCACTCCTGTTCACGTCTGCCTGCCTGGCGGAGAAGGGTTTCCAGACGGTTCGCCTGGTCCAGTGTGGTATCGTAGAAAAAATGCAGATCCGGCATATGCCGGAGGCGTAAACGGCTGGCAATCTGACGCTTAATATAACCAGTTGCGCTTCGTAGCCCGGCTAGAGCCGCGGTCTGCTCCTCGGCCTGTCGCGTTGTGAAGAATATTTTCGCTTCTCTGAGATCTGGGCTCACCGCAACGCCAGTTAAAGAGACAGCGCTCACGCGCGGGTCTTTTACTTCATAAAGGAGAATTTCAGCAATGGCTTCGAGCAGCAAGCCACGAAAGCGTTCAGAGCGTCTAGATGACATGAAAATGTATGGATACTTAGTAGTGCAGAAACTCGATTTCTTCCTCCCCAACCTCAGCGAGGTGCAGTTCGTCAATAAAACGGACAACTGCTCGGAGAGCACCATCGACGTAAGCTTGACTGGTTCCGACGTGGCAGATACCAAGCTGGGTTTTCTGCCACAAGTCGAGATCAGCACATTCTGAAATCGAGACATTGAATTCGTTTCGTACTCTGCCCTTGATCTTCCGCAAAACTCCTCGCTTTTCCTTGAGAGAGTGGCTCTCTGCTATATAGAGCGTTAGCCGCAATACGCCCACCACCATGATAGCTTACACAACGGTCTGTCTAGACTCGCCGTTCCACTTCCTGGGGTCGCGCCTCTAGACGACGGAGCACCTGTTCCAACTCATACGCCTCGATGACATCCCCAACCTTGATATCGTGAAAATTGTCCAGACTCACCCCACACTCGGCTCCAGAAGCCACTTCACGGACGTCATCCTTAAAGCGGCGCAGGCTGGCAATGCGGCCTTGGTAGGCAACCGCATGGTCCCGGACAAGACGCGCAAGGGCCCCACGAAAAAGCCGGCCTTCACTCACCATACATCCAGCAATTAAACCCATACGAGAGATGGTAAAGACTTGTCTGACTTCAGCACGGCCTAGCGGTTTCTCTCGATAGGTCGGCACCAACATCCCCTCAAGCGCCGCCCGGATATCCTCAATGACCTCATAGATAATGTTGTACAGTCGAATCTCGACGCCTTCGCGTTCGGCTAACTGCGTCGCTTTGCTCTCAGAACGTACCGAGAAACCAAGGATAATCCCTTTCGACGCGGACGCGAGCAGCACATCCGACTCCGAAATGCCTCCAGCCGAAGCATGGAGGATGGTCAGCTTCACTTCGTTCGTCGAAAGACGGTTTAAGGCTTCACTCACTGCCTCAACTGACCCCTGGACATCAGCCTTAATAATCACTCGTAGTTCCTGCACTTCGCCAGACTGAGCCTGCTGATAAAAATCTTCGAGCGTCGTTCGCCCACTACTCTTCGTGAGCTCGGTCTCGCGTCGTTTTGTTCGACGATGCTCAGCCACCTGTCGGGCTTTTGCCTCATCCCCGACAGCAATGAACACATCCCCAGCCTCTGGAACCCCAGTAAGACCAAGGATTTCCACCGGCATTGCCGGCGAGGCTTTTTCTACTTTGTTCCCCCAACTATCAATCATTGCCCGCACCCTGCCGTACTGCGTACCGCAGACAAAGGTATCTCCCACTTTGAGCTGCCCTTCTTGCACGAGCACTGTGGCCACAGGTCCACGCCCACGGTCCAGCTTGGCCTCAACAATCGCCCCTCGGGCCAGCTTATCAGGATGCGCGCGGAGTTCCATGATGTCAGCCTGCAATAGGAGCATTTCCAATAAATGCGGAATTCCTTCTCCCGTCTTGGCAGACACCGGGGCAAAGATGGTATCCCCGCCTAATTCTTCTGACACCAACCCATAATTCATGAGCTCTCGTTTGACTTTTTCCAGGTCTGCATCCGGCCGATCCATTTTATTCACCGCGACAATCAGGGGGACTCCAGCAGCACGGGCATGATTAATCGCCTCCACAGTCTGAGGCATCACGCCATCATCTGCCGCCACAACTAAAGTCACGATGTCTGTTACTTTCGCCCCTCGGGCACGCATCGCGGTGAATGCTTCGTGGCCAGGGGTGTCAAGAAAGGTTACACTCCGTCCATCTACCTGGACACTGTACGCACCAATATGCTGGGTAATCCCCCCATGTTCTTGCGCAGTCACGTTGGTCTTACGAATCGTATCAAGTAACGAGGTCTTGCCATGGTCGACGTGCCCCATAATGGTGACAACTGGCGGACGCGGCTCAAGTTTTTCCTCGCCATTTTGCGCCTCATGTCCGACTTCCAATACCGACTCGACATCAAAGGCGACATTTTCTATCGTATAATCAAAGTCCGCCGCGACCAAAGCCGCCGTATCCGCATCAAGGACCTGGTTAATCGTCGCCATAATCCCAAGGCTTATCAGTTTCCTGATGACCTCACCGGCTTTCACCCCTAACTGGTGGGCAAGATCTCCTACAGTGACGACTTCAGAAATGCGAATCACTCGCTTGCTCGCCCTCGGCACAGTAATCTCGGTCTGCTTCTGCTCCTTACCGGGCAACGCACGCTTCTTTCTCGCCGTTTTGGGGAGACGGAGTTCCTTCTCCTGCGCCTCGACAAGCTCTGGTTTGCGAATCACTTTCCGCTTTTTGGGTCGTTTACTCGCCGCCCCCTGCGTCTCTACCGTCCTCACCACTGCCGGTTCTCGCGACGGTTCTCGAGTTCCGCTGGGGCTAGGTGAGACTGGAGGAGTTTGCGGCTTTGGCCTGACCTCTGGGCGCGGTTTTACCTCTGTCAGTTTTCCTAGGTCGATGCGGCCGAGCACTCGCGACGGGCGTGGAGGTTCTGCCATTGGCTGAGGAGTAGGGACATGAACCGGAACTGCGACAGGGGCTGCAGTTGGTGGAGGCGAAACCGATGGCGGCAGAGGAGGCTCAGAAGTCACTGGTGGAGGCTCAATCTCTAGTTCTGCGCTGACAGGCATGGAGAACTCAGTGGGAAGCTCAGGGAGCGGAGTGGATTCCTCAAACGGCAATTCGAAGGCGAGCGGTTGGGGAACAGAGAAAGGTTCTTCAACTGAAGGAAGAATAGCTTGTGGCTCGCTAGCCTGCGATTCCGGCATAACCGGCTCTTCCTCGTGCAACACCTCTCGCGTAGCTCGACGGCGGATGATGTCAGCGCGGACCCTCGTTTCGCGCACCTCTTCACGGGCCGTCACCAGATGATCACTCCCCTGGTCCATTTCGGTGACAACCCGTTGTTGCACCAGTTTTTCCTCACCCAATACAAGAGAAGGGGCCTCCTGCGGTATGGCACCGGGTCGAATTAAGGCAATCTCTGATTCGGTAAGGGCGCTCTGGGCTTTTTTGCCGTGAACGCCAGCTTCCTCCAACTTGGAGATCACCTGTGTGGTGTCCATCCCCCACTCTTTGGCCAGTTCATGGATCCTTTTTCGTGGCATAGCACCTCGTTACTTTTATGGCCGCAGCGGAACGCTCTGCTCAATCATGGTCGCACAGCATTTTCGCATTTCTTTGGATAGTACCATTCCTATCGAACGCACAAAACCAGAACGGGAAGAGACAAAGGCACGGACACATTTTTGTTGTGGATGCAGATATCCTCCCCGACCATTGCCGGCCCCTACCACGAACGTGTCACCTTCTCTCAAAGAAAAACGTAGCAACTGACTCTTGGCGTCTCGCTCTCCGCAGCCGACACATAACCGCATCGGCGTTGTCCTTTTCATACTTACTCCTGCGGAGCCCCCGCTGCTTCAACCGTTGTGTCTTGATCAGTTACCGCCGCCGCAGACTGAGCTGCCACCTGCTCACGTGCAGCTTGCAATATCGCAGCAGCTTTTTCCTGCCCAATTCCCTCGACCTCAAGCAGGGCGTCAAGGTCCGCGACAGCAACCTCTTCGGCTGACTTAAATCCTTGTTGATATAAAAACTCAGCGGTCACATCACCAATTCCTGGTATCGCAGTCAGCGCGGCCAATGCTTTTGTCCGTTCCACCTCAACCTCTGACTCAGAACGGACATCAAGTCGCCAACCAGTCAAACGGGAAGCAAGTCGGACATTCTGCCCTTTCTTCCCGATCGCCAAGGACAACTGGTCATCAGGAACAATGACCTCCATTGTATGCTCTTCTTCATCGAGAATAATCTTCGAAGCTTTGGCAGGCAAAAGGGCGCGGCACACATATTCTGCTGGATCTTGCGTCCAGGGAACGATATCGACACGTTCACCGCGTAATTCCTGAACGACGGCTTGCACACGGGTGCCTTTCATCCCGACACAGGCCCCCACAGGATCTACATCGGGATCCGTCGAATGGACTGCTATCTTCGCGCGGCTGCCAGGTTCTCGGGCTGCATTTTTGATCTCGACAATGCCTTCGTATACCTCAGGAGCTTCTTGCTCGAACAGTTTGATGAGAAATCCTGGGTGGGTTCGCGACAGGATAATCTGCGGCCCTTTGGGCGACATCTCCACGTCAAGGATGTAAGCGCGGATGCGATCTCCCTGGCGGTAGCGTTCCCAAGGGATTTGTTCTTTTTCCGGCAGCACCGCATCAGTCCGACCAAGGTTCACAATAATATTTTTCTTCTCCACTCGTTGGACAATACCAGAAAACAACTCACCTTTTCGGTTCTTGAACTCATTATAAATGAGTTCACGCTCGGCCTCGCGCACCTTTTGGATAACACTCTGTTTGGCAACCTGAGCCGCGATACGGCCAAAGGCAGCGGCGGGCAGCTTGCTCAGCAGTTCATCACCGATTTGCGCCTCGGGATCGAAAGACTCATGGGCTTCATTGACATCAATTTCAGTTTCTCGGTTCGTCACTTTTTCAACAACCGTCTTGATCTCAAACAACTCAACCTCACCGAGATCGGGATTAAATTTCGCTTCGATCCGTTTTTGCCCAAAGGTACGACGGGCCGCGGAAAGCATGGCGCTCTCTAGCGCTTCAATGATAACGCTCCGATCCATGCCCTTTTCTTTACTCACCTGCTCTATCACTCGATTGAGGTCTAGCTGCATACCTCTCTCCATTCATTTCCTACTATGCGTTTTTCTTTTTGCCTACTGAACGTAAGAAATCGTGTTCAGTATTCGCCTTGACAATATCCTCCCAAAAGATTTGCACTATCCCAACGTCATTATCTTGCACCACAACCTGTTTCTCTTCTACCTCGCATAGCGTCCCCACAAACACCCGCCGCCCGCCCTGGGCTGTCCGGGTGCGGATGCGAACTCTCTGCCCCACGTACCGTTGATAGTGACTCGGGCGCAGGAGAGAGCGATTGACGCCAGGGGAAGACACTTCCAAGGTATAACGCCATGGCACCGGATCATGCGCATCAAGCAGGTCGCTTAATTGGCGATGAACCCGTGTCAGATCGTCAAGTGTCACCCCACCTTCGCGGTCAAGCGCGATCCGCAACACCCAATGCCCAGTTTCGTGTCGGAGATCCACCGACCAGATTTCTGCTCCTTCCTCCTCCACCAGTGGAGTCGCGAGGTACTCAACCTGTTTGACGATATCTTGAATCGCAGACTGCATCCTGTAAAAAAAAAGTGGGCAAGCCGCCCACTCTTCTACTTACCCCTCTTCTTAGATAGATGATCTGCAACAAACGTGCAAGAGGTCTGACTAAAAACCGTCGTTCTTGTTTAAGTCATGCAGAGTTAGCAGACTGACAATCTGGTAATACTGTTTCCCTTGAGGAGTAACAACCTCAATCTCGTCACCGACAGCCTTGTGCAGGAGCGCTTGCCCAATGGGCGAATGCAGCGATATGTACCCAGCCGCTGGATCCACCTCTTCGGGAAAGACGATTTGATACTCGACGACTTCCCTGGCATCGATGTCTTCAATCTTCACTCGACTGCCGTACGCCACCACTGCTTGAGGAATACTCGATAGGTTATACAAAGACAGTTGACGGAGTCGCTCCTCAAGCTGGGCGATACGCGCACGGACGAAGTCTTGGCGCGAGCGTGCGGCCTCATACTCCGCATTCTCACTGAGGTCTCCATGGGCGGCAGCTTCCTGCAGATCCTTGGGGATACGGATATTCAGTTCGTGGTACAAATCTTCCACTTCTTGTTTAAGCCGCTTAACGATCGGTAACTCCATAATGCTTCTCCCTACTCACAACGTTCTCTGCGCTCGCACAAACACTGCGGGGGCTGGCTTTATTAAACCAACCCCCGCCCATGTTCTGCAAGAGAGAGTCTGCTTATGCAGTAAGAATGTGTATCGTGCAGGCTGATCCGAGACCAATCACGTGGGCCAGACCAGCTTTCGCCCCCTCAACCTGCCGTCCCCCAGCCTGTCCACGTAAATGCGTGACGATCTCATAGATATTCGCCACACCAGTCGCCCCTAAGGGGTGCCCCTTAGAGAGGAGGCCGCCACTCGCGTTCACCGGAATGTCGCCACCGATGGTCGTACGACCTTCGTCAACCATGCGGCCCGCTTCGCCTTCGCCACACAAACCCAGGTTTTCGTAATGCAACAGTTCTGCCGTGGCAAAACAATCATGCAGCTCAACAAGATCCAAATCCTGAGGACCAAGCCCAGCTTTCTCATACGCTTGCTTCGCAGCGTTCTTTGTCAATGTATTGACATCGGGCATGGTGAGATCCCGTTCAGTGTAAGGGTCAGAGGTCAAAACCGAACAGGCTACTTTGACTGGTTTATTGGTATACTGTTTCATTTTGTCAGCAGACACAAGGATTGCGGCAGCTGCACCGTCTCCAGTGGGGCAACACATATAAAGGGTATTGGGATAGGCTACCATCCTAGACTTCAGCACGTCTTCCAGCTTGACTTCAACCTGATACTGGGAGAGCGAATTGTGGACGGAGTGTTTGTGGTTCTTGACCGAGACTTTAGCGAATTGCTCAGCGGTCGTGCCATACTTCCGCATGTGCTCGACACCAGCCTGGCCAAAAACTGCCGGCATTAACCCACTACCGAGCACACCTTCTACACTCTCTCCGCCGCTGCGCGCACCACCTCCGAGGAGACCCATCTTCCCCATTTGTTCGACGCCAACCGCCAAGGTCACATCGTACATCCCAGAGGCAACACCAATATAGGCTTCGCGGAATGCGGTCGAACCAGTGGCACAGGCATTGGAGACATTGAGGGCCGGAATCCCGGTCTGGCCAATTTGTTGTAAAATGCGCTGAGCGTTCATCGCATTGGCCTGAAACAAGTTGCCGCAGACAAACATCTCGACATCCTTAATCGACATGCCCGCATCTTTGAACGCCAACACGGCAGCTTCAGCGCCAAGCTGGGGTACATCCTTGTCTGGGTATCGGCCGAATTTAATCATGCCCACGCCGAGTACATATACGTCTCTCATAAGTGGCCTCCTTTGCTGCCTGCTGAGTCAGAGCTAATTCTGGCTTGGTCTGAAAAAGAAAGCAATGATATCGATCGTTTCCTCAATCCCTTCCGCGTTCTTTTCCTTTCGTTCTCGCACTTTGCGGGTCACCATCTCAACCGGCATGCCGAATTGGAGCTTCGTTGGGTCAGGCTCGATATCAATTAGGTTACACCGGACACTTACCCCTTCAGGAAGGTCAACAATGGCAGAAATATAAGGGACCGGTATGCCTGGGGCTGACTGATGAACAATCGAATACACGTACAGCGACCCATGATCGCTCAACTGTATCTTCGTTAAGGGGCCGGTCGCTGTGCATTTACTACAGCCGACCCTCCCCTCACCGATGTAGGTTGCCCCGCACGCTGAGCAACGATATCCCACCAAATAGGGCTTCTCACCAGGATCGGTTGGCAAACACAACATTGAGGCAATGGGCCGCTGTTTGCTCCCCCCCGCGCTTTCCTCTGCGGCCATAGTCAGCTCCTTTCTTATCTTTTATCCAGAAGCGTTTTGCTTGTCGCTTTGGTGCATATCTCGACGCAACAAGAAGCCATGTAAAGCTTTCTCCGCTTCCTCGTGACGCTGATCTTCGCGATATTGGCCACCCGTACGATTGAGCCAGTTGCGAAATGTCGCAAGGGTTTCTGCGCCGTAGTATAGGTACCAATACATGAGGCAAGCACCCAAGACAAGTCCTTGAAAAAACTTCTTCATGTCAATGTATCGCGGTTATGGCATGGTACAACATGAGCGAATTGTCAATTCAGTTAGAGAATTGCAAGGATACATCGAGACATCTATATAGAAGGAGTGCGCCACCCTCTAGCGACCCTTCTTGCTCTTCTATATCCCCAGCGTTGTCTGGGTTGCAAGACATTTGTTTCCCCTGAGGAGAGATTTTGCCCCACTTGTGCGAAGTTTCTTAAGCCGGTCCAGTCACCACTGTGCGTAAGGTGTGGAGTACCCTTCCCGACCTCTCTTGGCCCAGATCATTTATGCCGTCGCTGCCTGGCTTCTCCGCCTTCGTTTCGCTGTGCTCGAGCCTGGGCGTGCTATCAAAACAGGGACACCTCGCCTCAGCCACTCAATGTAGCAATACAACATTTTAAATATCACAGAAACCTGAGTACTGGCAAAGCACTTGCGGTACTTGGCGCCACCCACTTCCCCCTAGCAGGCAACGATTACGACATGGTCGTGCCCGTCCCCCTTCACCTCGACCGTCTGCGCTGGCGTGGATTTAATCAATCTCTTATTCTGTCTCAGGCGATCAGTCGTATGCAGAACCTGCAAGTTGACCCTTTTGTGCTAGCACGCCTACGCCCGACTGTCCCTCAGACTCACCTCAACGAGAGTGAGCGTCGGTCCAATGTCCGTGGGGCTTTTTTGGTCGTGGCCCCAGAACGGGTACAAAACCAACGGATTCTCCTCGTCGATGATGTGTATACCTCCGGCGCGACGGTGGAAGAATGCGCACGCGTCCTCCTCCGGAATGGCGCAGAGATGGTCGATGTGTTTACCCTTGCTCACGCAATATCTGTATAGGAAAGCAACTATGGCGGCTCGACTCTCCCTTGGGGTGCTCATTTCTGGCAGTGGGACGAACCTGCAAGCGATTATTGACGCTATAGAGCGGGGAGATCTCTCGGCAGCGATTCGCGTAGTCATCAGCAACCGTAGCGATGCCTATGGCCTCTCACGGGCTCGTTCGCATGGGCTTCCGACGGCAGTCATCTCTCACAAAGATTTCTCCTCACGCGAAGCGTTTGAAACCGAGTTAATAAAGACCTTACACAACTATGAGGTAGAACTTGTTGTGCTGGCTGGATTCATGCGCCTGCTCTCGCCATTTTTCGTCCGTGTTTTTCCTCAACGCATTGTGAACATTCACCCATCTTTACTCCCAGCATTTTCTGGCACGCACGCCCAGCGCCAGGCGGTGGAACGTGGGGTGCGCGTTGCGGGGGCTACCGTACACTTTGTCGATGAAGATGTGGACCACGGGCCAATTATCGTGCAGGCTGCCGTGCCTGTGTACCCAGACGACACCGAAGACAGCTTGAGTGCACGTATTCTTGCTCAAGAGCACCGCATCTACCCCCAGGCGATCCAATTCTTTGCCGAAGGGCGACTAGAGGTCCACGGCCGTACCGTCAGTGTTCACAATGAAAGTCGCCGGCCAACCGCAACCTTGCACGCTCCCGAACCTCAATGAGCATGCCTGAGGGCCAGATTGGTATCGATGAGTCGGGCAAAGGAGATTACTTCGGCCCGTTGGTGATTGCGGGCGTCTACGTCGCTCGGGCGGCAGAGGAACACATCCGCGCACTCGGGGTGCGGGACAGCAAAACGGTGTCTGACAAGAAGGCGGCTATACTCGCTGAGCAGATCCGCACCCTTTGTCCTTTCACTGTCGTGGTGATCGGCCCTGAACGCTACAACAGCCTGTATGCATCGTTCAAGAACCTGAATCGTTTGCTCGCCTGGGGACACGCACGAGCGATTGAAAATTTATTAGCACAGGTTTCCTGTGATCGTGTGATCTCCGACCAGTTTGGAGACGAGCGCTTCCTCAGAAATGCCCTTATGGCGAAAGGCCGCATGGTGACACTGGTTCAGAAGCCACGAGCAGAGGAAGAGGTTGCGGTTGCCGCTGCCTCAATCATTGCGCGCGCCGAATTCCTGCGTCGTCTTGAAGAGTTAAGCACCCGTTATGGCGTGCGCTTCCTCAAGGGGGCAAGCGACGCAGTGATTATCGCAGGAAAGGAATTTGTCAAGCGTCACGGCGTAGAAGCGCTTGGTCAGGTCGCAAAACTGCATTTTCGTACAACTGCAACTGTGCTGAATGTGACTTCCTGAGGGATAACCCAAAGGTGTGGAAAAAGAAGCCGACAGCGACCTGCTTTTGGTGACAGTTATCTGCTAATGAGGATCGACCCCGGCGTCGCCATCTGTTCCATGCGCGCCGCCAGGTTCGTGGACTGGCCGACGGGAACATAGTCCGTATGCAGGTCCTCTTTGCGAATCGAGCGCACCACTACCTCACCCGTGTTAATGCCAACCCGCATGGCAAGTGGTACGCCGCGTCGAAGCCGCACTTCGTCACTATAGCGCCGCACGGCATCTTGCATGCGTAGCACCGCATTCCGCGCAGAATTTTGCTCGGGGCAAATTCTCGAACCCACACTGCGTGCAGCGGTGCGGGAGCGCCACGCCACAGTCGATACAGAAGCTCGCTCCATCTGGATTCTCACCGCCGCAGTCCACGTATCGCATGCCGCGTGTCTCCCCTCTTCTCCTTGACCAGAAAACAGGACGCTAAAGTTTCAACAGAATAGTAAATCCCATCTGCTCAAAGTGATGATCGTTGGTGAATGCATCCACCACACCTATCTGCTTCATGACCACGAACGACGTGCAATCGGTGAAAGAGAACTCTTTGTCAGCATACTGTTTGAAAAGCTGCCATGCTTCTTCTTGCAGTTCCTCGGTAATATGGATGACGTGCACCGTCCTACTGTTCCGGAGCCGTTCGCCAAAATCGACCGCGGCAAAATGCCCCACTTTCATGCGCAAGCCTGTATAAGTCTCATCCAGCACAAAGTTCGTAGTGACGTAGCGGCGTCCACTGCGGAGGAGACTTTTATTGATGTCGGCCGCTGTCCTGTGCAGTTGATCCCGCTTGCTGTTCAGAGCAATCCAGCCGTTCGCATCCGCAAACACCCAATTCATTACCGTGCTCTTTCTCCGTACAGATAGTGGTCAAGATTGACCGAGAGATCCGCAGGAGCCTCGGACTCATAGCCTTCCATCTGAAAGACCGGATCTTGAGTGACATCAAACGGTTCTTCACTCTCTGGCAATTGTGCGATCCAGTCGTGAATAAGGGCTTGGACTGACTTGCCGGTACGTTTTGCGGCTTGCTCTAAACGCTGGTAATGGACTTCGGTCAATTGGATGGTCACTGTGGTCATAAGAATGTTCCCTTCGCAGGTAGCTCTTGCTTTCCGCGCACTGCCTCTTCTTTCTATCCCAGACCGCTCGGTTGAGAGAATGCCCGATGCCACGCATCCTTTTGGTGCCTGCAGTCGCTTGGTTCATTGACTCATTTCTTCATTGTGTCATTTTTCTCATTGGCTCAATGATTCAATCTCTCAATGCTTCAATTCCTCCAGCAGCGTTTTCGCCTCTTGCAAGTCTTTGGTGTCAAAGCCTTCGGTGAACCAGCCGTAGATCTCTGACAATATCTGGTGCGCTTCGTCCTGCTTGCCCTGTTGCTGCCACAGCCGGCTCAGGCTCATGGCGGCTCGCAGTTCCAGCGATTTCGCTTGCTGCTTGCGGGCAATCTCGATGGCTGTGTGAAAGCACGCTTCGGCTTCCGCCTCCGCGTGGGTGCTAGGTGTTGGGTGCTGGGTGCTAGGGACTTCGGACAGGTCCTGACTTGCCTGAGACTTGCCCGAGACTTGTTTTGACTGTGGACTATGGACTGCGGACTGTAAGACTAATTGCCCTTTGACCCGATACAGCTCGGCCTCGCTGACACGCCCGCCAGTTTTGTGCACGTGAGCCAGCGCATCGGCCAATACAGTTAGCCCTTCCTCGGCCTGTCCCACTTTCCCATGCGCCTCGGCCAGCATAGCAAAAGTAAATGGCGCCAGCATTTGGCGCATCCGGGCAATGCCCTCTTGCACTTGGCCCTCCTCGGCTAGCACCCAGCCTTGCACCATCGTCCCCCACGCCAACCAGAACGGAAACTCCTGTTCGGTGGACAGGGTCATCACCGCCTCGGCCCGCTCTCGGGCAAGCTGCCCCTCCAGGCGGAGAGCATGCAACATGGCAGCACTCCCTAAGGCATAGGCCAGACTAAAGGGGTGAGCCAGTCCTTCGGGCCAAGGTCAGTACCTCATGACTCTTCTTCAGGGCTTGGTCTGGGTAGCCAAGAAGCCACAGGGTCAGGATTCCGTAGGAGAGGCAATCCACCCTTGGGTCGAGTGCGTTGACGGCGGAGCAAGGGTGCTTCCGGGGGTCATACAACACAATCGTCCGCTCTGCGTGTGTCCGCGCCAAGGTCAACTCTCCATACTGATACAAGGTCCATCCTAGCGCCGAGTGAGCAAGCGAGACCTGATATTGGTTTTGGACGCTCTGGGACAAACGCAGCATCTGATCCGCTAGCTCAAGCGCTGTTTGTAACTTCCCTGAGAGAAAATAAAACGTCCACTGTCTATACAGCACGGGGAAGAGCTGGGGAGTCTCCCCTAATTGCTGGCACAGTTCCTGGACCCGAAGAACGATTTTTTCCACCTCCGGGGCTGTATAGCCCTTAACAGTCATCAGAGCGCCACTCAAGGCAAGTTGTAGCGCGAGCTCTTGCTGGATACGCTCGGGGGTGTCTGGCAGGGTTTTGAGTAACTCTAGCCCTTTCGTGAGATGACTGATCGCTTCCACATAAGCCGATCGCTGGCTGGCTTGCTTCCCGGCCTGCTGCCAATAGGGCAGGGCCTGCTTTATCAGGCCGGCCTCGGTGTAGTGGTGGGCCACCAGCTCAGGCTGGGTTTCTTTGGTCTCGGGAAATCGCGCTTCTAGGACCTGGGCAATCTGGCGGTGAAGCTGCTGTCGTGTACTCTTGAGTAACGACTGATAAGCCGTATCCTGGATGAGAGCATGCTTGAAAAGATAGTGCGCCTGCGGCACCAGTCCCCGCTGGTACACCAGTTCGGCATCCACTAACTGCTTCAGCCCGTGCTGTAAGGTCGCTTCATCCAGTGGGGAGACCACCTGCAGCAGCTCATAGCTAAACTCCCGCCCAATGGTCGCGCCTAGTTGGGCAACTTCCTTGACCCTCCCCAACCGATCGAGTCGGGCCATGAGCGCATCCTGCAAAGTGGCAGGAATTCCCAACGGTATAGGCGACCGGCCCAGTCTTCCTTCAGTCCTCATAGACTCAACAGACTCAAGAGACCCTATGGACACTACAGACTCTAGCACCGCCTTCGTCAACTCTTCGACAAACAACGGCACGCCATCGGTCTTGACCACAATCTGTTGCACCACCTCTGCTGGCAGAGCCTTCCCGCCGATGACTTTCTCGACCATCGCCTCGACCTGCTGCCGGCCTAAGCGGCTGAGCGTCAGCTGGCTGAGATGTGAGCGGTTGCCCCAGGGTGGGGCGAACTCAGGGCGAAAGGTCAGCAGCACGTACAGCCTCGCAGTCGGCACTTGGTCAACGACCAGGTGTAACACCTCTAGCGTTGACGGATCAGCCCAGTGCAGATCTTCCCAGGCACAGTAGACGGCAGCCTTCTCAGCCTCCTCCACCAGCCACGCCACCAAGGCTTCCTGGGTCTTTTGCTTTTGCTTCTGCGGACTCAGCGTAAGGGGGAGAGCACCTTCGGGATGCGGGAGCGAGAGTAGGGCGGCCAACAAGGGCACGGTATCGGCCTGCGGAAAACGATAGTGACTGAGTGTGTGTTGGAGTTTCTCCAGCTTTACGGCAGGCGTATCCTCCCGCGCAAACTGCAAGACCCGCTGCAGGTGGTCGATGATCGGATAGAAGGCGCTGTTCTGATGATAAGGCGAGCAGCGAAACTCAATGCGGGTGGCTCCGTCTGTGTTGACCTGCTCTTTCAGTTC
>CAZCWX010000020.1:0-4168 GCA_964502465.1 uncultured Enterobacteriaceae bacterium | reverse complement strand
TGACTTTTCTCGCCAGGAAAAATTGCCGCCAGACGCTCGCACGCATCGCTCTGTAGCCATACCCTCGCCCCAGCCAAAGGTGATAGGCAGCATTTGCCCCATCGATTTGCACGGCCTTCTCAAACCACGCGATTGCTTGGTCATACTCTTCTCCAACCAAACATATTCGTCCCAGATACCACGCCGCTTCAGCATGCTGTGGGTCTCCCGTCATGACCGACTCGAAGAACTGTTGCGCTGCGGCCAACTGGCCCTTTTCGAAGAGTTGGCGTCCCTTTTCAAAGTCCTCTTGAGCGGCAACAGCGAAAGAATAGACGAGCAGAAACACGACGGCGCTACTGCTCATCAGAAGGTCCGGCAGACTCTCGCGATACCGATACTTTTTCATTGTACCGCTCTCACGGGGTATTCCCCATACAGCGTTAGCCAGCAACTCCTTTCCTTACTTGTTCCTTCCATCTATAACAAGAAGCGGATCGCAGACAATCCTCCTCGTTTTCCACCGCCTTTCTGTCAGATCACCCCTTTTCGCAGGCATGAGCGGTACAAGAGTGAGCTGCCTTCGCCTGCAGAACCAAACTGACCGCTCTACAGGGAGAGATGATTCCGACTGACAAATACCTGGCGAAAATTGCGGAGACAGTAGGACTGGAATTGGTTGATATTCATATTCCACGTAATGCGCGGGTAGGGAGCGGCATCATTCAATCTGACGTGCGAGTCGTAAAGGCGAAGAAATCAGACACCTTGTATGAAGCTGTGGTCGAGCTACGAAAACAGTGATTGCCGTTGCGGAACTTCTCTCTCTGGATATGCGATCACGCTCTCAAAAAGTCTGCAGCCAACGTAAACTAAGCGCTTTCAGTCTGCAGGGGGTAGCGGTCGAGAACAACAGGAGCGTTCCATGTGGGATCAACTCCATCCTGGCCGCAAATTCGCGGAAAGACTTCCCATCAACAATCCGCTTGATAAAGGGGCCCTATCAGAGAGAGTCAACACACACTGCCGGAACATGACACGTATTTTGGGATATAAGTGAAACGTTCCATGTTGCAATTCATTCGGGGAAATACATGTTCGCGATTCGACTTCGCTCCCGCTACGCTCAGCACGAACGGTTTGTTCCTTCCTTACGAGATCCGCCCCTCTGGTAAACCCTCAGCATGAAGTATAAATGAGGCGGGCTCTTGCTCCCGGCAGTCCCACAAAAAAGGAGGCAAAGCGTATGCCGTTATATTTAGATGAAATTTACTTCAACGTCACCAAACCAGACGATGTGAAGAAAGGTGTCGCGCTCATCCAGAACGCCCTCAAAGAGGGCTTCCCGCCTGGCGTGACCCTCAAGGCCGGGCCCTGGGGCTCGAATGAAGAAGCCAAAATCATCCTCGTGCTCGACATCCAAGACCACTCGCTCACGTTTAATCCGTTCGCCAAAATCGTTGGCCAGGGGCTGGTTGCCAAACGGCGCTTGACGCCGATCGTCGAGTGGAGCGCAGTGGAGAAAATGGCGGCGGAGATATAAGCATCCTGACGTCCAATTGCATTCTCTACTGTTTGGGGAGCAGGAGCCTTCTATCAGGGAGCCAACACAGTGGGCAAGCAGCTTTGTGCGATTGCCCTCAGTCACCTCCGCAATGAATATCACCGAAGAGTGTATACCAGATCCCGACATCACTATCGAGCGGCTTATCGCTTCCGATCACGAGGTGGTCGGTGTGTGGCGGGTGCGCGGCGTCCACAGTGGGGAGCTGTTCGGCGTCCCGGCCACAGGTAAGACCATCGAGTGGACCAATGTCAGCATTTTTCGCGTCGAGAACGGCAAGATCGTCGACTACACCGGCGTGTGGGGCGCGCTCGAAGCGGTGCAACAAATGGGCGTCCCGATCGTGCTGCCGGCTGACAAGCGCACCGCCGCCAGCGCGACCCAGTCTCCCCCTTGACGACAAGCGCCTGCAAGCGAGAGAAAAGAGAAAAATATCGGACTGTCTGTGAAGTGTAAAAATCTGCACTGAACCTATCGGACAGGTCAGAGCAAGTGTTATGCAGCACGAGCTGGCCAACCGTGTCATTCTGAGGCCAGAGGCCGAAAAATCTCTTTTCCAGAGAGATCCTTCGCTGCGCTCAGGATGACAAGCCGTGAGCGGTTCGGTCTGGAAGCGCTCTGACTTGATCCATCCCTGTCTGTCTCATGAAGTTCAGATTTTTACATCTGATACCTATTCGTTCTTTGCTTGTCGCCCCTGTCCTTCCGCTTCAGCAATCATAAAGCGGATCGCAGATAATCCTCCTCGATGTCCACCGCCTTTCTGGTTGACCCGCGTCCCCGTGAGTGGTACCCCAAGGCAAAGACCACAGCGCTCTTGTGCACAATGGGAATGCTGATGGCCTCAAGCGGTGGCGCTGGTGTACTGGCGGTGTGTGCCCCGCTAGTATGAAGTGTGGTGTAATGGACTCTTACAGCGTGCGCTTGCCTGAACCCGTTAGGCAATCAAGAAAGGAGTCATCATCATGACAGAAAACATCACCTCACGCGTTGGCAGGATCATTAGCGGTGGACTGCACCAGCTCGTCGATGCGGTCGAGAACGCTGCGCCCGAGACTGTGATGGAGCAGGCAATTCGTGAGATCGATAGCGCGATCGAGGACGTGCGGGCTGAGCTGGGCAAGGAGTTGGCCACCAAACATCTCGCCTCCAAGCGCCTGACCGACGCTGAAGTCAAACACACCGACCTCTCTGCCAAAATCACTGTAGCCATTCAGGAAAACCGCGAGGATCTGGCCGAGGCCGCCATCGCCCAGCAGCTCGATCTTGAAGCCCAGCGTCCGGTCCTGGAGAAGACGATCAGAGAGTGCGACGAAAAGGAACGGGAACTGGAAGGGTTCATCTCCGCGCTGCAAGCCAAAAAACGTGAAATGAAAGAGGAATTACGCGAGTTTCGCCAATCTCGCGTGCGTACGTTGGCTGCGCCAGCCGCTGCCGGCCAACCAGCCACGGCGAGTCTCGAATCCAGGGTCGCTCACGCCGAGTCGGCGTTCGACCGTATACAAGAAAAGCAGACGAACCTGTCCGGGTTGAGGTCTGACCTACGAACCGCGAGCCAGTTAGCCGAGCTTGAGGAACTCGCACGTAAGAATCGTATTCAGGAACGTTTGGCGGCGGCGAAAGCCGCGATGAAAAAGGCGTGACCTTGCTCAACACCATCCGAAAAGACTCATGATCGACTTTCTCTTGCAGAGTGCGAACCTGCCGTTTACTGTGGCCCTCGGGCTGATGATCGGTATCGGTCTGCTCGAGGGTGTAGCCACGCTCTTAGGCACAGGCATCTCCGGCTTCCTCAATGCGTTCTTGCCTGAGGCTGACATTGCCCTTGACCCGGGCGCCGGGGTGAGAACTGGAGCGGAAGGGCTGGACCTGGCGGAGATGGGCTCACCGAGCGCGCTGTCCAAACTGTTGGGCTGGTTGCACGTGGGGCGCATCCCTGTGTTAGTGCTGTTGGTGTGCTTTCTGTTTAGCTTTGGCATGCTCGGTCTGGTGCTGCAAGCGATCGCCCGCGACACCGTTGGGACGCTTATGCCGGGCAGCGTGGCAGGCATGCTCGCCTTTGTCGGCGCGCTTGGCTTTGTCCGTGTCAGCGGTCGAGCCCTGGCCAAGCTCATACCGAAAGATGAAAGCGAGGCTGTGTCAGAAAATGACTTTATTGGACGTGTCGCACACCTCACGCTCGGTTCCGCCAGTAAGGGTAAGCCGGCGCAAGCCAAGCTGCGTGATGCACGTGGCCGCACCCACTATGTCATGGTTGAGCCGGACGAGGACACCGCCACACTCGCACCCGGTACGGACGTGCTCATCGTCAAGAAAGGCGGTGCAGTGTTTTACGCTATCCCCAACACCAACAAGGCGTTAATTGATACGTAGGGGCACGAGAGAAATGCAGCGCCCCGCGCTGCGAAGGAGTGAATCATGTTTACACCAACTCTGATCATCGCCACTGTGGTCGGCGGTCTTCTTGCTCTCGTCATCATCGGCATGATCTTCGCGCGCCTCTACAACCGGGCGTCGAAAGAAGTATCGTTTGTCAGAACCGGTGCCGGGGGTGAGAAGGTGATCATGAATGGCGGCTCGCTCGTCCTGCCGGTGCTGCACGAAATCATCCAAATCAACATGAAC
>CAZCWX010000019.1:0-5746 GCA_964502465.1 uncultured Enterobacteriaceae bacterium | reverse complement strand
GAAAAAGCAGCTTTAACATCCCCACTCTGTCACCTAAAATCTGCCCACGGGCAATCTCCCGATAGCGCGCGACACCGATCTCGTACGGAATCGCTCGCTCAGTGAGTTGTTTTTCGTTGTGCCCTACCATAGAAATTTCAGGAACAGTATAGATCCCATAGGGGAGAAGATCCGACCTGTTTTCTGCATGCACGCCGCATGCATGGGCAGCCGCTAGGCGGCCTTGTTCCATCGAAGTGGAAGCCAAGCTAGGAAAACCAATGACATCTCCTACTGCATAAATGTGAGGAAAAGTAGTCTGGAAGTGTTCGTTCACCACGATCCGCCCACGTTCATCTCGTTCAATGTCAAGCTCTTCTAACCCAAGCATATCAGTCGCGCCACAACGCCCTACAGCGTACAATAGAGCATCGGCGACGACTTTTTTCCCACTTTTGAGAGTGATGCGAACTCTCCCACTGTTCGTCTTTTCGATCGAGACAACCTCCTCACCAAGATAGAGGGTAATGCCAACGTCACGCATATGATAAGCCAGCGCCTCAGCAATCTCCCGATCGACAAAGTCCAGAAGAGTCGATTTCTGATCAATGACGGTCACCTCAATATCTAAGAGCGCCAGCATGCTGGCGTACTCTGTACCACTCACGCCAGCCCCAACAACAATGAGACTATAAGAGGGTTGAGTAAAGGAACCGATACCGATGGTGTCAACAATCACCCCATCTTCAAAAGGAACGGAGGCTGGGCGAGCCGGGACCGCTCCTGTGGCAATAATAATGCGGTCTGCAGAGATAGATTGGACACAATCCACCCCACTAATCTTCAGGGTGTGCTCATCCTCAAAAACAGCCTGACCTTCAATGACCTCTACGCGATTTCTTGCTAACTGAGCAATGACTATGCGGGTTTCGCTCTCAGCAACCTGGCCACATCGGACCAGCAAGTCCTGCATAGTCAGGTCTCTGCGACGCTGGATACCGTACACCTGGCGGTGATAAAAACCAGTGAAATAGAGGATAGCTTCGCGGAGCGTCTTACTTGGAATTGCTCCGTAATGAATGCACATCCCCCCGACACTGGTTGGCCGATCAATGATGACCACTCGTTTTCCCAGCTTGGCCGCCTAAATCGCCGCCTTCTGTCCGGCTGGACCAGAGCCGATCACTGCGAGATCATAAGGGGTGTTGGTAGGAGTAGTCGTCGTAGCAGTCATCTCACTGTCTTTGTGACTTCGGCATGCTGACAGGAATGCCCTTCAAGCAAAACGCGCAGGGAGCTGTTGAAATTGAGTTTTTCTTCTCAGGAAGAATTAATTTTGCAAATGACATTCCAACTTGAGAAACACATGAGAAACGATAGAAAAAGCGATCCTCCCCTCCCTTTTCCCATTTCTTTGTCGCAGAAATGAGACCCGCAGCTTTCTTTGTTGCAGAAATGAGACTTAGAGGACACAAGGAAGCTAGCGGTCTAGGCAACCGTAGAAACGACGGGTGTTGCAGAGATGACGAAGAAATCGCTACTCATTCCTGTTGTGGTAAGGCCAAACGGAAGACTGTGCCTTTCCCCAACTCACTCGTGTATGTCAGAGTTCCCCCATGCGCAACAATGAGCTGCTGAGCGATGACAAGCCCCACTCCAAGGCTACCCGGCTGAGTAGAAGTGAACAAGTCAAAAATATCTCTCCCGGCCGGTATGCCTGTTCCCGTATCTCTCACCTCGACAATGACGTGTTCTTTGGCATGGAACACCCTCAGAGTGAGTGTTCCTCCTTGAGGCATGGCAGTCACGGCGTTGAGGTACACATTTAACAGCGCTTGCTTTAGCCTCTCTCTGTCTGCTCTCACAGAAGGCAACCCCAGCGGACAGTCTTGCACAACCGTAATTCCTAAGAATTTCTGTTGTAGATCTTGTGTAGCCAGAACTTCTGCTGCCAGGGCAGAGACGTCAGTCGGCTGAATGTGAAAGTGGGAGTATTGGGCGATTGAACGCCATCCGTGGACAATGACACCTAAGCGTTGAATCTCTTCCAGCAGGTCTTTCACGGTTGAATTCAACAGGCTGTCTTGGTGCACGTGAGAGGTGTTGAGGTACCGTTGCTGTAGTTGCACGGTCGTAGCCATGTTGTTGAGGGCATTGCCAACTTCGTGCGCTACTTTCTTGGCGATCAAACCGAGTAACGCCAGCCGCTCGCTCTCGAGCAACTGGGCTTCTGCTTGTTTGCGTATGGCGATTTCTGATCGTAGGGATTCGTTCGCGGTAACGAATTGGGTTGTGCGTTCAGCAACCTGGTGTTTGAGATCTTGCGACGCTTTTCGCAGTTCCTCCTCAGCCCATTTACGGGTACTGATATCGCGAATGAGCCAGCGTAGGTTTTGTCCATTGTCGCCGGCGTCTCGTACAGTCGCAACAGCGATCGAGGCAGGGAAGGACGCGCCACTGTGCAGCTGGAGTCGCACTTCCCAGTCCTGTCGTTGCTGTATAGCCGCCAGCCCAGCTAATTGGGCGCGAAACGAAAGGCGTTCTTCCTGGGCAATAAAGGTGCTTATTGGTTTACCCGCCAAGTGGTACTGAGGCTCAGCGAGGAGCGTGGCTGCCACCCGATTTGCTTGTTGGATCACTCCCATATGATCCGTTATCAGGTATGCGTCTGGAGCAAAATCAAATAGTTCCTGGTACCGCTGGCGTTCTACCTCGACAGCGTGTTGGGCAGCAGCGAGCGCTTCTTGCTGTTGGTGCAGTTCCTCCTCGCATGTCTGCAATTCTTCCATGGTAGTACGCAATGTGGCAACAGCTTCCACCGATGCCCTCCATCCTCGCGACTGACCGGGGCGCTGTTGGAGGGCATTTATCTGCTGCTGTAGGAATTCAATGTGATGAGTCAAGGGCATGGTCATTCATGATCACTTACTCAACTGTTCCGGGGTTAACCTCTCTTGTTCCGGGGTTAACCTCTCTGCGGATCGTTCTCCATCGCTGATGTTGAGCGTTGTGTTTCCTTTTATGTGTTTCTGTTGCAGTCGGGGGTATAGAGCATACCAGTGTAGCCAATGCGCTCGCCCTGTGTTGATTTGATGGGCTGTACCATAACTCCTTCTTTTTCTCTTCTCTTCTTTCCTAATGAGCAACAACAATGCCAAATTTTTCTTAATGAATGATGGTTCGAGGCATCAGTGTAGGGGAATAAGGGTCGGTGAGATATTTCGTGGAGGAAACAAGTGCCACTGACAGAAAGGAAGAAAGAAACTGCGCAAAGATATCATGTCAGAGATCTCTTTGCGTCCTAAAAATAGAACTGCAGCATGCTTTCTGTAGAAGAAATGGACAGCGAGATAGTTTTTATGATCTTTCTGTCGGCGCGAGAATTACGGGTGGTCAAGCAAAAACAGGAAGAAAAGAGAAGATGGTCTTGTGATGTTCAAAAAACTACCAGGAGAGCAGATACGAGAGAACCTCGTTAACTTATGTCGAAACAACAAGTAACTATCCTTCTGGATATCCATCTCAGACGAAGGGAATCACTACAACGGCGCAGAGAAGATCAGTGACCCAGAGGGCCTGCTGCTCCGCTGCATGGTGAAAAATGAATGGGCTCATGGCGAGCCAGCACGAGCATAACTGCGACGACTCGGGCCCACATTACGCCCCCTCCATAGCAGCAGAGAGTGCTATTTCGTCAGCCCTTTGGGATGAACGTCCCCAAAAAACGTTCCATAGTACGCGCCAGTTGTAGGTCTTCCGCCAGACCCTGGAGAGATACAACAGACATGACCACACCTCATCATAGGCCAACAGCACGAGCATCAGGGAGATGACAGCCGTTACCAGACAAAGAAAACACCAGGCGCCTACCACCGTGCCCTGCAAGATCATCAGCACGGCGCTGACGATACCGAGCGGAATGACGTCGATACCAAACAAGATCACCATCCAGGGTCGATATTGCCAACGGCGTGTCGAGCCTGCCAAACAAAAGATAATATCGCCGAGGTAAGCAAGAGCACCAAGAGCCGCGTCCGGTATGCGAAACCACCCTCGCATGCGCTCGGACACCGCTGAATCGAGCACGTGTCGCGACTGTTCACCAAAGATGGGATCCCACACGTCACTAATCAACCGCCATTGATAGAGCGCCATGTAAGTAGCAACCATAAAGGCAATGCTCGCCAGCAAGCAAATGGGGCTGCGATGCCTCCATTCCGAGTTCTTTCTCCTTCCCTCAGTACCCCTCAGGCAGGTGATTCGGATTGGTGCTATGGGTCACCTTCCGTGATGTTCTTAATCCTCATTTCTAGATGCAAGAATAAGACCATGCACGGAAGGTCAAATGCAGAGAGGTGGGATGAGATTGGGAATGATTGTCTTATTCTCAAGACAACCACGCGTGTCATTTTCTCTTTATTGCGACAGCGTATATGCGAGACAGCATGGCATCAGCTCGTTGAGAATGTCTACTGTCCATTAAATAACCTCAATCGTACCATGCTCTCGCCTGTCCCCGCCAAATGTTACCACCTGGCTATCTAAGGTTGCGACGATGCGGTCATGCGGTTGGTCATCCTTGCCAAGCCGTTGTAATTCCTGAGGATCAACCGGCCGACCAAGAGGCAGCGGTTCATGCTAAGCTGTCAGCCATCCGAAGTTATGTCCTTGTTTCTGCTGTGCGCTTCAGGTAATCGGCCAGCTCGCTAGCATGTTTCTCGGTCTGCGCAAGAATCGTAATCAAGATCTGTCGCGTAATTAGATCCTTCTCACTGATTTCGCGAATGAGTGCCGTGTACGCTGCAATTTGCTTTCGTTCGACAAGCAAGCTTTCGGTGACCATGTCCGTTAGCGTGGGCCCCTGCTCTGGATACACGCCAGCCTGTGCGGCTTTGGTTGCGATCTCCTCTGGACTGTAGATCGGGACACCGCCTAACTGTTGGATCCGCTCGGCAAGCATATCGGCATGTTGCAATTCCTGGTTGGCATGGGTTTCAAATTCGCCCTTTAGTCCTGGAGCGAGAAGCGATACTGCCATGTACGCATGTTGCTTATATTGTAAGTAGGAGATGATTTCTGTCGAGCGCAAGCGGTTTAATTCTTTGACCATCTGTGCAGCATCTGCTTTATATTCCTTTGTAATCAGCCCTTGTTCAACAGCTTGCCGAATTTCTTCTGCGTTCATCTGTACGAGAGTCATATCCTTATCTCCTTCCTAAAAAATTTAGCGTATTCCTCTCACTTACAGGAATGCAAGCAAGAGATGGGCCAGAAAAACCATAATCTGCAGGAGGAAAGGGGTTTCTTGTCGTGTTGCTTCTCAAACGCAGGGCAGACGGAGAAGGAGTGTCGCAGAATCGAGACACTCACTTACAGTTTGCTTGCCTTGGAAGCTGAGTAATGCAACGTATAAACTGTTTGCTGCATGTGAGCATGAACACACTCTCAGGCACACATATTGCGGGAATCTCTCATCGACTGACTTATGCAGTAGAGGAGACATCCCCTATGACAGATCGCAAACACACCGGAGCGCGGTGTCGCACTGTGCGTCATATCACTACACGTGAAGGAAGATTATATCGCCACACTTACGGTACTATCCGGTATGAAATGGACAATTTGGGTCGCCACCTCCAAAACCAGCGAGAGAAACAGGCTGATGATCCCGAGGGAATAGTGATGAGCGCAGGGCACCAGCGCAAACGCCGCGCCGCCCTGCGGCCCCAGCGCTACAGGGTCAGCCCGAGTTTTTTTTAGTGCTTGC
>CAZCWX010000018.1:0-12177 GCA_964502465.1 uncultured Enterobacteriaceae bacterium | reverse complement strand
CAACACTTTGCCCAGGGTGCGCCTCTTTGCCAATAGCCTGGAGATCTGCCGCTAATTCAGCCGGAGAAAAGAGCTCATGTTGGGTCAGTGGATCTTGCGGCTTGGTATAGACTGACCCAATCACCACCTGATCGGCAAATGCAAGCGCGTCTGTAAGAGGTTTCTGGAAGATACGGCGACGACAGGTATTCGAGCGCGGCTCAAACACGGCCCAGAGCCTCCGGCTCGGATAGCGCCACCGGACGGCTTCAATCGTAACCGTGACCGCAGTCGGATGATGCGCAAAGTCATCAATGATGGTGATCCCATTGATTTCACCGACAAGGTCTTGGCGGCGTTCAACACCAAGAAAACTTGCCATCCCCAGCGCTATATCCTTAGCTGAGAGGCCTAGTGTAGAACACAGCGCACTGACCCCGAGTGCATTCCGCACGTTCATCCAGCCCATCAAGGGAGAAGTAAAACGACCAATCTCGCGCTGATCATACGTGACGGAGAAATGGAGATGCGTCCCATCGTCGAGCACGTCGCGCACCTGCCAGTCTGCGGTTTCTTGCAGTCCAAACGTCAGAAAAGGATTTTGTGAGGCCCGCGCAACTGCGAGTGCCGCAGGAAAGTCGCTGCACACCAAAAGTGGGGCGTTGTGTGGGACAATGCCAAGCAGGCGACCAAACGCACCCTGGACATGATCGAGGTCTCGGTAGATATCCGCATGATCGAACTCGACAGCGTTCAACAACACACCTTGCGGTCGGTAGTGAAGGAACTTCGGGCCTTTATCAAAAAAAGCAGAGTCATACTCATCACCCTCGACAACGAAAAATTCACCCGCGCCCAGTTGATACCCTCGGCCAAAGTTTTTGCTGAGACCGCCGACCAGCAGACCAGGTTGATACCCGGCTTTCTCCAACACCCATGCCAAAAGAGCAGTTGTGGTTGTTTTCCCATGAGTACCGGCAACGACGAGCGGACGTTTCTCTGCGAGAAAGAAATGTGCCAGCGCTTGAGGGAAAGACATATACGGGATGTTGGTCTCCAACAACGCTGCGACTTCAGGGTTTGTCCGCGACACCGCATTACCGACAACAGCGAGATCGGGCGTGGGAACAAGATTTTCTGCCCGATACCCGTGCATCACCGGAATTCCTGCCTCAGCTAAGAAGTCACTCATGGGCGGATATACGCCCTGGTCTGATCCGGTCACGTGATACCCACGTTCCTTGAGCATGGCCGCAAGTGTCGCCATACCAACGCCGGCGATAGCAATAAGGTGAATATGAGAAATGGCCGATGGCCGGTGGCCGATGGCCGATTCAGAGTTTCCCATGCTGACTACTGCATACTGCCTACTGACTACTTTTTCCAAGCACCACCTGCATGATTGCGGTATGCAGTGCGGGCCGAAACGTTTGGATTTTCTCATTGTCACGCCGGGGGTGGATACGGTTGCTCAGCACGATCACATGCGTCTGCCTTTGCAGATCGATCCACAACGACGTGCCGGTGAACCCGAGATGGCCAACCGACAGAGAAGAGAACAGCTCCCCCGCGCTCGAATGCTGAGGTGAAGGCGTGTCCCACCCCAAGGCCCAAGTCGAGCCCGGCACATTCCTGTCCCGCGTCCAGAATTCGCGCACAAGCGCCGACGGAAGAAACGGGTGCTCGCCCTGATAACATCCTATCAAGAGATTGACTAATTGGTTGATGTCATCCACCGTAGAAAACAATCCTGCATGACCTGCGACACCAGCCATGGCATACGCATTATCGTCGTGCACTTCGCCACACAACACTCGCTTCCGCCAGCTACACCGCTCAGTCGGAGCGAATTTTTCGAGCACCGGCTGGAGCTTGTGCCGTCGTATCAGTTCCAGGTTGAGGAATGTGGTCGATGCTAATCCGAGCGGACGAAAAATTTTGTCCCGACAGTACTGGTCAAGCCCCATACCGCTGATCTCTTCAATCACCGCCCCGAGCAGTATGAAGCCGAGGTCACTGTAGATCGCCTGCCGTCCAGGCGGAGCCTCAAGCTTCTCCCGTTGGAGTTGCGTATAGACAAATTCGCGCGCGCTCCGGGTTCCGAGTAAACCGACCTTCCCTTCTTTTGCCTCTCGATCGGCGATCTCGCGATAGTAAGGACGAATGGCCGGTAATCCAGAGGAGTGAGAGAGGAGATGACGAAAAGTCACATGGGTCTTTCCATACACCCCAAAGTTGGGAAAGAAGCGAGAGATGCGATCATCGAGCCGAATCTTCTTTTCTTTGATGAGCAGCATCAGGGCAAGAGTCGTCGCCAGTGGTTTTGTCAGCGAGGCGACATCAAAAATGACCTCCTCGTTCAGCGGGGTACGCGTAGGTTCCAGGCTGCGCCAGCCAACCGCCCGACGATAGAGCACAGTTCCGGCCCGACTGACCAGAACCACAGCACCCGGGAAAACGCCTCGTTCAACTGCTGCTTCGATCTCTTTATCTACCGGAGAAAAATCCATCATCGCAACTTACTCAACCGCAGGTTCGAGAAAGCATACGTGTTGCTCAATCGTATCAAGTCGGACCACAGTGCCCAAGGGGAGGGCAAAGTTCTCTCCCCCATGCCCAGCAGGCAAGCCAAAACCCACTGGGTACGCATATTCAGCAAAGATGTCAGCGATTATCGACAGCAGCAGAGCTGGATCGTTATTGTCTCCCAAACAGCCGCTCATCTCCCCGAACACCACGCCGGCTACGCCCGCGAGCTTCCCTGCCTGTTTCAACTGGATCAACATGCGATCGATACGATACGGCTTTTCTCCGACATCCTCAAGAAAGAGAATGGCTCCCTTCGTGTCTAAAGAAAAGGGAGTCCCTAAGGTTGAGACCAACACGGACAAGCAACCGCCAATCAGCCGCCCTTCAGCCACACCGTCACGGATAGTGGTAGGAAAAGCGAGAGCTGGCTCCCCGATGCCTGTGGTGAGCAGACCGAGCAGGTGTGTCAAGGAACGCTCAGAAAAGCCTTTGGCAAATTCACCGGCGACTACTGGTCCATGCAAGCAGACGAAATGCGCATATTGCACGAAAGCGTTCAGCAGCAACGTGACATCGCTATAGCCGAGGAATATCTTGGGGGTCTGAGCGAGCCGCGAAAAATCAAGGAGTGGCAACACCCGGCCTGAGCCATATCCGGCCCGTGAGCAGAAAATCCCGTGGACGTCGGGATCGCAGAACATGTCCATCAATTCATCGGCTCGCTCGTGATCGGTCCCGGCAAGAAAGCGGTGACGATGCAAAGCATGCGATCCAACCCGGACGCGAAAACCCCGGTGCTCCACGGCCTCGCATCCACGGCGGAGGGTCTCGGCTTCCACCGCAGCAGCCGGGGAAATCACACCGATCAGGTCGCCGGGGCAGAGCCGAGGGGGTTTGCGGAGAAGCATACGTCGCTCTTCATCCCTCCAATGAAATAGGGATTTCCTCAAGCCGCACCAAAGAACCGCTTCTTATCAGCTCCCACTCGTCCTTCATACTCACGCTCCAGCAACGCACTGGGAATGTAAAGCGGCTCAAGGCGCTGGTGCAGCTCCCAGACCTGTTCACAGGCGGTCACCAACCGCGCAAGCTGTTCGGGAAACAACCCCTGAAACCCATCAGATTTAGCGATGAGCGGGTTCGGGTGAGCCTCGACCAAGATCACCGAGGCGCCAGCCATGATCCCAGCCAGAGTCATAGGGTGGACCAGATCTCGTAGCCCTGTACCGTGCGAAGCATCAATCGCCACAGGCAAACACGAAAGCTGATAATGGAAGGCCGCAATACCACCAAGGTCTAAAGTATTACGGGTATATTTATTGGGGCTGACGATGCCACGTTCGCACAGGATGACATTTTCTTTCCCGCTCGACATGACCCGCTCGACCCACAGCAAGTATGCCTCAATATCCAGTGAGTTGCCGCGCTTGTGGATCACCGGCAACGGAGTGTCACGCAGGCGGTTTAATAGGGCCTGATTTTTTGAGTTCGGCTCGCCGACCTGAATACAATCCACCCCTCTATCTTCGTAGATCGACACATCGTGAGCGTCGAGCACCTCAACGACCGTGGGCAGTTCAAATTCTCTGCCAGCCTTGACGATCAGTTCCAACCCATTACGCAGGGCTTCTTCCGAACTCGAACCGATCCCTTCCCAGCCACTGTAGGGACTCGAACGATACTTGACGACTCCACCACGCAAAGCTTTGGCCCCGGCTTCTTTTACCACGCGAGCCGCTTCCATGATTTGCGCCTCACTCTCGACCGAACAGGGACCAGCAATCACAGCCACGTCATCGCCGCCGACCTCGACAGTACCGACACGGACAGTGCGGTGAATGAGGTTGCCAGGAGTGCCTTTCTGCGCCACACGTTTGTAAGCGCGCGAAATAGGAATCAGGCTATCAACGCCGCCCATTTCCTGAAGTTCACCTGCTGGCAGTCGAGTAATATCACCATAAATGCCAATGAGGGTGATCTCCTCACCTACCATTTTCCCGGTTTTATATCCCCAGTCATGTAATCTGGCCTCGACGGCCGCGACTTCTTCAGGGGTTGCTCTTTTAGACATTTTGACAATCATGACACACACCTCCACCAATTCTGCTGCTGTTATCAGAAGGAAAAAAGGCGAGAGAAAAGTATACGTAAAACGTCGTGCCCCCTAGGGGGCGAAAAAGAAAGCAAAGAAGGGAAACAAGAAGAAGGGTTGGGACGCAGTCGCCATAGAGGCCCCGTTGTAGCTGTTCCTCCGGCTCTTTGTCAACATGCCTACCTTATTTGAACAAAAGGGGTCTCCCCCTCTTCCCGACGATCCTCTGCAACCCCGCTATTGCTGCTAGAGAGACAGTAATCATCTCCTCTGCTGCGTCAGAGGCAGCAGGAAGAAACGACGCTTGAGGTCAGATATACGAAAAACCTTTCCCTCATAAGCACTTATCGAAAGGCTGCTTCTGTCATCGACATGGCATTTTCCTTGCTGCCCATAAGGTCACTGAGAATTCATACGGATGTCACCAACAGGACAAAAAATGCAGGTATCCCAGGCGCAACCTATATTTTGGTCACCTCGGTGACGACCAACTTATTGCCCGAGAAAACCTCTATCCTTATCGTGAGGAACGTTCACTGGGGTAGATAAGGAGAGTGACAATGGCAGAAAGTAAGGGAATGCAAGGCATGGAAGAGCTCGCAACGGTGTATAAGAGTCTCTTCATCGATTTTCCGCTTGCTGGTGCACGGTGGGGCCTGGGGATGGGAGAAGAGAAAGAGGTCGCGGAAGCGGCCTGGGCTGGATATGACGCTGCGGTACGCTTGTCTTCCACCGCGGTAGACAGCCTGTACCGCACCCCGGTTTTTGGTGATTTCACCTCCCGCTCTCTTGATGGCTTGCTGCGCTGGCAGCGGTTCGGCAATGCTTTCGCCGGTGCCCTGTTTGCCGGATTGTGGCAAACTGTTAGGTTACCCACGGCAGCCGAAACCCAAGCCCTTCGCGAAGACATACGCGCGCTCCGCGAAGAAGTGCGTGCGCAACTTCCTGGTCTCATGGTGAGAAGCAAAGAGTCAGGAGCGGCACAGCGAGAAGAGCAGCAAGAAATTGCTCAGGGCAAACTGCGCGCAAACGGGATAGCCAAACCCATGCGTTCTGCGGCGTAAGGCCCTCGTCAACCCACGCCAACGCAGTTCGGTGTACTTTACATAATTCAGGAGGCAATTGTATTGTGCGCCTCCTCTCTCGCGCATCACTTCTCCGAGGCATTTTCACATGCTACGCTTGCTGTAGTTATCAAATTTTGCTAGCAGTGCGCCTGCAGATTTCGAGACATGGCACGGCCCCCTTGCAGGAAGGAAAATCGCAACCCGAGGCCGCGCTAGACCATCTGACCTCAGAAGCGGAGAACATGATGTCGTGGCAGCTTACACTTGCTCACACTGATTATCTCTTCCAACTGACTGCCTTGCTGCGGGACCCAGTATACCGCGGGATCAACCTTCCCCACGGAAAAGGAGAACCTGTTCTCCTGATTCCTGGGTTTTTTGCCGGCGACTGGACACTATGGGTGATGGCAGGGTGGCTCAACCGTATAGGCTACCGTGCGTACTTCTCAGGGCTTGATTGGAACGTTGACTGTCCGAATCGGACCGGTGAACTGCTCCAGTGGCGGTTGGACCATATCACCAAGCACAGTGATATCCCTATCACGGTTATTGGCCACAGCCTGGGAGGAATGCTTGCGCGATTTCTCGGCAACAACTTTCCAGAGAAAATCTGCCAGGTAATCGCGCTCGGTTCCCCTATAGATCGCGCTATGCGAGTCCACCCGCTCGTGCATTCTGCCTTCTTGTTGTTGCAACCGCTCCGAAGACTCAAGGGCCGAACGGCGCTACAATGCGGCAGTCCTCAGTGTACCTGCCACTTCAGTCGCACCGTCTTCTCTCCCCTCCCTACCGGCGTCGGGTTCACAGCCGTTTTCTCAAAAGAGGATGAAATTGTTGACTGGCGAACAAGCCTCGACCCCGCAGGAGACAACCAGCAAGTGTCTGGCCGCCATATGGGTCTGATCGTCAATCCACAGGTCTATCGGGTTATTGCCCGCGTTCTTGCCCTGCATGGTCAGGGACACTCCCCCGAAGAGCGCTCGATCCAGGCGAGAGAACCACTGAGTAATGGGTTGGATTGGATCCCAGCGCAAAGATGAGTTTTTAAAAGCCAGGCGAAATCCCCCGCAGCCCCCCCTTTCGTAAAGTCTGTCCTGAGCACCGTCGAAGGAGAGGAAGCGCGGAGGGATCCTGTGCTGCTATAGCCCGCAAATTGCCAGCGTCGCCAGCCTACGAAGCAGGAGCAGTGAACTGCTGAGCTACATCATTTTTTACAACAACTTTCTTGTTGTAAATGTTCACATCCCACAAGGCTTCATGCATACCATCCTTATCCTGATACGTAAAACGGACCCAGTAATCACCTGTAGGTCGGAACACATTAAAATACTGACTGAGCTCTTCAACGATGCGATCTTTTTGCGACGGGAGCCCAGCTTCCCACGGGCCAAGTTCCCATTTGTTGCCCTGACGGGTATTATCCTCAGCCATCTTCTCGATATTCGAAACCACGCTGAATAGCCCTCCCTCGGGGGTATAGGCCCTCACAAGCTGAATCGCCTGCTGCTCCTTCGGTCCCAGCTCTTTCTTTTCGCCACATGCCCATACCAGCAGACAGCTAAGAGCCAAGAGCCATAGGGTTTTCGGCGTCTGTATGTATCGCATCCACTCTCCTCCTCAAATATTACAAGATAGTGTTTTGGAAGATGTTTCCAGTGCAAGGTGGGATTGTATAATGAAAGTCCCAGTCAGTCTATCTGTGACTTCCAGGCTGACCCAGGAGCGACGCAAAGAAAGAAAAAGTGGGAATCTTGCACTTTTGTCACTAAAGTGACAAAACTATACGCTCAAGGAAATTGAGAAAAGGAATGGACGAGTCTCTTTCTCCAAGACAGGATGGCTATGGCACGCGAACCGGTGTTAACTCCCACTATTCTTCGCCGCTTGAAAGCATTCCCCTGGGCGTCAGATCAACAGTTGGAAAAATTACTTTCGCAGATGTCACTCCAACGGGTCGAACGTCGCACTACCCTCTTCACCGAGAAATCTCCCTCTGATGTCCTTTACCTGCTGGTGTCCGGCGTGGTCAAACTCTCTCTCAGTAATGCCGAGAGTGAGCATGTACTGGTCAGTCTGATTTGCCCAGGAGAACTCTTCGGCATCACCGCCTTAATGCCTAGTATGCAGCGGGCTTTCCGGTCCGAGGCCTTTAGTGACTGCTGGATAGCGGCTGTCCAACCAGAGGCATTCGTAACCACGATGCTGGGTGTCCCATTCAGCGACTTTAGCGCACTTATGGGAAGCACGGTGAACCGGTGGTTTTCCTTGCTCTATCGCTATGCACATTTTCAGGGGCTGAATTTGCGACAACGGCTCGGGATAGCACTCTTAGAGCTCGCACAAAAATTCGGCGTGCAAGACTCACGCGGAACAATCCTTATCCTTCAGGTGACACACGAAGACTTAGCCGATTTAGTTGGTGCCTCACGGCAGAAGGTCACTGAGCACATAAAGGAGATGGAACGGCAACAGTATATCGTACGCGATGGGCGCAAACTGATTGTCTTGCCACAGCGTTTACAGGAAATTGTCAGTGGGATCCAAGAGGAGTAAGCAATAAGGGGAGTGGAACTCGCTTGCAGGGATAAGATTATTTGTCAGTTCGCCAGAGCGAACACTCCCCCTCGCTTCTGCTGCAGTAGCTTTGTCTTCGGGCTGACCTGCGATCTGCTACCGACGGATATCAGTTGTCGCTTTGTTTCGGCCTCTTGGCGGCTTTTTCTTCGAGTTCCTCTTCGATCTGCCACAAGCGACGGGCAAGCAAAGTAGACGACTCAATTATCTGGCGCGACAGTGATTGCTGCATCTCAAACATGGGCGCGAGTGGCGTGTCTTTCGCCCATGCAGTCGTTTTCTCGCTGAGCTCGAGTGCCTTGTGGGCCCATTTCTCTGAATTATCAATGTACTGAACAGCACTCTGTTTGAATGCCCCACACAGAGGAGCGCTCATCTCGCTCCACATTTTCATCACTGGGTTGCTCGACCATAGGTTCTCTGCCATAGCCCTGATCCTCCTGGTGCGGTGATTAGCGACGCGTATCGTCATCGCCAACAGTGATGCTAGCTCATAGCGCTAACTTTTGCAAGCGCACTCGGCGAGACCCCTGAACTTTCCTGGTGCACAGGACTTTCAGGAAGAATTTTCAGCCTCGTTGACCTTGCGGAAAGAACGGTACATGTCGATCAGCATCTCTCGCTGGCGAGCAGATAGGTGTGGGTCGTGCAGAACGGCTCGCACCACATCACTTTCTTCAGCTTCCTGGGGATCGAGGATTCCTGCCTGAGCATACAGGGTCTCAGCCGAGAGACGCAGCCCTTTGGCAAGAGATTGAAGAATCATACTGCTCGGCGTGCGGAGTCCACGTTCAATTTGGCTGAGATAGGGATTGGAAATGCCACAGATATCGGCCAATTGCCGGACAGACAATTGGGCCAGCTCACGTTGGCGGCGAATAAATTCCCCTAAAGTCACATACGGATCAGTTTTCTTAGTGGACATAAATTGGGTGCTATCTCAATTTGCTAATTATTGCAAGCAGATGAAGGAGAATAGCCCCCACCCTACCACTCTCCCATCTTATGCGGGAGCGGGGAACATGAAGGCAACAGGAAGCCAGGCTTACGCGACCACTCCCATAGCGCGTAACGCTTGGGCTAACATGTCGCGGTGTTCAGCGTCGAGAGGAACGATAGGCATCCGAGGAGCTCCGGCGGGAAGACCTAACAATTCCATCGCGGCTTTGACCGGTGCTGGAAATGAGCCGAGTCCCATAGCGAGCCAAAAACGCGTCAGGCGATTCTGCACAGCCCAGGATTCTTCGAGTCGGCCAGCGTCAAATAATCGCACGATCTCCACCGCCAAACTCGGGCACACATTCGCGCTACCGAGGATTGCCCCCTGGCTTCCTGCCATCAGCCCAGGAAGAACCAGCGTATCGATGCCGGTGAAGACGCTGAAGTCCGGTCGCCGCTGCAGGAGAAGATCATTCAATAGCGTCAGATCACCACTGCTATCTTTGATCCCCGCGATATTGAGGAAGCGCTCTGCCAGCACCCTCACAGCGGGTGTTCCCAACACATTGCCAGCCAGCATAGGGATATTGTAGAGCAGAAAAGGCAGGCTGGTCGCTTGCGCAATAGCGCTATAGTGCGTCAGCAATTCGTCTTGGGTTGGTCGGACAAAACTCGGCGGCACCGCACACAGATAGTCGGCCCCCGCGGCTTCCGCCGCTTCTGCTAAACGAATCGCTTCACGCGTGGCCGGAACACCAACCCCAGCAATTACTGGGACCTGCTTCTTTACAATTGACACCGCCAGAGCAAACAGTCGCGTTTTTTCTTCAAAGCTGAGCGCCCAGGATTCGCCAGTGCTGCTCACGACAAAAACACCGTTGACCCCTTTGTCGATCGTCCAGTTGAGGAGAGTTTCAAATCCTTTTTCGTCGATGTTCTCGTTTTTATCGAATGGTGTGATCATTGCTGAGAATACACCACGTAGCATATCGTGCTCCTTCCTTACTGTGGGCTGCTATACTTCCTTGTCACTTGAGAGGGACCATGTCTGTCATTCTTATAGGAAAACTGAGACTTGAGGCTAGTGGTTTGCTCTTGCCAGTAGTAGCGACTTTAGTCGCTTACCAGGCAGCAAGAACGACTGAAGCCGTCACTACGGACTCTGGGATTCACCTTTGACCGCCCCCTCCCGTCTCAAGCTTCCAGTCTCATTTTGGTATATGATTCACCCACTTACTGACAGAAGGAGGGACAGCGATGCGCAATGCCACCAAAGACAAGAAACTCGCTACCGCGATGGTCGGCTCGTTTCCTCGACCGTCATGGTTCACGGAAAGCCTGCACGGCCGGCCGTTCAAGGTTGCTTTGGGCGACTCGTTGTATCGCGAGCAATATATGGATGCGGTCGCCTGCTACATCAACGAACAAGAGCGAGCCGGTCTCGACATCCTCACCGATGGCGATGCGCGCTTCGATCTTGAAGTCGGTGGCCGCTCCTGGTTTTTCTATGCCATCGAGCGGCTCAACGGGATCAGCGGGTTTCGTGACACCTCACACTTTCTCGAGTATGCAGACATCAAACCTGGCCATATCTTGTACGAAGTGCAGGAAGCGTATCATTCGCCGGCAGTCGTGGATAAAATCACCCGCGGACCGTTGCACTACGCGGCAATTTGGAAGACCGCGCAGAAGATGACTGACAAGCCGGTGAAGTTCGGGGCCATCAGCGCCACCTGTCTGCCACTGATGCTGTGGAACGAGCACTATCAGAACGACCAAGACCTGGTCATGGATTTGGCCGCGGCACTCAATGAAGAACTGAAAGAAGTCGCGGCCGCAGGGTGTCCAGTCATCCAGGTTGAGGAACCGCCCCATCACTTTGCCTGCTGCGCCACGCCACCCGCTACAGACAAAGATCTGGAGTTTTACACAAAAGCGTTTAACCGTGAAGTTGAAGGAGTCAATACCGAGATTTGGGCGCACACATGCTGGGGGAACCCGAATCAACAGAGCTTTTACTGGGAGCGGCCGAGTTATGAACGTTCGCTCCCCTACCTGCTCCAGCTTAATGCCGATGTCTTGACTCTAGAATGTGCAAGCAATCAAGGTCGCGATCTGCCTTTGCTCAAGCAGCAGAAAACTGACAAAAAGATCGCTATTGGGGTGGTGAACCACACGATGACAACGGTAGAACCACCGCATCTCATTGCCGACCTGATCCGCAAAGCGCTTGAATACGTGTCGCCTGAACGACTGATTATCACCGCAGATTGCGGCTTTGGCCGCGAGGGTTTGTCGCGCCGCATCGCATTTTACAAATGTGTTGCCTTAGTGCAGGGAACCAACATCGTGCGCAAAGAGCTGGGGCTACCCGAGGTGTACATTCGTGCCGCGGATCCGCGCTTTGCGTTTAGAGAGGCATAAGCAGAAATCTGCCTTCCCCCTGTTTCCCAGGGGGAAGCACAGTGCGCGGGGGGATTTATCAAAATTTTGTAGGCTTTCATGATTCAGGTTTGACCAAGTAGTTCGAAGTATCGCTCGCGACTGATACTCGCCGTTCGCAGATTGGTCAGAATGTGGGTGACTGGAACCTCTTTCGGGCTGGTCTTAATCACCAGCGGTCGTTTCACTCCAGGTTTCGTAAGGATCAGGTGGTCACCTCTTTGTCTCTGGACCGTAAATCCTTCCCGTTCAAACACTTTCACCAATCTTTGATACGGAATAGGAGTAATCTTTTGGCCCGCCACCTTTTTACCCTAGAGTAAGCAGTTCAGCTACGAGTGGCTGTCTGGAGATCCACTGTTTCCCGGTCTTCACAAAGCCAGCCTCTTCCATGACCTCTTCAAAGGTCCCCATCCTTTGGCACTCTTCAATAAATGCCTCTACAGCCTCTTGGAGGAATTTCCTGGCCTCTTCAAGGGTTTCCCCAAAGGTCGATACGTCTAGCTCAGGTGCCAAGCCGACGTAGACATCCCCTTCCTTGAAGAACTCGGCGCG
>CAZCWX010000017.1:0-3579 GCA_964502465.1 uncultured Enterobacteriaceae bacterium | reverse complement strand
GAAAGCGCGGCTCTTCATACAGGTCGAAGCAAGCGGTTGCGGTGCCGTGAGACAAACCGCTATACTCCCTCGGTCAATCTGTGGTTCATTTGAGGCTGAAATAAAGAAGGAGGACAGGCATGCATGATATATTGATTCGTGGTGGCAAGGTTGTAGATGGGACCGGGAAACTCGCATTTACCGGAGATGTGGCGATTGCCAATGGGCGTATTGCAGCCGTTGGTCAGGACCTCGGCAGCGCCAAAAGGACTATCGATGCAACCGGTCTCCTCGTTACCCCGGCCTGGGTAGATGTGCATACCCATTATGATGGTCAGGTCGCCTGGGACGAGCAGATGACCCCGTCGCTGTGGCATGGGGTTTCGACCGTCGTGATGGGAAACTGCGGGGTCGGCTTTGCGCCGGCGACGCCGGACCGGCACGACTGGCTCATTGGTCTGATGGAAGGCGTGGAAGATATTCCCGGTCCCGCACTGTCGGCAGGCCTACCGTGGGGTTGGCAGAGTTTCGCCGAATATCTGGCCGTGCTGGACAAGATGCCGCGCACCCTGGACGTTGGCGGGATGATTACCCATGGCGCTGTGCGGGCTTTTGTGATGGGCGAACGGGGAGCGAAGAACGAACCCGCGACTGAGCAAGACATTGCCGCGATGGCCGCACTGGTGAAAGAAGCGGTGCTGGCCGGGGCACTGGGATTCTCATCCTCGCGCACCCTGGTCCATACGGCGAATGACGGGGAACCCGTGCCTGGCACTTTTGCCACGGAAGAAGAGCTGAGTGGGATTGCCAAAGCCGTTCGTTCAACCAGGCGTGGCATCCTCGAGATGGTGCCGCGTGGCATCGCGGGCGAGACCCCGGAGCTTCTCCAAGAGGTTGATATGATGATCCGGATCGCCCGCTCTACGGGGTGCCCGCTGACCTTTCTATTAGCCCAAAACAACAGCTACCCTGCGCAATGGCGCGAGGTCATGGCGAAATGCACCGCCGCCGTACACGGTGGCGTGCCTATCGTGCCGATGGTATTCGCTCGCCCAGTCTGTATCCTCTTCAGCTTCCAAGGGGATAATCCGTTTGAATACCTGCCGAGCTTTCAGCCGCTCAAAAAGCTCTCCCACAATGAAAAGATCGCCGCGCTGCGCAATCCTGAGTTGCGTTACAAGCTGGTGACGGAAAAGGACCCCAACACCACGGGCATGTCCCTGCTGTATCAAAATCCTTTGGTATGGGAACGGACCTATCCGATGGGGCAATTGCTCAGTTACGAGCCCAACAGCAAGAACAGCATTACCGCGATCGCCCAGCGTGAGGGACGCAGTCCACGTGAGGTGGTCTATGACCTCATGCTCGAACAGAACGGCCGCGCCTTTCTCATGTATGCTGCTGCCGGGTATGCCGAGGGCAACGCCAATTCCCTGCACGAATTGATCTGCGACCCGATCACCGTTATGGGCGGCAGTGACGCTGGCGCCCATGTCCGCCAGATCATTGATGCCGGTGTGCCAACCTATGCGCTGACCCACTGGTCACGCGACAAGGCTGCCGATGATCCGCGGCATCTGCCGCTGGAATTTGTGGTCAAGAAATTGACCCGCGACGGCGCCCGTCTGTTTGGCATGACGGACCGCGGCACGCTGGAGCCAGGGGCGAAGGCGGATGTCAACCTCATCGATTATGAGAATCTCGGGGTGAGCCACCCTGAAATGATCTATGATCTGCCGGCTGGCATGCCGCGGCTCATGCAAACCGCCACCGGCTATGAGAAGACCTTTGTCAGTGGAGAAGTCGTACAAGAAAACGGCAAAGACACGGGTGCACGGCCGGGGAGGATCGTCCGGAGCTGCTAACTCTCGTCTGTGTGTCAGGGGTATCGTGCGCGATACCCTTGATAATTGCACCAATGCACGACCCATTACAGGAGGAAGAAAGCGATGAAATGGAAAGTCGGCGATGCGACCATTACCAAAATCACGGAGATCGTGTACCCGGAATTCTCTGACGTGATCCCGGCGGCCACGCCGGAGGTGGTGAAGAAAGTGCAGTGGCTGTTCCCACATTTTGTGACCCCAGAGGGGATGCTCAGCTTGAGCATCCATTCGCTGATTGTGGACACCCCTGGAGCGAAGCTGGTCGTGGATACCTGCATCGGCAATGATCGCAACCGCGATCCGTTAGCCGTCATGAGCAACCTCTCGACGTCCTACCTGGAAGACATGAGCGCAGCTGGCTATAAACCCGAGAGTATCAATTATGTCCTGTGCACGCATTTACATCTTGACCATGTCGGATGGAACACGCGGCTGGTCGATGGGAAATGGGTCCCTACGTTTCCAAAGGCGTCGTATCTGATGGACAAAAAAGAAATCGCGCTCTTCGGCTCTATTGACGAGAAGGCGGAAGACGATTTCTTGCAGGTCCAACGTCGCGTCTTCGCAGACTCCGTGCAACCCGTGTTTGATGCCGGTCTGGCAAAACCGATCGAAGGACCTGCCCAAGTGTGCGAAGGCGTGCGTCTCATTCCGACTCCAGGCCATACTCCCGGTCATTGTTCCGTTATCATTGAATCCAAAGGGGAAACGGCCATGATCACGGGCGATTTCATTCACCATCCCATCCAATTCCACGATCCGGGCTTAGTCAGCCCCTTTGACGTGGACAACGCTGCCGCCGTCGCCACTCGGCGCCGGGTATTTGGTGAATACGCGGATACCCCCACGCTGATTATTGGCACCCATTTTGCCGGTCCTACGGCCGGGAAGCTGGTTCGCGATGGGGATGGGTATCGGTTGGATGTCTAAAAGGGCAGGCTAAGGCTTGAGGAAGCACCGCTGTTGTGTCGTTGCGAGCGGAGCGAAGCGATCTCTGTCCGAAATAAAGATTGCTTCGTCGCCTGCGGCTTCTCAAGCCAGAGAAAGGAGATTGGGAAGGAGACAGGGGAAGAAAAAGAGATATACTGCCCACGGGCACGGACTGCGTTTTGTACTCCCAACAGACAGGAGGTGTCATTCTGAACGGAGCCCTTCGACTTCGCTCAGGATAAACTCCGCGGAGTGAAGACTCTCTGGGCTGGGGCAGCGGGGGGGAGAGATTATTCGCTGCGCTCAGAATGACAGGTAAAGCGCAATTTCTCACCGCGCAAAGTATAGAGACCGTCCCACCGTCTTCCTTCTCTGTCTCTATCTCAAGTCTCTACCTCCAATCTCTGTCTCGCATCGAGGTATTTAGTCACAGTGCTTGATTTCATACAGAGCAACTGCTACGCCACTTGCTAATGACAACAGTGTCTGCTCGCCTCGCGATAGATCCCATGAAAGTCCGCCGGGCAAAGGCCGCCCTGGGCACACGGACAACGCGAGAAACCATCAACAAAGCTCTTGACCTTGCTATTGCCTGGGAGGAGGCTCAGAGTGCCCACCAGCCAATCCTATCCCCTCAGAAGCAGCGGCGGCTTGATCTCCTTCTGGACTACGCCAACGCAGGAAGATTAACCTCGCAACAGAGTCGAGAACTGGAACAGCTCATTCAAGAGGTGCAGCTCCTCACCGTCCGTAAAGCCCGTCTCCTTGCCGGCGTCCTGTCCCC
>CAZCWX010000016.1:0-12744 GCA_964502465.1 uncultured Enterobacteriaceae bacterium | reverse complement strand
CCTCGGCACAACGGCGATCGGTGAAGGTATTGCCATTCCTCATGGCAAGCTTCCCGGACTGAAAGGAGTCATCGCGGTATTCGGCAAGAGCCTGAACGGCATCGACTGTCATTCGCTCGATGGTGCGCTCACCAAGCTTTTTTTTCTTCTCGTTGCGCCAGAAGATTCCGCCGGGATTCACCTCAAAGCGTTGGCCCGCGTGTCGCGTATGTTAAAGGACAAAACTTTCCGGGAGCGGCTCCTCCAAGGTCGCGACCGGACTGAGTTGTATCGCATCATCAGCGAAGAGGATGGCAAACTCTAAGGTCACTTCGCCTGCCAAAGAGGTGGAAACTATGCAAATTGTGATCGTCACCGGCATCTCAGGCTCGGGCAAAAGTACCGCTATTCACGTGCTCGAAGACGTGGGATTCTACTGCATTGACAATCTTCCGGTGACGCTGATTCCCCGCTTTCTAGAGCTGTGCGAGAATAGCAAAGAGCACATTGGCCGGGTGGCGTTGGGCATTGACCTGCGGGAACGCGTCTCTTTGTACGAGTATCCCACGGTCTTTGCTGAGCTACGGAACTATGGCCATCGGGTTGAGATTCTCTTCTTTGAAGCAACGGACGAAGTCTTAGTTCGTCGCTTTAGCGAAACCCGGCGCCCCCACCCAGCCGCCAGCGAAGGAGGAGTCATCCAAGGCATTCGCATTGAGAGAGAACGGCTAGCAGGACTTCGCGAACTCGCGGACCAAGTCATTGATACGTCTGCTTCCACTGTCCATGAACTACGCGCTCAGCTTCAACAGTTGCTCGATCGTCGTACTCACCCTCGCACTACTCCGCAGGTAGCCGTAGAATCATTTGGATACAAATATGGAGTGCCAATCGATGCCGACATAATGTTCGACGTACGCTTTCTGCCAAATCCCTTCTTCGTTGAGGAATTGCGCGCTGGAAGTGGCCTTGAGCCTCATGTCGCAGCATATGTCCTCCAGCGCACTGAAACCGAACGATTTCTTGACCAGGCCAGCACCTTGCTTGAATCCACCTTACCGCTCTATGTGCGTGAGGGCAAAAGTTATCTGACATTAGCCATTGGCTGTACAGGGGGAAGGCATCGTTCCGTCGCGATCGCGGAAGAAATTGGCCGGCGCCTCAATAGCTGGGGGTACGTGACGCACGTACGGCACCGCGACCTCCAGCGCTAAGCCCATTTTGTTTTATGCAAGACCCTCCGTGTATCCACGCAACACTCATCCTCACCAACACGCTGGGTTTACATGCACGTGCAGCAGCCGCCTTCGTCCGAGCCCTCAGCGGTCTCCAAGCCGAAGTCGCGGTGAGTTGGGAAGGTCACACTGCGAACGGCCGGAGCCTACTCGAATTATTGACCTTGGGGGCCCCCAAGGGAAGCGCGCTCGAAGTCCGGGTCAGTGGCGCGGATGCAGAGGCAGCTATGGCAGCAGTGACTCAGGTGGTCGAAAACCGATTCTACGAAGAGTAAAGTGCCCTCTCCTTTTTGGCAAGCCACTGCACTGCTGAGACACAGCTTTCCCCTGCCCCTTGACGCTGCGAGAGGGATTCTATTATATGCGCCTGCCATCCTCGGATGAAGAGAACGGTATACTGGCAAACTAAGGAGATAGCGTTTATGGCGGCAAGAGACTTTCTCTTTACCTCAGAGTCAGTGTCCGAAGGGCACCCAGATAAGATGTGCGACCAGATCTCGGATGGGATCCTCGATGCACTGCTCAAGCAAGATCCAGAAAGCCGGGTCGCCTGTGAGACACTGGCCAAAACTGGCATGGTCATCCTTGCCGGTGAGATCACGACCCGTGCGCAGATTGATTACGCAAACGTGGCTCGCGGGGTGGTGCGGTCAATCGGGTATACGAGCTCGGAAGTTGGCTTCGACGCTGACACCTGCGCAGTCTTGACCGCCCTCGGCGTCCAATCTCCAGATATTTCTCAAGGAGTCACAGAAGGGGAAGGGCTGTACGCCGAACAAGGAGCAGGCGATCAGGGCATGATGTTCGGCTTTGCTTGTGATGAAACGAAGGAATACATGCCTTTTCCTATTTACACTGCCCACCGTCTCGTTGAAGAACTCACGCGTGCACGGAAGAGCGGACAGTTACCGTTCCTGCGGCCGGATGGGAAGTCCCAGGTCACAGTGCAGTACCGCGACGGCCGGCCAGTCCGGGCGGATACACTGCTCATCTCGTGTCAGCATCATCCAGATGCTTCCTACGACACGATCAAAGAAGCTGTCATTGAAGACGTCATTAAGCGAGTGTTGCCACCGGAATTTCTCGACAGCAAAACGGCTTTTCTCGTCAATCCCACAGGCCGTTTCGTCCATGGCGGGCCGTTCGCCGACTGTGGGCTTACCGGTCGCAAGATTATCGTCGATACCTACGGCGGCTACGGACGTCACGGTGGAGGAGCCTTCTCCGGCAAAGACCCAACGAAAGTCGACCGCTCTGCTGCCTATATGGCACGTTACATCGCAAAGAATCTCATAGCGGCAGGCCTCGCCAACCGTTGTGAAGTGCAAGTCGCTTATGCCATTGGGATGGCTCAGCCAGTTGCCGTGCAAATCGATACGTTTGGTACTGGTGCTCTCCCCGACGAACGTCTGGCCACGATAGTGCGTGAGCATTTTGACTTACGACCAGCTGAGATCATTAAAACGCTGGGCCTCAAGCGCCCCATTTATCAGCCAACTGCTGCATATGGACACTTCGGCCGTCCGGCTGAAGGCGAGTTCTTTACCTGGGAACAAACCGATCGAGCCGAAGCACTGAAGCGAGCCGCTACTCTTGCATAAGGAACATGTGTTATGGGATCCCGTCAAGGAGATGTGAAAGACTTACGCTTAGCCACTGAAGGCCGCAAACGCATCGACTGGGCCGATCAGCATATGCCGGTTTTACGTCGGGTGCGTGAGTTGTTTACCCGTACGCAACCCCTCAAAGGGGTACGCCTCTCCGCCTGTTTACATGTCACCCCTGAAACTGCAAACCTCATGCGCGCGTTAAAGGCAGGAGGCGCTGAGGTGATGCTCTGTGCCTCGAACCCGCTCTCAACCCAAGACGCTACTGCTGCAGCCTTAGTCAAACACGAAGGTATTCCGACCTTCTCCATCCGGGGAGAGAATACCAAGATTTATTATCGCCATCTGCACCAAGTCCTCGCGCAGAAACCGACAGTCACCCTCGATGACGGCGCAGATCTGGTCTCACTTCTCCATACTGACCCTGCCTATGCTGACCAGGCTGCCCAGATACGTGCGAGCATGGAAGAGACCACCACTGGGGTCATTCGGCTTCGAGCAATGGAAAAAAAGGGCGTTCTGAAAATGCCAGTCATTGCGGTCAACGATGCCGATACCAAACACTTGTTCGACAATCGCTACGGCACCGGTCAGTCAACTCTTGACGGCATCCTGCGGGCAACCAGTATCCTCTTCGCTGGCACGACGGTCGTTGTCGCTGGCTATGGTTGGTGTGGCAAAGGGGTGGCTATGCGTGCGCGCGGTCTGGGTGCACAAGTCGTTGTGACTGAAGTCAATCCGATCCGTGCCTTAGAAGCAGCTATGGATGGCTATCGTGTCATGCCCATGCGCGAAGCTACCCGTGAGGGTGAGGTGTTTATCACTTTGACTGGTGACACCAGCGTGCTGCGGAAAGAACACTTTCTGCAGATGAAGGACGGAGCGATCCTCTGTAATTCTGGCCATTTCGACATTGAGATTGATGTCAAAGCGTTGACGGCGTTGGCCAAAAAGATTGAAAAAAATGTCCGCCCCAACGTTGACGGATACTGTTTAGCCAATGGTCGCTGGCTCTATTTGATCGGTGAGGGACGGTTGGTCAACCTTGCTGCGGCTGAAGGTCATCCAGCTGCGGTGATGGATATGAGCTTTGCCACTCAAGCTCTCACCGTCCGTTGGGTGGTAGGTAATGGACTGCAGCTCGCCCCTCAGGTCCATGCTGTGCCCAAAGAAGTTGAGGATCAGGTAGCAACCTTAAAGCTGGCCAGTATGGGTATTCAACTTGATCGCCTGACTGCCGAGCAGAAGCGCTATCTTGCCTCCTGGGAATTTGGCACGTAATCTCTACTCATGCGCGGGGGGGGACTCCTCCTAAGGGTGGCGGTTGGTGTGGTGATTACGCTGAGCGGCGGCGTTCATGCAGTCGCCCAAAGCCATTCGCTCGTTGAACATATTCACCACACTTCTGCAACAGACTATACGCGTGTTATCATCGCGCTTTCTGGAGAAACCTCTCACCAGATCTTTACTATTCCTGGCGATCCAGCCCAAAATCTCTCTCCGCGTATTGTCGTCGATTTTTCCCCGGCCAAGCGGAGCAACAAGATGCCGTTGGCCTTACCAGTCCATGATGGCCTGCTCACCCGGATTCGCACTGGCCAGTTCTCTTCGACTACCGTTCGCGTTGTTCTCGACGTTGAACATCTCGACGACTATAAAGCATTCATGCTGCCGTCCCCGCAGCGACTCGTTATTGATATCAGAGGAAAAGGACAGCAAGCAGCTGCCCGCCAAAGCGAACCTTCACCAGCACGACGCTACCGTATCATGCTCGACCCTGGCCATGGTGGTCATGATCCTGGGGCACTGGGAGTGAGTGGAATTGCCGAGAAAGACGCCGTCCTCGCTATCAGCCGTCGCGTGGGGCGCAAACTTGCCACCCGGCTTGCTGTCGATGTCCTGTTTACTCGTACCACAGATATATTCATCCCCTTGGAAGAACGGACAGCTCGTGCGAATGCGGCCAAAGCTGACCTGTTTATCTCAATCCATGCCAATGCGAGCACAAATCGTGACCTCCAAGGGGTCGAAACGTACTATCTCAATAATACGAACAATCGCGCCACCATTCGTCTAGCAGCTATGGAAAATGGGTTATTCAAAGGAGTGCGGAAAAGCACTGATGAATCCGGACTCTCTTATATTTTGAGTGATTTGATCCAGGCAGGGAAGGAAGAGGAATCGATCTCCTTGGCTCATTACCTCCAAGAAGGAATCGTCAGTCGCGCCAGAACGCACTACCCTGCCGTTCGCAATCTTGGTGTCAAGAAAGGCCCCTTTTATGTGTTGGTGGGGGCACATATGCCGTGTGTACTAGTTGAAGTCGCCTTCATTTCCCATAGAGTAGAGGGAAAACATCTGATATCACCTGACTATCAAGAAGTTCTGGCTGAGGGGTTGTTTCTCGGGATTGTCCGCTTTTTGCGCACAGAGCTTATGGTAAAAAATTTATGAGTGAAAACATCAGCCTGGTTGAAGAGCTTGTCGAGCTTCCAGATGTGACCCTCCCGCCGCTCCCGCCAGCAGACCTCGAAATTGCGACCGACCCGCACCTCGACCTGAAGGAGGTAAGCAAAACCTATCGGACACGTGTGCACGAAGAACTATCCAAGCTTTTTACTGCCAGTGTATCCGGTCATACCATCGTCGCGCACTATACTCGGCAGGTCGATCGGCTCATCAGTTATCTTTTTGCCGCAGCCACTCAGCTCTATACTCGTCGCCATCCTCGACTTCACCAACGGTGCACTGTCTTCGCCGTCGGAGGATATGGACGGGCGGAACTCAACCCTTACTCTGATATCGACCTCCTGTTCCTCTACAACTGGAAGATCACCCCCTACGTCGAGACCGTGTGTGAAACCATTCTTCTCAGTCTTACCGATGCCCGCTTCGTCACGTTGCCGGCGGTGCGTAGTATCCGCGAATGCGTGCGCCTGGCCAACCAAGACTTGCAGGTCAAAACCGCGCTGCTTGATGCACGCTACCTGTGCGGTGAGGAACTCCTTGCACGTGAGTTCACAGTTGCACTGGAGCGGGAGATTCTCGGTAAGCATGCCGAACGGTTTTTCCAGGACAAAGCGCGGGAGAGCCGGGAACGCCATCAACGCTATGGCGGGTCGATCTCTCTCCTCGAACCTCATGTGAAAGAGGGCCAGGGTGGCCTGCGGGATCTGCATACCGCCGTGTGGCTGGCGAAAGTCAAGTTCAAAGTCCACAGCTTGCATGAGCTGATTGTCAAAGGCGTACTTTCGGCAACCACCCTCGCAGAGGTGGAAAAAGCACGCGATTTTCTGTGGAGAGTGCGAAATGGCCTGCACTTATTGGAGCGAGCAGAGCAAGATCATTTGACTTTCGAGTACCAAGATAGGCTCGCGCCTCTACTGGGCTTTACCGATGTGACGAGTTTTATGCGTCATTACTACTGCTCCGCCACTACGGTGCATGCGTTTTCCCAGATGATGCTTGAGCGCTGTTTAGCCACCCCCCGGTTCTATAGTTTTATTGGCCGGCCGCGCGGTCGCGAAATTCGCGAGGGGGTTCGTATTTTAGACAATACCCTGGTGGTAACGAAGGCTGAAATCCTGACGAGAGAACCCAGTAATATTGTCAGCATATTTCACGAGGCCCAACGTCACGAGGTGCGCCTCGCTGACGCAACACGACAGTTGATACGAGACGCGCTTGCTTGCCTCCCAACAGATGTGGCTGGGACCTTGGAGATGCGCGATGCCTTCTTTGCCATTTTGAACTGGAAACAACGGGTTACGCCAACGTTACGAGAGATGCACGCGTTGGGAGTGTTAGAATGGTTGCTCGCTGAGTTCGGCCATCTCCGCTGGCGCACCCAGCGAGACCTCTATCACGTGTATGCAGTAGACGAGCATACCCTGCACGGGGTCGCTGAACTTGAGCGATTACGCAACGGTGACTACAAGACAGAACTGCCATTGTTGACCCAAGTGATGCGCGATATCGACAAAGTCGAGATCTTATTTCTTGCTATACTCTACCACGATGTAGGCAAAGGGTATGGGCGCGAACATTCCGAACGTGGGGCACAAATGGTCCTCACAGCGGCAGCACGTTGGCAGTTCACTCCTGACGATACACACGAATGGCACCAGCTCGTCCGGCATCACCTGCTAATGTCCCATATTGCCCAACGCCGTGATCTTTCTGACGAAACGGTCATCATGAATTTCGCCCATACCATAAGCACCCCGGCTTTGCTGAAGAAGCTCTATCTTCTCACCTTCGCCGACATGAAAGCGGTTGGTCCTAAAGTGTGGAACACCTGGAAGGGCGGATTACTTGATGAATTATATTTGCAAACCTTAGAACGGTTTGAAACCGGCGAGCTAACCGAGGAGGGCCGTGAGGCGCGACTGCAACGCCGTAAGGAGCAGATCAGTCGCGCGCTCCTCACTATAGCGCAGCCGCAGTCTATCGCGTCGTTCCTTGCGGTCATGCCAGACAATTACTTTCTTTCTACTCCAGAAGAATCTGTTCCAGGCCATTTTCAACTCCTCAACCGCTTTGCCCAGCGTAATGACGACAGTTCAGACGATCCTTATCGAGCCTCGCTGGTTCACTTTCCCGAGCGTGAGTTTAGCGAGTTCACTATCGTAACGCATGATCGCCCCGGTCTGTTCGCCATGCTCACTGGTGTTTTAGCAGTCCATGGGCTCAACGTCGCCAGTGCCCGGATCACCACAAGCCGTCAGGGACTTGCGCTCGACGTCTTTCGGCTCTCTCATCTCGATCGGCAGGCGCTCGTCATGGAACCTGACCTCTGGGCGCGCGTCTATATCCGCCTCAGCACGGTGCTGCGCGGGGAACGCACGGTAGAAGATCTCCTGCACGCTGCCAGCCCACCAGCGTTCCTCAGGAAACGCAATCCGCGAGTCCCGACTGAGGTCACCGTAGACAACACCCTCTCTCCCTATTATACCGTGATTGATGTGACCGCGCCGGATCGCATGGGACTGCTCTTCACCCTTGCCTATGCCCTCTTTCAACTTGGCGTCGAAATTCACCTTGCCAAGATCACAACCAACGTCGATCAGGTTTTAGATGTCTTTTACGTAACCGACAGCAAAGGAGCGAAGATCACCACCCCCGACAGTTTAGCCAAAGCCCTGCGTACGCAAATTGTACACACCGATGGAGGGACATAATGGCGGATCGTGCTGCTCCGGCAACATCTCTCGCTGCGTGGGATACCCATGTTGATGCGTTTCTGACGTACCTACTCGTCGAAAAAGGCCTGGCAACAAACACCGTCGCGGCATACAGCCACGACTTGATGGAGTTTTCTCGTTATCTTGATACACAAGGAGTGAAAGACGTCACTGCTGTCGGCTCCCGTCATGTGATCGGGTTTTTGACGTTTCTGCACGACCAAGGCCTCTCGGCACGAAGCCAGGCTCGGGTACTGACTACTTTGAGAGGGCTCTATCGGTTTCTGCAGCGGGAAGAGCTTTTGCCAGCAAACAACCCGACTGCGCTCTTGCGCATGCCTAAGACCGGGCGTCGCTTGCCGCAGGTCCCATCTCGATCACAGGTTGATGCACTGCTCAATCTTCCCGACGAAGCAACACCTTTAGGCACCCGCAATCAGGCGATGCTCGAGTTGCTGTATGCGACCGGTCTCCGCGTCTCGGAATTAGTCAATCTACAGGTCCATCAGATCAATCTCGAAGCAAATTTTCTCCGTGTACAAGGGAAGGGAGGGCGAGAGCGACTGGTGCCTTTGGGCTCGCGTGCGAGAGAAAAAGTGCTCGCGTATCTGACCGCCACCCGACCGTTGCTGCTGAAGAACCGCTCGAGTACCTACCTCTTTGTCACTCGTTCTGCTAAGCCATTGACGCGCCAGGCCTTCTGGCACTTGCTGAAGCAGTATGCCAAACACAATCCGCAAGGGAGTTCGCTCTACCCTCACGCGCTCCGCCATGCCTTCGCGACTCACTTGCTTGACGGTGGTGCGGATCTCCGCGCGGTGCAGACCATGCTGGGACACGTCGATATTGCCACAACCCAAATTTATACCCATCTTACCAGCGAGCGCCTTCGAGAGGTACACCGTAAATATCATCCACGCGGGTGATGCAACTACGCCAATAAGATTTTGGGCCTGCGGGATCTTGGTACGGTTCCCATAATCCTCGGATATAGGGTGGCAGATATCGGGATTGATGGGGATCGGTTCTATAGCCAATTTCCGTTGGCGTCGCTCTTATTCTGCCTCTGCTTCCGGTAGTGAGCGGACTGGGGAAGCGGTGAAGAGAGAGAGACAACGAAGCTGGTTTTGGGGAGTGAGTCCTGGATTGCGCAGAGCGCAATCCAGGCTACGAAACTTCGGAATGAGCCAGAGGTGCTAGCAGTTCTAGGGGTTAAAGCAGCGGCAATGACGGAGAATTTAAAGTTCGCCGAGTTGTTGTAGTAGCTCAAGCGGGCTGACTATTTGAAAACGGAAGCCACGTAAGTCGGGTTTGGGAATGTCGAGCAAGTCATTGTCACGGGTGACGAGATATTTCGCCTTCCCGACATACGCTGTATCGAGAAACTTGTTATCGTCCGGGTCACGGCTGAGGGCAAAGCGTTTGCCGAGATTCACTTGCGTCACACTCTTTGCAATCGAAAGATAATTTTCTAGGCGGGCGAGATTCTGCGGTGTCGCTCCAAGCATGGCTAAAACGCCGAGATATTCGTCAAGAATCGGGCGGCTAATGACAAGTTGTAACCGCCGATGCATAAGCCACAGGTTGAACACACGCTGGTTGAGAGAGGTTCGCTTCCGTCGCAACAGGCGCGTAATAAAAAGATTGGTGTCAAAGACGACAGCGATTCGATCTTTTCGCGCCACATCATTTCCTTCGTGAAGTGCGATAGGTCTTTACAAGTTCAACGGCATCATTTTCGGTATACCCCCTGTGACGAAGGTCACGCTCAATGTCATCAAAGATCGTCACCCCTTCTTGTGTTTCGAGAAAATCACCAATCATATCTGCCAGCAGTTCAACCGGGCGGCGACGTTTCCCGCGGGCGGTTTTCTCAAACTCATGCCAGAGTTTGGACTGGATTAACGTATCTATGGTCAAAGTTTTAGTTGACATGAGTCATTCCTCCTTACGTGATGCAACTCTAACATGAGGCAAGAGGCCGAAACAACGAGCAAAGAAAGATTGGTTTCTTGCAGGTCGGTTGACTGCAGTGAAGCTCAATGGCTTGACCCTGGCGACCTTTGCTCGCCTCACGCTGTGGCCGGTCTCCTGACCGTACCACAGGCCAGTAGGTGAGTGCGGACTGGGGAGGGGGTGAAGAGAGAGACAACGAAACTGGTTTTGGGGAGTGAGTCCCGGATTGCGCTCTGCGCCATCCAGGCTACGAAACTGTGACCAGCAACCGAAATCAAGTCAGCGACCCGTCCTCTGTACCGACATTTCACCTGTCGCCTCGCGGGAGCCGCCCCGCCCTGTGCGATGCATCCGTCCGCCCTCTTGACAACGGAGGCCTTATAGGGGTTAGCCTGAACCTACGTCCGTTGTGAGTTCCACAGTACCCCTCACAGTGCCGAGACTTCTTGCTGTCCAAACTCCTCCGACTTTATCAGAAACATCCTTTGCCACCGCTCCCCATCCACCGCTGCGTTTATTACGATCCAGTCTACCGCTTCCGTCAAGACAATCGAGTTTCCAGGCTGCAACTGTTGTAGAATCTATTCGGTTAAAATGTGCCCGATCGGTGGTGAAGGTTGCCTCTGCACAGCCATTCCCGTGCATTTGGAACACAAGCCCAGGTGTCCACCTGTAACCCGGGCGGGGGTGCGGAATTTGCGTTTTTTCGAGAGTACTCAGGTAGCTTTTGAGGCTTTGTAATGAGACCACAGCAACAGGGGTCTCCAGAGATTTCTCCAGAGCTACTGTCAATGCATCTTCGCCAATTTGTCTGACTCGCAGAAGGAAATTTCCTGTATGTCGAAAGAAGGCAACAATTTCTACAGGTGTATCTTGTTTGCGAAGCCGGACGTTAAGACACGGTATCCATTCTTTCATGGGAATTCTCTTCGTGCCATGACGACCCAAGTTCCCAATGTTCACGCCAAAAGCGAAGTAAATAGCCATGATTGGTATTCCCAGTGAAGGCTAACGCCGGACGGGTCAATGACGTGGCGTCCGCTGCACCCACAAGTTAGCCTGCTTCTCCAGTCTTGGATATCAGAAGAACCTTTCGCTCAAGCTCTTTCGGGCTGAGCCAGTAAGATGCCTGATGAGTGAACTGCACTAATCCGTCTTTCGTGCTCCCCTCACCGAACACAATACCGCCCCGAGCCTTTTTCCCTACCCGCCCGCACCTCCCGCAGTACAGAACGGTTTCAAGATGTTCAGGTGCGATGTACCAGGCCGGAACTATGTTCCTGGGTCTATACTGCGCCTTATGTCGCTCACACAGGCAATGTCCAGGCTGACTCACTTGCTTCCCTCGCGCCTGCTGGGGTTTCACAAGGTTCGCTCCTTGTCACTTGATGGTCTCATCGGAATTCAGGCTGCCACTCTATGCTTGATCTCGCTGGTTACGGAGTTGAGCATGGAGCTGCATCACCATGCTGTAGACATCCCCAACTGAGCGAGCCTTTTCAAATTCAGCCGCTTGTTCGTCGTCAATGTCGTCAGTAGAGATTCCCAACCATTCTTCGAGCTTGAGCAGAAGTAGTAAATCATCTAAGGAGTCCTTTTCAAGTCGTGATAACTCTAGTGTGAAGAAGATCTGGTCTTCTTCTAAGGGCAACACCTCTAGAAATGCCCGCTGTATTGCTGACCATACCTCCTGGTCAAGGGCAGACGGCTCGTCGCCACCCTCAAGGGGAAGGGCCTCATCGTGTGGAACCCATGGCGGCCACTGAATCGGGCAAGCCTGCTGGAGTAACTCGTTGAGAAGCCGATCAAACTCAGCTTGACCCGAAGTCTGTTCGATGGCGTTAGCGATGCTCACTGACAAATGATCGTTAGGGGATACCACTATATCCCAACAGGTTTCCTGTCCTGCTCCAACCACGTACCGCAAGAGAAGGCGAGCATGCCCTGTCACTTCATGAGAATGACCAGCTAACGCGGCGAAGCCGCCTCTGTACGCCTGCGCCACCTCACGAAGGATCTTGGGGATGCCTCTTTCTTCTGAGTCAGGTAAGAGGCAGCGCCAGAAGCCAGAGGGTAGTCGGAATTCGAGAATCCCCGGTCTTGTTAGTTTTGAGAGCCATCTGTTTTCAGTCGACGAAAAGACAATCCGGAGATCTCCTTCCAGGAGATACCATTTGGATTGCCTCATGCGAGTTGGGATAGTGTACAACCCCCTCATGCTGTCTTGCCTTCAATCGTTAGGTCGGACTCGACGCAATGAGAGTTCTTGGGACGCCCCCTTCATGGATGTATGCCACAGGACGGATCGGAGGAAAGTCCTTGTATTGATTGTTGTAACGGGGCTTCAACTCGTAGATTAACGTCGCTTCAAGGCGTCTTCGCTTAGCTTGGTCGACGGGAGCAGGAGCAGCGAAGAACAGGTTGCCAGAACCATGCATCGCCGCCTCAACAGTATACGCTGTCCCTCCCACATATCGCTGCCAGAGGTCCTGGCTTTCTCCTACGCGCAGAATGTGTTTATGGGAATCCGTTTGAAGGTAGATACATGGGCGACTTCGGAATTCCTCTCGAAGACATAGGAAACTTTGAAAACGACACCACTTTAGCCGCAGGGATTCCATATAGGCTCTGCAGGTTAATACTGATAAGCTACCTTTCCCTGTTCCTATTAGCATGAACATGTCGTCATCGATAGCAGTGAGTTGCTAAATCGAGCAACCCCGGAATTCCTATATGTAGCAACCGAGCGGTTCCTAGATCTAAATCGGACCACACGACTTTGGC
>CAZCWX010000015.1:0-8187 GCA_964502465.1 uncultured Enterobacteriaceae bacterium | reverse complement strand
ATTGGAACACAGCAAGTGAAACTCATCCTGTGGGATCTTGCCGGAGAGGATGAGTTTCTCCAGGTCCATATGTCGTATCTGCGCGGCTCATCGGGGTACCTGTTGGTTGCAGACGGAACCCGTCCTGCGACTCTCGACACGGCGCGCAGCCTGCAGAAAAGAGTCGAAGCGGCTATCGGGCATGTACCATTCGTGCTCATGCTCAACAAGTCTGATCTCACTGCCGGATGGGAGATCGGTGAGGAGGCGCTGGCCGACCTCAGAGAAAAAGGCTGGGATATCATCATAACGAGCGCGCGCAGCGGTTTGGGTGTAGAAGAAGCGTTTCTGATCCTTGTCGAGAAGATATTGGAGAGATAGATGCGCGACCTCCCCCCTCCGGTTCTTGAGTATCTGCGTACGCTAATCGTAGACAATCGCTCGTTAGCTTACCTTCAGATAGACAAGGGGAGCTGTTTGTCGAACTGGGGAGGTAATCTCGCGGCGTATGGGATGACTGGCCTGCGCGAGGGGCTGCCTGTTGGAGAGCAAGTGGTTTTTCTGGAGGGTTTGCTCCCCCTACAAGATTCTCCCTTGTTACTTCCGTGCGTGGAAACCGGCTCCGGTCTGTTCGCTGATATCCATATCTTCTCAGGCGAAGACGGCAACTGGGTGTTGCTACTAGACGTCACTCCAGAGGAACTCCAGCGTCGTCTCTTTCACCAAAAGGCGAACGACTTGAGCCTACGCTATGAACAACAATCCAAGATACTGGAGCAATACGCATACGGCGCGGCTCATGACCCGCTCCTGGTCAGTCTCTTTACGGCGTTAAACATGGTCCTCATGGAGCGCCAGGAGAAAGGCTCTTTTCGATTGCTCGGCTCTCTCCCGGAGTGGTTCTTCCGCCTGTACCCGGATGCCGCCTCGCGACAGGAGGACTTGAGGCCAGGGGAAAGGTTTCTCGTGCTGGAAAACTTTATAGTCGATGCCGAACAGTTTTGGCAGGAGCGTGGGGCCGGACGGCTGCGGTCGGGGCTGTGGATTGAAACTGACTGGTCAGGCAATGAATGCTCTCTCGAAGCCTCTGCGGTCTGCGTGCGAGAGAGAAAAATCCTGCTGATCGAACTCCTCGACGTTGCCTTCGCAGAGAAACAGTCCCTTATCCAAAAGGCGCGAGAGCGGAGTTTACAACATCATTACCTAGAAACACGCTTACAAAAGCTGCTAAATCAGCTCTGCGTTGGCATCTTCCGGTCAACGCTGGATGGGAGGCTGTTGGAGGCCAATGCGGCATTCTTGCGTATGCTGAACCTCGGTTCTGCACAAAAAACTCAGACCCAAGATCTGCACGAGTTGTGCGGCCAGCTGGAAGACGGAACTCAGGTCCCGAATCGGCCACGACAGAGTCAGTCTCTTCAACGGCGCGAGCTCCAGTTATGTCGGGCAGACGACAGTCTCCTCTGGGTTTCGTTGACTGCTACCCGCAGCCTGACGGCCACTGGAGAAACCGTCATTGATGGCTTGATAGAGGATATCACCGAACGCAAGCGCGCTGAAGAAGCGCGCAAGGAGGAGGCAAAAGTTGCCGAAGCCTTGTTGCGGGTGGGCTGGGAGATGATGGCTTTGCTCGATACACCGGCGATCCTGAACCGGTTGTGCCAGCTTACCACTGAGGCACTCGGCTGTGATGTAAGCCATGTGTTTCTTTGGCAACCGGAGGAAGACGTGTTCGTTCCGATGTCAGGCTATGGAGACCTGCCAGAGGAATGGGAGACCCTTAGGCTGTTGAAGATTCCTCGCGCCAGGGTTATGGGCCTGTTCTCCCACCTGGACAGTGAAGACGTTGTGCAGCAAACCCTATCCACCCATCAGGACCTTTTAATCGCGCAATTGCAGAAACAGTTCAACACCGCGGCGGGGTTGTACATAGCCCTGCGTCGCGGGAGCGGGAGAACGATCATTGGTTGTCTCTCCGCCAGCTACCGCAGCCGTAGCGAACACTTTACGCCGCAGCAAGAGCGTATCGCCCGGGGTATCGCCCAGCTCGCTTCCATGGCTTTCCAAAACGCACGACTCGTTGAGGAACTGGAGCGCGCTAACCGTCTCAAAGAGGAATTCCTAGCCATGTTCTCTCATGAGCTGCGAACTCCCCTACAAGTCATCATTGGGTACAACGACCTTTTACTTGACGGTATGTCTGGTTCCTTGACGGCCGAGCAAACCGACATCTTACGGCGGGTGAACAAAAATGCCCAGGAGTTATTTACCCTCATCACCACCATCCTCGACCTCAGCCGCCTCCAGGTAGGGCAGCGCCCGTTGGACTTCACCGACATCAGCCTCCCAAGTCTGCTGAGGGAAATCGAGACCGAGACCCAAGACTGGTTCGAGAAACCAGGTCTGCATGCCGTGTGGAACATTGCCCCGGAACCCCTGCTTGTGCACACAGATCCCGTGAAGCTGAAAATTGTCATCAAAAACCTGATTCACAACGCAGTGAAGTTCACCAAACAGGGGAGTATCACTGTGGACGTCCACCCCTGCACGGGCGGAGTGGAAATCTGTGTATCCGACACCGGCATTGGCATTGCGCCGGAGATGCAGCTTATTATTTTCGAATCCTTCCGCCAAGTCGACAGCTCGACCAGCCGCCACTACGGTGGCCTCGGGCTAGGGCTCCATATCGTACGGCAACTCTTGGAGCTTTTGGGCGGTACCATCACGGTAGAAAGCAAGGTCGGGCACGGCTCGACCTTCCGGGTGCTGATACCGACCGAGCAAACCAAGTGAGCGCGACACGTCGGAGTAACACAGTCGGTGTTTACCGGGGCCGCAGCTCACGCACGGTCCCGTCAGGATGCGCTCTAAGTTAGTCCCTCCAGCCGTAGAGAGTAAACTCTAACCTAGGGAATCACTGAGCAATTCAGTAGGTCAAGAGGACAATCAACGAAGTTAGTGTTCCCAGGATCTGTGCAGCGTCTCACCACATTCAACAGTGGGACGCCCGCCACAGTCAGCTTAAAGTTTACGCAAAGGTCGTGATAGTCAATCGCGAAATACCTCCACTCGGCATTCGGACAACCAATAGACTCCGGCGGGAGCTGAAAGAACTGTTTGTAACACTCGTAGCAATCGGAGGGGAGGGTGGTGCCACAGGCTGCCGGGGGATTCGCGCAAAACTCAGCAACTGTGACGTCGATGTAATTCGTCTTCGTGGCCACTCCTCCAATAATATCGCCACTAGTCAAAAGCCCTCCGACATCAAAGGTCCCGTTGGCATCCCCCTGAATTGGGAGCCCCAGGGCGACGTTACCGCCCTGGTCTATGCATAGAACATCCCCGGCCCTCACCCCCGCGCCAAGAAATCTGGTGTTACACTCAACGCTCACGAGACCATTCACGACGTCATCGTCCGTGAAAAGTCCTCCTTGCAGAACCTCCAATTGACAAGCATCACTCCCACAACCGTAACAAAACCGATAGCCGTGGCCCGCGGCCTCAGTTCCCAACATCGCAACCAAGCTGATGCCCAAGAGGCCAATCATCACAAAGCTCTTAAACATGACATCCTCCTTGTGTTTTTCGTAAGGATCCTCGCCCTTACGCAGTTCCCTCACTATTATACACATCTGGCGCGGCGACCTGCCAGCTTATTGATTTTGCATGCTTTTGCTATTTTGGCACGATTCTCTGCACCCTAAAAAAGTCAGCAGAAATCAGCTACTTGACGACTTGTGTGTAAGACCCAGCGCAGTTCCTTTTCATCATTCGAAAGCCTCACTAAATGGAAGCGCCAGCGTGATTCTCGCAAGGAAAGTTCTGTCCGGCTGTATGGTCGGGTTATTGAAGTCGGTGTTGAAAAACTTGAACTTTTGGTCAAACAGATTCGTCGCTCCAACGGTGATGAAACCATACCGCTTCGGCAGACGGTAATTGATCGCCGCATCGACGGTCCAGAAGTTACTGCCACCGGGCTGCACAACGCCGGACGCAATTCTCAGAAACTTGCCGTCTTGATTCCAGTACGTTGCAGTCAGGGGGACACTCAATCCGGAAGGGTGGAAGAAACTGATCCCTAAGGGAACACGATGCGTATCCAGCTCCTTCGGCTCTATACCCGTCAGTATCTCATTGGTAAATCGCTCAAATATGTATTCCGCTCTGAGTGCCACCCAAGGATGAGGTGTCCAGAAAAGGTAGGCGCTGCCCAGATACTCTTTCGCGTCAGATTCTAGGTATAGGGGGTTGGCAGGATCTATCAAATCTGTAATTGGAACTGTCAGATCCCGCTTGGAAAATTCCACGCCTCCGAATAGGTCTTTCGTGAAGTTCTGATCGATGCCCCCCCCATAGCGCCATGCGTCCGTGGCAGTAGTATCATCAAAGAACTGCGTAAAGCCCGCGACCTGGGTCGGCTCAAGGGTCTGGTCCGTGATCAGCGTTCTCTTCAACGTCCTGAATACAGCAGCGCGCAGGGTGGTACCCGGGATCGGCTCCCAGGTAATCCCGAACTTCGGGTTGAACTGGTCTTTGTCCCGAACAACCGGACCACCGCTCCGCAAGAAGTCGGCGCTGGCCGCTACAGTAAACGTCACATTCCTGAGGAGAGTGATGTTTGAATACGCGTAAACATTCACGTGTTGTAGATCGAGATTTGTCGTTCCTGATTGGACTTCTATGGGACCGGGGGGAAAACCAAACCCTACAGTCGCGCGAAGCTCTCCATCAATGTCGAAGTATCCTACGCCGCTCGTAAGGTTAAAGTATGGCGAACGGAACAGATGTTGGAGTTCGGTGCCAAAGGCATCCTGAGGGATTTTCTCATCGATGGAACTAATACCAGGTATAACAAACTGTTCATCTTTTCGCCTGAAATCTGCATCTTGATACGTAAATGAGCCGAGGAGGAGAGAATGCGGCGAAAAGGCGTGCCGTCCACCCAGGCGGACGGTGTGCCTCTCCTCCGTGTTTCTCTGGCCAGGAAAGAACTCTTCCGGGAAGAATCTTAATTGAAGATCGCCTCGTTCCGTATTTCTGTACCGATACTCGGCCTGAATGCTTGTGTTGGGAGTAAGTTCCTGCTGGACAAAGGCGTTGGCGATGTCATCCTTCTGGTCAGCGTTTCTGCGAAACCCGTCTGTCGTAAGGTGGAACCCCCCGACGCTGAAGGATGTCTTGTTGTAGATGCCTGAGATGACCCCTTCTCCACCATACGTGTCATTTTCACCGGAAAGGCCGCTTGTCAGCAGGGAAACCCCATTTCGATTAAACAAGGGATTGAACTCGTTGAAGGAAAGATTTGCCGGACCTTGGGTACTGATGAGGAACAAGTTGCTCTCAGCAAGGCGGGGCTGAATGGGCGCGATGTTGATGGGCTGCAGCAACTGAGACTGGAGCAGTTCGCTGACCCTGGCGATCTGGTGGCGGGGTAACACAGAGTAAGAATCGGCCAGGAACCGGTGGGCGGAAAAGTTGGTTGGATCGGTGTTGACCGACTTCCATCCTTCTACCAGGGCAAGCTCTTGGAAGCCCAGATCACTGTAGATCCGGGCAAGGGCTGCGCTGCGTGCCGCCAAATCCGCATCGAGCAACAACCGTGACCGGTAGACCGCTCGGTTGTCGTTTAGTTCGATAGCTGTTTGCATGTCCTGTAAGGCCTCAACCGGCCGGTTCGTGGTCTGTTTCGCAATCGCGTCGTAGAAGAAGGGGGTAGGATCCTGAGGGTCCAGCTCCTTGGCAACGGCATACTCGCGCTGATCCAAATTCGTCCGTTTCTCTTCAAAATAGGCTTTTCCCAGATAACTCCGGATAATGGAGTCGTTGGAGTCCAGGCTTGCGGCAATCTCGATCTCCCTTCTTCCCCCGTGTAGGTCGCCCTCCCGGATTTGCGCCAGCCCCAGACCCAGCCGTGGGAGGGGGTCAGCCTGATCAAACGCAATCGCCATTTCAAAGGCCTCTCTAGCCTGTTGTGTCTTAACCTGGGTTAGATAGGCGAACCCCAGCACGGTCTGGGTGCGAGAGAGATTGGGGTTCAGGGTGGCCGCCTCCTGGGCCGCCTCAAAAGCCTGATCCAGCCTCCCGAATGACGAATGAATCTCTGCCAACCGTGCCCATGCCAAGGCATTTTGCGGTGCGAGTGCCACCGCCTGTTGCAGACTCGCCCGCGCGCCTTCCAGGTCGAACCTGGCCTGCTGGGCATAGGACAAAGCAATCAACGCGCTGGCAGAGTTCGGAGCCGCCCTAACGGCCTGCTGGGCAAGATCGAGCGCTCTCTCTTGTTCGTTCTGTACCACAGCGATAATCGTTTGTAGTGCAAAAGCGTCGCTATCGTTGGGGTTCAGATGCAGTACCCGCGCGATATCCGCCCTGGCCTCGTCCACACGGCCCACGGCAAGCAGTAGTGAGGCGCGGTAGGCAAGAAAGCGCCGGTCGCGGATAGTCCCGGGAACAGTCGCAATACTCTCGAATGCCTTTTGCAGGTCTCCCCTCAGGGAAAACTCGATGGATTGTCGAACCATCCCTTGCCAGCCTGGTCCGGCTGGAAATTCATCAGGCCGAACATAGAGGACGGGCGGGTAGTATAAAGCCCACTGCACAGCATCACGAGGACGCACCACAATACGCAGCACAGGCGCTCTCCCCGCCTCGGCCACAGCCGATTGCCCACTGGTGAGCGTGAGGCTTCCGGCCGGGTTTTCTGCCACCACCGTCCCTTCAAATACCGTCAACAAGGTCCTATCTGTCTCAACGTTGACGAAAAACTCGGTGCCCCTGACCCCTGCAATGATAGAAGGAGTCTGCACCTCCAGGCTGCGGGACCCGCGGCTGAAGAAATGGGCAGCTCCCCTAAGCAGGTCGACTACCCCGGTCCGTTCTTCCTTCACAGGCTGGAGGGTGAGGGTCGTGTTCGCATTGAGGCGCAGAACCGATCGGTCGAGTAAGGCAAGATCTGCTCGGCTTCTCTCCTGCACTCGAATCGTATCACCCGGGGAGTACATGTCATTCAATTTCACCGGCTGCCACTGTGTTCCCCCCATCCTTTGAGCCTCTACGGTTCCCTGCACGGAAACCACTCGTGCAACCCATTTCTCACGCGTCTGAGCCGGAGAGGTACAAGGGGACAGCAATACCGTGAGGAAACCTGTGCAGATAATAAAGCATAAAAGAGGTAAACCCCTTCCCTGCATTGCCCACCTTATCCCAGCCACATTTTACAAGCGGTGGATCACTGTTTCTTGTTTCCAGGGCCCAAATGCAAAAAAGCCGGGGCTCTCATTGTGACCATAACAGAGGTCACGCCTGACAACCCGGCCAACTTATTCACTGCTGGTCGTCTGTTTCCTCAAGCCCGAGGGTTTTCCGCACCCTGCTTTGCCGAACGCCCCAGGAGGATAAGTCCCGTCGACTTTCCGCCCCCTGGTCACCCAAGGTTTGGCTTGTGTTTCTGCTGAATGCCCGTAGCACAAAAGGGAAAAGGGTGCAATGGGAAAGTGGTTGGGGGGTACATGACAATTTCTCGGCTTATGGACAGAGGGAAACAGCAACCCTATCAAAAACCCTTCTGTACCGAGCATTTCAGCCGGCCTGTCATTCCCGCGCAGGCGGGAATCCAGGATTTTGTCATACACTCGTGGCTGGGTTAGGAATTTTATCGTCATTGCGGCCATGCACCCAGAAGAATCTTTAAGAGGTGAAGCTCTTCCACGGCTCAGAACCTGTGACCTCCTGAGACCCAGGATCTGTAGCTTTGTGACAATTTCTGAGTGATGAGGCAGTAAAGCACTGTAGACTCGTTCAGGACCAATCAGCTATGACAGCATACAGATCAGTTGCGGGGGGACACGGAGAAGGATGGCAACAAAGCTGACCCTGACGCGCTTAGAGAGTTTGCTCTTCATCAATACTGACCGCGAGTACAAAGAAGGCAAAAATCAGAACTCGCTACGGCCTGAAGACATCGAGAAGATTACCCATGTCTACCATGACCACCTGGCCAATCCGCTCGGGCAAGATCCGGATCAGATCGATCAGAACGAGGTAGTTGAGCGGGGACGTATCAGCGATGACAATCATTTCGGCAGGAGCCGGTCAAGGGTTGCATGATCTTGGGCCAGAGCAGCTTCGTCATAGTGCAAATAAGCCTGTCGCTCCTTGAGCAAGGTTTCTGTTTCTCTCCACGAGAAGTTCAGTACGCATTGGACTTGT
>CAZCWX010000014.1:0-17731 GCA_964502465.1 uncultured Enterobacteriaceae bacterium | reverse complement strand
CGGCCAAGGATTCTCTCTCCCCTCGTGGGAGAGGGCCAGGGTGAGGGGGTGAAGGGCTCTGCTGACACCGTCAACATCCCTCTTCCTGACCTTTCTTTCTTCGCTTCTCAATGGTGACACTGTCAGGTTTTTGTCTTGCTCGTTGTATCACTCCACAGTGTCCCATCCTCCACGCCTTTGCTAGTAGCCGATCTCTCCACGAATAAAACGTTCAACGGAATCACGTGCTTCGGTATCTGGAAGCTGCTGAGGAGGGTGTTTCATAAAGTAGGCAGCCACAGACGTCAGAGGGCCACTGATCCCACGGGCCCGAGCCAACTGACAACAGCGAATGACGTCAATGACAACCCCAGCCGAGTTTGGCGAATCCTCCACAACCAGACGCACTTCAAGCTCAACCGGAATGTTTCCAAAGATCCGGCCTTCAAGACGTAAGAAGCCGATCTTTTGATCTTGTTGCCAGGGCACATAGTCACTTGGACCAATATGAACCTGGTCATCTGGTAAGGGTTCAGGGAGGATACTTTGCACAGCGTTGGTCTTCGAACGTTTCTTCGAGGACAGGCGGCTGCGATTTAACATATTGAGGAAATCAGTGTTCCCACCGGTATTGAGCTGATAGGTGCGCGTTAGTTTTACCCCTCGATCCACAAACAACTGAGCGAGGGTACGGTGTAAAATGGTTGCTCCGAGCTGTGACTTGATATCATCCCCTACTGCCGGAATACCACGGCGACGGAACGCCTCGGCCCACTTCGCATCAGATACCAGAAACACTGGTATGCAATTGATGAGACTCACTCCTGTCTCCAGGCAAGCCTGCGCGTAAAACTCTGTTGCTTGTTGGCTCCCTACCGGCAAATAGCTGAGCAGAATATCGGCTTGAGTTTCCCGCAGGAAGTGGACGACGTCGACTGCTGGTCGATTGGCGACTATGAAACGACGATCCTCTGGATAGTCTTCCATGTGGGGCGAAACCCCATCGAGCACTGGCCCCATTTGCACTGTCACCTGTGAGCAGGGCAAGTCAGGCCATAGCAGTTTCGTGTTGTTGGGTTTGGCGAAGACTGCCTCGCTGAGCGGCCGATCAACCTTCCGGGCATCTATATCGAACGCGCAAACGACTTCAATATCGAAGGGCGTATAACCACCAAGATCGTAATGCATCAATCCGATAGGGTGGGTACGTTCTTCTTCGTTGGCGTGTCGATAATATTCGATTCCTTGCAGTAAACTACTTGCACAATTTCCCACGCCCACAATGGCAATACGGATCTTTCTACCCATTCCTTCCCCTCAGTGCGGGCTTTTGGCTGCTGGCAACAGCTAACATAGGCCTACTTTCAAGTAAAGGGATAATTTTTGTATTCTGTCTAGAGGGGTGGCAGGTTGGCAATTGCGCCACGATCTCCTTGACCTTTTCCATCCCTTTGGCATTATGAAAACACACTGTTAAAAAAGTGAGTATGAGAGCTCATACAACTTGAATTCTGAGTTTCTGAGTGCGCTTAAAAACTAAACTATCCTCTGCTTCTCCTCCAGTACCACATACACTTGTTGCTGCTGAACTGGGGCGGGTCGAGCAACGTCTTGCGAGCCTGCTCAACTCTCGGGAACCGCTGCTCAATGAGATTGGCGACTATCTGATTGGTGCTGGCGGCAAGCGGGTGCGGCCTATGGTGGCGCTCCTCACGTTTCGCGCCTGTGGAGGGGAGGATCCGGCGGATATTATTGATGTCGCGGCGGCCTTAGAGCTGATTCACTCGGCATCTCTTTTGCACGATGACATTATCGATGGCAGTGAAACACGGCGTGGGAAGGATTCCGCCTTACGACGGTTTGGTCTTGCCGATACCCTGGTAGCCGGCGATTTTCTGTTTGGACAAGCTTTTGCTCTCTGCAGTCGTTTCGATGAGAAAGTCATCCTCTGGGCTACTGATGCCTGCATTAGCTTAACCGAAGGAGAGGTGATGCAGGGACGTTTTCGTCATAATCCCCAAGTCACATCAGACGATTATCTCGAAATGATCTCGCGCAAAACCGCGGCACTCTTTGCTCAAGGAGCCCGTATAGGCTCCACGCTGGCTGGGGCATCGCAAGAGATTGTCGCAAGTATGGCTGAGTGCGGCTTCTGTGTCGGCATGGCGTTTCAGATTATTGACGATTTATTGGATGTCGAAGGGGATAAAAACCTGACTGGTAAACCAACGGGTATTGACTTGAAAGAAGGGAACCCTTCCTTGCCTGTGGTGTTAGCGATCACGCGTGATCCTGAAGTCAAACGGGTTTTTCAAAAGAGACATCCGACCAATGAAGAGACCACACATGCCCTTGAACAGATCCGGCGGTCTGGGGTCCTCGCTGAAGCTCGACAATTAGCTGAAAGGTATGGGAGACAAGCCCTGACAGCCATGGAGCAATTGGCGCCCTCTCCTTACCACGACAGTCTCGTTTGCTTCATTGATCAATTATTAGACCGGACAGCTTGAACGCTTTGCCAGTGGGTATAGATAATGGCTGCTGACTCCCCACGTGACCTCTTGTCCCATATCTCGGGTACGCTCCGCCGATACATTGAATCGCTCCAAGAAAGTGGCGTGACTGGGTTACCCCTCACTGGACCGCAGAACAATGACGATCCGCGCGTCCCGTTGTTTTCTCCGCGCCCGCTTGTGACGCTGTCCTCTTCACCGCCACCTCCTACGAAACCAGCACCCTCTTCGTCTCACCAGGTCGTTTCGCAAGCTGGAGATCTGTTTCTCCCGTCTGCTGTGCACACGGTCCGCACCCTAGAGGAGTTACGGGAGGAGATAGGAGATTGCCGCCGCTGCAAGCTGTGTCAAGGTCGTACCAACATTGTTTTTGGGGTGGGAAACCCTCAGGCAGAGTTAGTCTTCGTTGGCGAAGGCCCTGGGAGGGATGAGGACCTCAAGGGTGAACCGTTTGTTGGCCGCGCTGGTCAATTGCTCACGGAAATTATTACCAAGGGTATGAAGATGCGCAGGGAGGATGTGTACATTGCCAATGTCGTGAAATGCCGCCCTCCAGAAAATCGCAACCCAGAACCGGACGAAATTGCCTCTTGTGAGCCGTTTTTGCTCAAACAGCTTGAATTGATTCAGCCGCGCATCATCGTTGCGCTCGGAACGTTTGCGGCGCAGACTCTCCTCAAAACCAAAACGCCGATTTCTCGTTTGCGAGGCAGCTGGCACAGCTATCACGGGATCAAGCTGATGCCCACGCTGCACCCAGCTTATTTGCTCCGTAATCCCAACGATAAACGGCTGGTCTGGCAGGACATCCAGGCTGTTCTGCGAGAGATGGGGAGACTCTAGGGTTGTGGTGAAGCAATTCTTGGCTGCTCTATTGTTGGTCTGTGCCCTGTTCGTCTCTGGAGTTCCCTGCTCTGCGGCAGTGGACGCACAAGACAAACATATCAATCTCATCGTTCTTGAGGCTACGATTAATCCTGCGGTAGCTGACTTCATCCGCGAGAGCATCAATCAATCAGCTCAAGAAGGAGCCTTAGCCTTAATTATCCAGCTCGACACCCCTGGAGGGTTGCTCAATTCCACAAGAAGCATCGTCAAAGACCTTTTAGGAGCACCACTCCCGGTGATTGTCTATGTGGCCCCCAGCGGAGCGAGTGCTGGGTCTGCGGGAGTGTTTATTACCATGGCCGGTCATGTCGCAGCCATGGCGCCGGGTACCACCATTGGTGCCGCGCATCCAGTCGGTGGGGGCGGACAAGATATCAGCGGAGACTTAGGGGAAAAAATTGAGAATTTTACCGCCTCTTTTAGCGAAACTATCGCTCAACGCCGCGGCCGGAACGTTGAGTGGGCTGAGAAGGCGGTGCGCGAAAGCGTGTCGATCACCGATGTTGAAGCATTACAGAAAAAAGTCATCGACCTCATTGCGTCGGATGTACAAGATTTGCTGCAAAAAGCAGAGGACCGTAAGGTTGAAGTTGGCAATACCAAAACAACGTTAACTTTTAAGGCCGCGCAGAACGCGGCAGGCATGTTTCGGGTCGTCACCCTAGAGATGCGTCTCAAGCACAAAGTCCTCAACATTCTGGCGGATCCCAATATTGCGTATCTGCTGATGATGGCGGGGATTTTGGGACTGTATGTAGAATTCTCCCATCCCGGTCTGCTTTTCCCGGGACTCACTGGTGGAATCTGCCTCCTCTTAGCCCTGACTGCCTTCCAGGTGCTCCCCATCAATTATTCCGGGCTCCTGCTTATTCTCCTTGGCCTTGGTCTTTTAGTCGCCGAGTTATTCCTGCCGAGCTTTGGAATTTTGGGGGTGAGTGGAATCGTCTCTTTCGTCTTGGGATCATTATTTCTGTTCGACACTCCTGATGCAGAACTCGCGGTGGACCGCGGTATCATTGTCACTGCCGCGCTGTGTGCGAGCGCGTTTATGCTCTTTATCGGTACCTTGGCAGTGCGAACCTGGCGCCAGCAGCCGGTCTCAGGCCCCGAGGGGTTAATTGGTGAAATAGGTGAAGTGCGGGTGCGCCTGGCTCCTCGTGGCAAGGTCTGGATGCACGGAGAATATTGGAATGCAGAAAGCGACGAAGAAATCGAAGTGGGACAAAAGGTGCGGGTTGTCAGCATGAATCACTTGGTCCTGCGGGTGCGCAGGGTAGCGGGATGACTGTAGGAGGAACATATGGGTGCATTGGGCTCTGTCTCGATCTTGCTGTTGATCGCTGTTGTGTTGTTACTGAGCGGGATAAAAATCTTGCCTGAATATGAACGCGCGGTGATTTTTCGCCTTGGTCGCCTGGTGCCTTACCGAGGGCCGGGCATTATCTATGTCATCCCCCTGGTTGAACGCATGGTCAGAATAGATATGCGGACAATTACCATGGATATCCCTCCGCAGGATGTCATTACCAGGGATAATATCTCCGTCAAAGTAAATGCTGTCCTCTATTTCCGCGTACTGAATCCGAGTAAAGCAACGGTTGAAATTGAAAATTATCTGTTCGCTACCTCTCAACTTGCCCAAACGACCTTGCGCAGCGTCTGCGGTCAGGCAGAACTGGATGACCTGCTGTCAGCACGGGAGAAAATCAACTCACAGTTGCAGGAAATCCTTGACATCCAGACCGATCCGTGGGGGATTAAGGTTTCTCTGGTTGAAGTCAAACACATTGACCTGGCGCAGGAAATGCAACGAGTGATCGCCAAGCAGGCTGAGGCTGAGCGCGAACGACGGGCCAAAGTGATTAACGCCGAAGGAGAGTTCCAGGCAGCACAGAAGCTCGCCGATGCCTCGCAGATCATCGAGCAACATCCCGTCGCGCTCCAACTCCGTTATCTGCAGACGCTTTCTGAGGTGGCGGCAGAAAACAATTCGACGACACTCTTTCCGGTGCCGATCGATTTGCTCGCGCCATTTCTGGAGGCAGCCAAGAAAACCACGTGACGGGGAGTTGCCCAATGGGGCTTCTCGATGCTGCTCTCTGAATTTGACTACGATTTGCCTGATGACCTGATTGCGCAAGAGCCAGCGGCAAGACGAGATGGGTCTCGCCTGCTCGTTGTCGAACGGCGTACAGGCCAACTGTCGCACCATGCTTTTACGGACCTCCTCCATCTTCTCCTCCCCCAGGACGCTCTTCTGGTATTCAACGATACGCGGGTGATTGCCGCACGCCTACATGGACGCAAAGAGAGTGATGGCAAGGTGGAAATCTTGCTGCTCCGGCGACGAACCGGAGAGGGGGAAGAGTGGGAGGTGTTATGCAAAGGAGGGCAGAACGTTCGTGTCGGCTCTTCTGTCTATTTCGGTTCAGAACTCCGGGCTGAATGGATCGATTCTCCACAAAACGGACGTGGGGTGTTGCGGTTTTTTCCACAAGGAGACTTTTCCGCTCTCGTCGAGCGCATCGGGGCAGTGCCGCTGCCGCCTTATATTAAGCGCTCTTCTCACTCTTACCCAGAGGATCGTGAGCGATACCAGACTGTGTATGCCCGCCATCCTGGTGCGGTCGCTGCGCCAACCGCAGGTTTCCACTTCACCGCAGCATTGCTGAGCGCTCTGCAACAGCGTGGTATCGAAACGGTGTTCATTACTTTACATGTTGGCACGGGAACCTTTCAGCCCATTCGCGCTGAGCAGATCGAGGCTCATCAGATGGAAGAGGAGGAATACGACATTAGCGAGGAAGCTGCGACCCGTATCAACCGTGCCAAATGGACAGGTCGAAGGATCATTGCGGTTGGCACGACGAGCACTCGCGCGCTCGAAGCAGCCAGTACCCCAGATGGGACGATAGCGGCTGGCCGGCAGCGGACCAACTTATTTATCTATCCGGGGTATCGTTTTCGCACAGTCGATAGTCTGTTGACAAACTTTCATCTACCGCGTTCTACCCTCCTCCTGTTGGTCTCGGCCTTTGCTGGGAGGGGTATGATTCGCCGCGCCTATGCTGAAGCGATCATACAGCGGTATCGCTTCTACAGCTATGGGGACGCCATGCTGATCCTGTAAGGCCACTCTATGAAGGCACCTCAAGCAAGAAGAGCCGCAGTTGCACGGCAGCAGAAAAACGACTAAAACGGCCCGGCAGGTCCAAAAACACCAAAAATAGAGAGAACGACTCGCCCCCTCTCCGCATGTTTCATTTCGTCGTGACACACAGAGATTCCTGCACTCGAGCACGTCTCGGAGTTCTGCAAACGGCCCATGGGACTGTCGCCACACCCGCGTTCATGCCGGTAGCCACGCAGGGGACCGTCAAAGCCATGACCCCGCGCGAACTCCGAGAAATCGGGGCGGAGATGATCCTGGCCAACGCCTACCACTTGTATTTACGGCCTGGAGTGACCCTTATTGAAGAAGCCAACGGATTGCATCAGTTTATGGGGTGGGATGGTCCGATCTTGACGGACAGCGGAGGATATCAAGTCTTTAGTCTGAAGGCTCTATGTCGAGTAACTGAAGAAGGTGTGCAGTTTCGCTCTCATCTTGATGGCTCGACTCATCTCTTGACGCCTGAGACCGTAGTCCATATGCAAGAACGCCTTGGGGTCGATATTGCCATGGTCCTTGATGAATGTGTCTCCGGGCAGGCGAGTTATGCCGAAACTGCACGTGCTCAGGCCTTGACCGTGCGGTGGGCGGAACGTGCACGGGCAGCGAAAACGAAAGAGCATCAAGCGCTTTTTGCCATCGTACAGGGGGGAGTGTTTCCTGATCTCCGGGAGCAAAACGCACGTGCGGTTGTGGCGCTTGAGTTTCCAGGATACGCCGTTGGTGGTTTAAGTGTCGGCGAAGATCCCGAAGTGACGTTGAGAGTGGCAGCCCACACTGTCCAGTTTCTGCCAGAGCATCGCCCGCGCTATTTGATGGGAGTGGGCACGCCAGAGCAACTCGTTCGATATGTAGCGTTGGGATTTGACCTGTTTGATTGTGTGCTGCCCACTCGCAATGGTCGCAACGGGACCCTGTTCACCCGTACAGGGAAGATCAATATCCGTCGCGCCATGTATGCGACAGATCTTCGCCCCATAGAAGACGGGTGTGCATGTTATACCTGCCAGTACTTTTCGCGCGCCTATCTTCGCCACCTCGCCGTAGCTGGAGAGATGCTCTCAGCTAGGCTCAATACCCTGCATAACCTCTATTTTTACCAACAACTGATGAGAGAGATACGAGAAACCTTAGCGGCCGGCCACTTTGCAGCATTTGCCCGTCCGTTTCTTACACAGCAGGCCGTTGAGAGAGCGGAGGAAAATCTGTGGTAAGTCTAGCCTATGCACAAGATGGAGGAGGGGGACCAGGCCCACTGGTGCAACTGCTTCCTCTGGCACTCGTCTTCGTGGTGTTCTATTTCTTGCTGATTCGACCGCAACAACAAAAAGCCAAAGTTCAGCGAGAGATGCTTAACAACCTGAAGCGGAACGACGAAGTGGTGACTGCAGGGGGGCTCTACGGCCGGGTGATCGAGTTAAACGATAAGATCGTCACGCTGGAAATTGCTCCAAATGTGCGAGTGCGGGTCGACCGCCCTCACATCAGCGAACTCCTGACTGGAGGGAAACCGAGTAAAATAAGCGGGCCTAACAAGAGTGAAGGGAAAGACAAGTAATGCGACAGGGGATATTGTACCGGGCACTGCTGATTGCGGCTCTCACCATTGCGGCAGTTGTGTATCTGGTGCCTTCGTTCGCGACGACTCTCCCTGCCTGGTGGGCGCAGTTTTTACCAGATCGCAAGATTCGTTTGGGGTTGGATCTCCGTGGTGGTACGTATCTGCTACTCACTGTCGATCTTGAAAAGGCTGCGGAGAATGCGCTCGACCAGAATGCCGAGCAGTTGCGCCGAGAGTTGCGCGAGGCCAATGTGAGTGGAGTAGAAATCGAGCGCGTCGGCCAGTCCCTACGGGTGCGCACTCCCACACAGGAGGCGAAAAACGCGGTTGAAAAAATCATTACTGAGCAGTTTCCTATCCTGACCCGTACTGGGGCGCCTGAACCCGCAGAAGGAGAGATCTCTCTGGTGATGGATCGCCGCGAGATTCAGCGTCTCCATGAGTACGCGTTAGAACAGTCTCTTGAGACCTTGCGCAATCGTATTGACCAATTCGGCGTAGCCGAGCCGAGTGTCCAACGGCAGGGAGACCGAGATATTGTCGTGCAACTGCCAGGCATTCAAGATCCTGAGCGTGCGAAAGCGCTTATTGGCAAGACTGCCGTCTTGGAATTCAAGCTTGTCTCTGAAGGTGATGGTGCGAGCAGCGAAGAGACCGAGGTCCTGAGTGGTCAGGAGCGTGACCCCCTCAGTGGTCAGACTCGACGTGTCCCCTACACGTTAGAAAAGAAGACGCTGATGACTGGCGACGTTGTTGCCGATGCACGGGTGCGACCCAGTGTGGATTTCGAAGGGCCCTACGTCGAACTGATACTCAACGATCGCGGAGCCCGGTTATTTGAGCAGATTACCGGAGAGAACGTCAACCGCCGCTTGGCTATTATTCTGGACGATACGGTGTATTCTGCGCCAGTGATCCGTGAACGGATTGGTGGTGGGCAAGCCTCAATCACTGGGAGTTTCGACATCAAAGAGGCACGAGATCTGGCGATCGCCCTTCGAGCTGGTGCTTTACCCGCGCCGGTCACGATTGCCGAAGAGCGGACGGTTGGTCCATCTTTGGGGAAAGACTCGATCGAGCAGGGGATTGCCTCATTTGTTGTTGGCGCCACGTTAGTCTTGATCTTTATGGCCGTGTATTACAAGTGGGCCGGGGTACTTGCGGACCTGGCGGTCATTTTCAATGTGTTGTATCTCCTGGCTGCCCTTGCGGCATTCGAGGCGACATTAACCCTGCCTGGGATTGCCGGTATCGTACTGACGCTCGGTATGGCAGTTGACGCCAATGTGCTGATCAACGAGCGTATGCGCGAAGAGGTACGGCTCGGGAAGAGTACGCGCGCTGCAATTGAGGCAGGATATGAACGCGCGTTGCCGGCGATCCTCGATTCAAATATTACGACCTTCCTGACTGGCTTGATTTTGTTCCAATTTGGCTCTGGCCCCGTGCGAGGGTTCGCGGTGACCTTATGCATTGGCATCGTCAGTACCGTGTTTACTGCGGTGTTCTGTACTCGGTTGGTGTATGATACGCTTCTCTCACAGCGACGCCTGGCGGCCTTGAGTATATGAGTTGCTATGGAACTGATTAGACCTGGTACCAACATTGACTTTGTCAGCTATACCAAGTGGGCATTGATGCTCTCGGGCACGCTCATCCTGTTATGTTTCGGTTCGTTCTGGTATCACGGCGGACCCAATTACGGGGTGGACTTTGCTGGTGGTACGGTTGTGCAGGTTGAATTCAATCAAGCGACGAGTATTGCAGACATCCGCCAGGCCCTTGCGACCGTAAATATCGCCAATATCACGGTCCAAGACTTCGGGCAGGGCGAGAACGAATTTCTCATTCGTATGCCGGAGTCGGCAACTGGTGTGGAAGACCTCTCGCCACAAATTCAGCAAGCGCTCACCACACAGTTTGGCGCGCAAGCGTTTGAAGTCCGTCGCATAGAAACGGTTGGCCCCAGGGTTGGCAAAGACTTGCGACGTAAGGCGCTGCTAGCGCTGCTTTTTGCCACGGTGATGATCGGGGGATATATTGCCTTTCGCTTTGAACCGCGTTTCGGCGTCGGTGCTGCAGCCGCACTCACGCATGATGTATTGATTGCTGCTGGCATATTATCATTGAGGAATATGGAGTTTGATCTTACTGTAGTTGCGGCGCTCCTCACAGTCGTCGGATTTTCGGTGAACGATACGGTGATCGTGTGTGACCGTATCCGTGAGAACATGCGGAAGATGCGGCGGGAGACCCTTGCTGCGGTCATTAATAGAAGTATTAACGAAACCTTGAGCCGGACAATCATCACCACTGGCACGGCGGTGTTCGTGATTGTTTCTCTGCTCATCCTGGGTGGGGGTGTGATCCATGCCTTTGCCTTTACCCTTTTGATCGGCATTACTATTGGCACCTATTCTTCTATCTACGTAGCGAGTCCTATTGTCTTATTGTGGGAACGAAGGAGTCGGCGGCGGTGACCTTACCTGCCGAGCGATTACCCCGGCGCTGGGTGATGCGCACCCCGGATCAGAGTCGCGTACACGCCCTCCGTTCTTCTGCAAATCCTCCGCTCTCCTCTTTGTTAGCTCAGTTGTTGCTGAACCGGGGTATTGATACGCCAGAGAAAGTGAGCCCTTTTCTGTCCCCATCGCTCCGCCAGGGATTACGCTCCCCATTGCTCTTTCCCGATATGGCGAAAGCGACGGAACGGATACTGCGCGCTCGTGCGCGTGGCGAACGAGTGTGTGTGTATGGGGATTACGATGTTGATGGTATCACCGGCAGTGCGCAACTGTTATTGTTTCTCCGTGAACTTGGCATGGAGCCAGATCTCTATATTCCGCACCGCATGCGCGAGGGGTATGGACTCCATGCACAGGCCATCCAGATCCTGGCCAGCCGTCAGACCACAGTGATGGTGACAGCTGATTGTGGTGCAACCGCTCATAGAGAAATTGCTCTCGCACAGAGCTTGGGGATCGACGTCATCGTATGCGACCACCACCAGGTGCCAGAAGAACGGCCACCAGCGTATGCCGTGCTGAACCCGATGGAAAAAGCGTGCCCCTTTTCTTTTTCTGGACTTTCGGGAGCAGGAGTGGTCTTCTACCTCCTCATGGGGTTGCGCATGCGGTTACGCGAACACGGGTACCTGCCAATCCCTGACCTGCGGCGTTATCTCGACCTCACGACGCTCGGGACGGTAGCAGATTTAGTCCCTTTGGTAGAAGAAAACCGGGTGTTGGTGACCCAGGGACTAAAGGAAATCGCCCGCAGCGAGCGTCCGGGTATTCGTGCGCTCAAAGAGGTGAGCGGTGATGGAGAAATTTCGGCGAGCTACATTGGGTTTCGCTTGGGACCACGGCTGAACGCTGGTGGTCGTTTGGCTGAAGCGCAGAAGGCCGTCGAACTTTTAACCACAACTGATGTCGAGCGAGCACGGATGCTCGCTGTTGATCTTGATCAAGAGAACCGGGCGCGCCAGCGGATTGAAGAACAGATATTGAATCAGGCAGTTGTTATGGTCGAGACTGGGTCAGATCTCACCAGGCGGAGGAGCATTGTACTCGCCTCAGCAGAATGGCATCCAGGGGTGATCGGTATCGTTGCATCTCGGTTAGTCGAGCGGTTCCATCGCCCCACGATCTTGATTGCGCTTAATGGTACAACCGGCAAAGGTTCAGGTAGAAGTCCAAAGGTGTTCCATTTATACGAAGGACTGAAGCCCTGTGCTGATCTGCTCGATGGTTACGGCGGTCATCGCCAAGCGGCAGGGCTCTCGATCCAGGCTCACCAGGTCGATGCGTTTATTGACCGCTTTGAGGAAGTTGCACAGGCACGTCTTCATCCTGAGGATTTAGTTCCCACTATTGACGTCGATGCAGAATTGGATCTGATGCTGCTCGATGCGCAGACCATTGCTGAAGTGCGTCAGCTTGAGCCATATGGGCAGGGAAACCCTGAACCCGTCTTTCTCGCTCGCAAAGTAGTGGTACGTTCTGTCCGAACTGTCGGTAAGAATGCTGTTCCTGGCAAGGCGGGTCATCTGAAACTCGTCTTGTGTTCGTCCCGAGGCGGGCGCCCCTTTGACGCAATCGGTTTTGGTATGGCATCCTTGCCAGTGTCTCAGGGGACGTGGCTCGATGTGTTATATACCCCGGCTATGAATGTCTGGAATGGGCATGAGAGCGTCCAACTACGCCTGCGCGATCTCAAATGACAATAAATACGCAAAATGACAGTAATATTGACCGAATATAGACAGTATGTTATACCCCTGCCACTTAACTGCCATCTCATAGGGATGTGCTGTTATGGGAGAGAAAGAAGATATTTTACTAAACAGTCGGCAAGCGGCCGAGATGCTGGACCTGAGCCCGGATACCGTCAACGAGTTGGCGCGTAAACATTCACTGCCTGGGATGAAGCGCGGAAGACAGTGGCGGTTTCGTCGCAGGGATGTCGCATTTTTTAAGAGACAGCTGCAGGACCAGGTAGCGGCCTGAGAACCTCTCCGGGGAGGGTGTGTGAGTTTTGCACAGAGGGCGGGGAGTCTCAGAAGCCCCCACGAAAGTAAGATTTATTCAGAGTTTTCTCATCTCTACGACAAGATTTTTTCCCGCTTCTTTTGCAAGCGCATTACCTCCGTCATCAAGAGCCTGGCAATCCCACCCGGAGCAAAAGTACTCGAAGTCGGCGTCGGCACCGGGTTATCTATGCCTGCGTACCCCCTCCATTGCGAGGTAACTGCCGTCGATTTGGCTTCAGAGATGCTGGAGCAAGCGGAGCAGAAAATAATCGAGAACGGATGGCGTCATTTCCGTCTTCTCAAGATGGACGCGCTCAATCTCGATTTCCCTGATAATTCATTCGATTATGTCACCTCATTTCACGTGATCAGCGTCGTGCCTGATCCAGTTCGCATGATGCAGGAGATTCACCGGGTTTGTCGCCCTGGTGGGAAGGTTGTGATTATTAATCATTTTCGCACGACAAAACCTGTCCTTGGTCCAATGATTGGTGCGCTTGATCCGCTGACCCGCCGCCTTGGCTGGAGTGCCTCGCTGCGCCTCTCGCAAGCCTTCAAAGGAGTCCCTGTTGTCATTGAAAAGCGCTTCAAAACTTCTCCGTTTTCCCTCTTTACTGTAGTGCTTGCACACAACCAAAAAGAGGTAAGTAACGGGAAGTTGCACTAAAGAGCTATCAGCCTTCAGCTATCAGCAAGAAAAGCGTTTGGGAGTGCATTCGGGTTAAACGCTGCAAACCATGTCATCCTGAGCGGAGCGAAGGATCTCTCGGGAAAAGAGATTCTGCGACCTCTGGCCTCAGAATGACACAGTTGGGTGGGCAGTGTTGCATACAACCTTCTCCGACATCTCCGACTGGTCAAATGCAGGTTTTTACAGCTAAGGACCTGGGCAAGAATAACTGGGTCAGTTCTTGTGGTGCGGGCCTCTGGCCTGCCCTTCACAATGCAGGCGGGACGCCTGCACCACACTATGAGAACGATCAACTTATTTCTGCTCGGCTCCTAATCGCTTTTTGTCTCCTTCAATTCAATCGAAACCTGCTTGTATCTGGTCGTCCCTGTGTTGGTGAGAACGTGGGTCACACCTTTCACCGGCGGCATGAAGACTTCTCCTGCACTCGGCTGGAACGTTTCCCCTTCAGGTTCTGGGCCTGGTTTGACGCTCCTGATCCTGCTGCCCTCAAGGCAGACGACGATCTCATCGAGTTCATGCGTATGTTTCGAGGTAGACTGTCCAGGCTCTAAAGTCAGATGCCAAATCTTTACTCGGGCATTCTCAAAGAGCAATGTCGGTATGGCAACTGTACCAGTGGCACTGGATGGTCTCTGTATGAAAAAGACGAGCGCCACTAAGACACTGACGATTCCGGTCACAGCGCCAATACCCACGCCAAGGGCGAATCGTTTCATAATCCCTCTCTAGTGCCGGTTCGTTGGCGAGATGAGGTGCGAGCTAGTGTTACTTCACCCGTGACAGATAGTTGCCGGTTTCAGTGTCGACTCGGACCGTATCCCCCACTTCGATGAAGCTTGGAACGCGCACGACCAGTCCTGTCTCCATCGTTGCAGGCTTGAGTTCGTTTGTGACAGTTGCGCTCTTTAATGCCGGGGGTGCATCCGTGACCTGCAGGTCAACCGTTTTGGGTAAAGAAATACCCACCGACTGTCCTTCGTACATATCGATGCGAATGCGTAAGTTCGCGGTTAAATACTGGACCGAATCGCCAAGGGTCTCTTTGGCGAGCGCGATTTGTTCATATGTTTCGGCATTCATGAAATGGAACTCGCCTCCAGATTCGTATAGGTATTCCATTTCGAGTTGCTCCAAAGACACACGGTCAACTTTGTCTTCTGAACGAAACTTATATTCCGTTTGTAGGCTCGAGCGGAGATTGCGCATCTTTGTTTGGACGAAGCCTCGCTTATTGCCAGGGGTGATATGAATAAGCTCCATGATGCGATGGAGATCGTTTTGATGCATGACGATCATCCCCACGCGCAGCTGGGTTGCCGGTACCAGCATACGTTGAATCCTCCTCAATCGTGAACAGCAGTCGCATTACTGTATCACCCGTTTCGTGAGACGGGCAAGCTGACTACTGCAATTGCTCTTCAGGCGGAGAGGACGGTGCGAAGATGGGTGAGGCATGATGATGCACAATGAACCACTGACCGTCTCGTTTCTCAAACAGGTTCGTAGTGAGAATTTCAGCACGAGACGAACCATCGTAGCCCTGGGACTCGAGGTTTTCGATCATGACAACCCAGGCGAGAGCCCCCGACACCTCTATCCGCACATCCGTAAGGGTAAAACGCATGGAAAAGGTGTTGGCAAAGATGCGCTCCCAGCTCGCCATGATCGGTCCCCAGCCGCAGAGTAACGGCCAGCCTGGGTGTATACATTTGATGTGACTGGCTCGGAGCCACACTTTTTCCATCTCTTTGATCTTCAGCGTTTCGAATGCACGGTAAAAAGCAGCATTTACCGCGAGTACGGCTTGTGTTTCGTCCATGACTTTCCTCCTGCTGGTTTCTCACGCGCGTGCTCATGAGTCTGAGTGTGGGAGTGAAGGGAACGGTTTCTTTTTTTGAAAAGGAGGAGTGTGAGAGAAGGCACCTTCTACGGTTTGGGCGCCATAAACACCAACATGATCAAGCGTTCGGGGCCTGGGTTACGCACGCCATGCTCTGCGTCGGCAGGTGCCAGAGCGATCTCGCCAGCGCGGAGTTCCCTGGTTTCCTGGTCGACGCGTACCTGCGCGCTCCCCTGCAGGACATAATAAATCTTGTCGGACCCCTTGTGAGCATGGGCAGTTTGTTCCTGGCCCTGCTCAAAACAATAGACATCGCAAAACATACGCTCCGTGTTGAAAAGGTTAATCTTTTTCATTTTTTCAGGAGCGAAAGCGACCTGAGAGAGCACATCTTTGAAGACTTCCATACGTACACTCATCTCCTCAGTCAGGTAGGTGCAGCCGAGCGGCCTTTCTTCTGCCACTTGGATACTATATCAATCAGTCTACCGCTAGTCTGTGGAGAAGAGTAGAGTGCCTGAGCTCCCTGAGGTCGAGACGGTTCGACGTAGCCTTGAACGGCTTATTCTTGGTCAATCCGTGACCGGAGTTGAGGTCCGCGAACCACGCCTGCGTCGTCCGGTGGCTCCTGATTTTGCTGCACTCTTAACTGGTCGGGTCATCCAGCAAATCAAACGCCGGGGGAAGTATCTGCACTTCTGTCTCGATGATAGCCGGGTGTGGCTCGTGCACCTGGGGATGACTGGTCAGCTTGTCGTAGACCAGCCAGGTTTTCCCCTCCTTCCCCATGACCATGTACTGGTCTTTCTGAAGAGTGACCAACGCTTACGTTACAATGACACCCGGCGTTTTGGGCTCATGTCGCTCGGCAGTGAAGAGGAAATTGCTGCCCTGACCGGGTTGGGGGTTGAGCCTCTTAGCTCGTCTTTTACCACCCATTACCTATGGACGAAAAGTCAGGCTACGCAGCGGAACATAAAAGACCTCCTGATGGATCAGCGTATTGTTGCTGGGATCGGCAATATCTACGCGAGCGAAATTCTTTTTCGCGCTCAGGTCCGACCACACCACGTGTCTGCAGCCCTCAGTTGGGCTGCTGTCGCACGCATAGTGAAAGCGACAAAAACGGTACTCCGAGAAGCGATTCGCCATCGCGGAAGTTCAATTGCTGATTATTTGGATGGGGAGGGAAACCCCGGCGGGTTTCAAGCGCGATTTCGCGTCTATGATCGAGAGGGACAGCCGTGCCGAGAGTGTCGTGTCGCCATTCAGCGAGAGACTCGCGGTGGACGGAGCGCTTTTTTTTGTCCGACGTGTCAGCACTAAGCCGTGGCGAGACCAGGAAGCCCGAGGGGCAATGCCCTTCCATTGTTGCACTGCATGCGTGTATTACCCTTGTATTCCACGCTACTTCCCTGGCATACTAGATGAGCAGGGGGACAATACGAAATTTTCTCAGAGGAGGCGGCCGGCGTGGATCTTCCCCAGTGTCGTGCATGTCAGAGGGGAGTGCTCGTTCCTCTTTCGGACTTCGGCCCACGGGGATCGTCACTCACATATAAAGTCTGGGCTTGTATCAACCCGAGTTGTGGCTTCACGATACGCATCGACAAAGGGGTGGTGGTCTACGGGGTAAAGGTTGGTGAACACCGACGCCGATTCGACGATCCATAGTGCTCAAGTTATTGTTTCCCAACTGTTCTGTCATGAATCAGCCAAAACGAAGCGGATAGGAACTTCGACCCAGCTTTCTACTGGCTGGCCATCGAGGTGGGCGGGGAGAAAACGCCATCGTTCACGTACGGTCTTCGACGCCGATTCGTCAAGAACCGTAAACCCTGAAGATTGACTGACGATCACGTTTCCCACCGTGCCATTGGCGTGAACGAATACGCGAAGCACCACGACCCCTTGCGCCCCTATACGCCGGGCAATGAGGGGGTAGGGTGGCTTTGGGTTGACCCCATAATCTGGCCGGGCCAGGGCCCCACCGCCTCCGGAGCCTGTTCCTCCAGAACCTGTTCCTTTCCGGTTTCCTCCCGGTCCTTCTGCTCCTTCCCCCATACCTCCTTCAGTAGTGAAAGTCTCGGCATTTCCGGTAGAAACGTTGCTGTTGTCTCCACTCTGCAGTCCAATTTCTGGTGTGGTTGGAGCCTCGGCCGGTAGCGATGGTTCGAGGGCTGGAAGTTTCTGTACAACAGGAGGTTTTGGTCGCGAAGCAGGTTTCTTGCGCGGTTTTGATGGAGGTCGAAGCTGAGGGGTATTGCGAACCTCTGGTGGTGGTGCTGGCGGAGCCGGTGGCTCGCCTGTTCCTGGAGGACCACCAGGTTCTCCTATAGGGAGGGGAATGGGTTTTTGAAAGATGGTTACCTGGAGTGTATGCCGGGAAGAGGAGAGTGGGGATATTAGAAGTGTGGCAGCAAACGCCAGAATAAGAATATGAGCACACAGGGAAAAAAGCAGAAAAGAACGATATGCTCTCAATGTGTCTCCCAACTCTTTTGGTCGTTCTTACCTCTGCGATGGGTGCCAGTACCATAGCACCCAGAGGCG
>CAZCWX010000013.1:0-3539 GCA_964502465.1 uncultured Enterobacteriaceae bacterium | reverse complement strand
GCTGTATGATGCCACGTTGTTTCCTGACACGCTTCAACGATACGGGCAGCTACTCACAAACGAACGGCCGCTTCTTCTTGAGGGACTGGTGGAGGAAGACTTTACCGCCACCACACTCACCGTGCATCACATGCAAGTGGTCGGATAACGCAAAATTCGTCAAAACTGAGACTCTCCCCCATCCAGACGTGGGCCGAACCCCACCTGGCCCCAGGAAGCCCTCACCTCCATGTCATCCTAATGCTCCGCGAAGGATCTACCCAGGTGGATGACCCAAGGAAAAATCAAGCACCTCCCCTCGTGTCTTTCAGGACGACTGGATCTCTCCAGCGCCACTCAAAACCTGGTAGATAATCAAACGGCAGGAGAGAAATGGGGATGAGTTCATCGAAGGTTTACGCTCCGCTTCAGAGCAGCATCCGACTCTTTTCGCACAATCCATCTCCTGATGGACCGTGGATTACATCGCGTGCTCTTTGTGTTCTTTGGACTCTTTTTTCGCCGGCTGATCGAACTCTTCCAGTGGCTGGAAATTGACTGGCAGTTGAAATAAATAATCCGTCACAGATCGCAACTTCACATGTTGATATTCAAGACTCCAGCTCCCATCCTTTCTAGTCAACTGCATTGGGAACTTGATGTCGGTGGCGAGCCATTGGTAGTAGACATCGGTTTGATCGCCCTGCTTCACCGTCACTTCGTACAAAATCGTCGGATGGCCTTCGCGCACCTCAGTCCCGATTTCCTCGCGTGAAACCTCCCCTTCCAGATACTCGCTCACCTTTGGGGCCTGTTCGGGATCGTAGGGAAGCGTCTTGAAATGCTTCATTCGAGAGATCAGCAACCACATGACTTGCTTATCTTTGCGCACAATGGTGACATTGACCGGGCTCAGGGATTGGTGCTCTAACCGCCACCGGTCATCCCGATAGTAGAGGTTGGACTTTTGCGTCTTTCCGCCCGACTTGATGATCTGATCCGCAGTAAACTCCAACGCCCAGGCATCAAGGCCCGATAGCAGTCCACTCACGACCAGCACTCCACAGACGATTACGTAATGCATGTTCTTATTTTACCATAGCCAGAGGTAGCCATGATTGTGGATGGCCAGCCCGTTCCCAGAAAGCAGCCATTGCCCTGTCTCCTTGTAATAATAGTGAAAATCAAGGGAATTCGTATAGGTGATACGGCACGCTATCCCCAAAGCGCAGGGCTGTACCATAAATAGGACCATGAGCAAGTATAGAGAAAATGCCAAACAAAGCACGAGCTATTGTCAAATCTGGTGTCTGAGCTGGTGATTACGCGGCGACCGGATTAATGGTTTCCTGGATGCCATCAATAAACGGAATCCCTTTGATGACGTTTTCCAGCTGCTTGAATGCCCGAAGACGTCGCCAAGTCTTCTCCGCACACTGCCCCACCTTGAACATCATGTGGAGCATGCCGTCCCGCGTCAGACAGCCCTTCGTCCGGACTGTCCGATGGCGAATCGTGCCGAACGTGGATTCAATCGGATTCGTGGTCCGCAGACTGGGCCAGTGCTCCGCCGGAAACTGGAAGAACGTCAGCAGCTCGTCCCGGTCTTTCTGCAAACACGTCGCGGCCTTCGGGTACTTCAGCTCATACGTGGTCAGAAACACGTCGAAGGCGTGCTCGGCCGCGGCCTTGGTCTCGGCTTGCCAAATATCCTGTAAGGCCTGTTTGGCCTTGGGGTGTACGCTCTTGGGAAACCGATTCAAGACATTGCCGGTCTTGTGACACCAACAGCGTTGCTGTTTCGTACTCGGGAAGAGTTCTTCCAGCGCCCCCCAGAACCCCATGGCCCCATCGCCAATGGCCAGGGTCGGGGCGTGCAGCCCGCGGGCTTGCAGTTGTAACAAGACTTCCCGCCAGCTCTGGGTCGACTCACGCACGCCGTCTTCAATAGCCAAGAGTTGCTTTTCCCCCTGAGCATTCACCCCAATCACCACTAACGCACACAGCCGTTGGGTGTCGGCACGAATGCCACTGTAAATGCCATCGACCCAGATATAGACCCAATGGTCGTTCTCCACCCGTCGGCGCCGCCATATGTCATACTCCTCCCGCCACTGCTGTTTCAACCGGGCCACCGTACTGGCGGAGAGGCCCTTGGCCTCGGTGCCCACTAAGGTTTCCAATGCCTCCTGCATCTCGCCGGTCGAGATACCCTTCAAATACAGCCAGGGCAGGGCGGCTTCTAGGCTCCGGGTCTTGCGCACATAAGGGGGAACCAAGGCGGAACGGAAGGTCACCGGCTCGCCCTGGCGACTGCGCACCTTGGGTACTTGGACCGTCACGGGCCCGATGCCCGTTTGAATGTCCCGCTCCGGATGGTGGCCGCTCCCGACGACGCGCGCATGTCCCTGCGTATCCCGCTGATCGGCATACGCGGCTAACAACTCAGTCATCTCGGCTTCGAGAGCTTGCGCAATCAGCTTCCGCGCCCCAGCCCGCAGCACCTCGGTCAATGGATCCCGATCCGCTCGATCTTCTGTGTCTGTTTTGCTACGCTTCTTCATCGTGGCGTCTCTCCTTAGTGGTTGAATGTGGAAGTTAGGCAAACAACCATTTCAACCCGAGACGCCGCGTCTTTTCAACTCACCTCAGACACTACTTTCGAGTATAGCTCGTAGCCAGACCATCCATCGCAAAGGATGCCTTAAATGGTTCGTGGCTTTTTAGAAAATCTTCAAAAATAGGTTGGTTTTTTCACGCGTGCCGGAAATCGCCTTGCTTCTCCGCTCTTCTTTAAGGCGATTTCCGGCAAAGAATCTCCTTGTCTGGCTTGCCCCTGCACAAATATGCGGCGCCATACCAGAAGATTATTCTTGGAAAGCACTAAGCTGCCTCAGGCACCAGGAACGGAACAAACGTCAGCTGGTTGCCGTCCCAATCGACCACAACGTGCGAGTGCTCTTTGATATCCCCGGCTAATAACTTACGACCCAGATTGGTCTCAATCTCCTTCTGGAGTAAACGCTTCAGCGGCCGTGCGCCGTAACTTGGATCGTAGCCGGTTGTGGCGAAGTAATCGCGAGCCTTTTCGGTCAGCTCAAGCGTAATATGACGCTCGGCTAAGCGGGCCCGCAGGCGCTCCAGCTGGATGTCGACAATGGACTTGAGGTCTTCCTGTGACAGACTGTGGAAGACGACGGTCTCGTCCACCCGGTTGAGGAACTCCGGCCGGAACTGCTGGCGCAGGACTTCCAGCACCTCGACTTTCATCCGTTCATAGGCGTCCGGATCAGCCCCGCCACCGTAGCCCAAAATTAACTGACTGCCGATGTTCGAGGTCATAATGACGACGGAGTTTTTAAAATCCACCGTCCGTCCGTGACCGTCCGTGAGCCGTCCGTCATCAAGAATCTGGAGCAGAATATTAAACACATCAGCATGCGCCTTCTCAACTTCGTCCAAGAGAATCACTGCATAAGGCCGGCGTCGAATGGCTTCGGTTAACTGTCCGCCCTCTTCATAACCTATGTAGCCTGGCGGGGCGCCAATCAAGCGCGCCA
>CAZCWX010000012.1:0-19842 GCA_964502465.1 uncultured Enterobacteriaceae bacterium | reverse complement strand
GATGCGTGGTTCTTTACCCTGGAAGAAGACATTCTTGCTGAGGGTGCGATACGCATCAATGAAGAAGCAAAGCTGCTCGCGAGGACCAATGCACTCTTGGAGCAACGCCTCGCCACAGTCACCAGTGTGTCTCCCGTGTTCAGCAGCGCGTTACGCGGGTATCGCCAGGCGTTGGCCCACGGGAACCAGGTCGTTGCTGATAGTATTCTGGCGTGGGTGGCAGGTCAGCCGAACGTCGCGGCGGCGGCAAAGCGCTCTGCTGGAGTCAAAGGAGAGATCGACCACTTCGGCGCGTTGAACTTCCTGCAGGGGGTGTTGACGATTCTGCGTGATTCTGGACGCCCTGGCTTGCTGCTGGTGGTAGATGAAGTAGAAACCATTCAACGCGTGCGCAGCGATATTCGTGACAAAAGCCTGAACGCGTTGCGTCAGCTCATCGATGAAATCGATTCGGGACGCTTCCCGGGATTGTACCTGATAATAACTGGTACCCCTGCGTTTTTTGATGGCCCGCAGGGAGTCCAACGCTTGGAACCGTTAGCGCAACGGCTGCATGTGGATTTTCAGACCGACGCGCGATTCGATAATCCGCGTGCCGTACAGATCCGTTTGCCTGCCTTCGACCTGGAGCGATTACGGCTCGTTGGCAGTCGGGTGCGCGACATTTTCTGCCAACACACGCCATCGGCTGCGCGTATCTCGGTGTTGTGTGATGATCTCTATATCCAGGAATTAGCGACTGCTGTGGCTGGGAAACTGGGGGGAAAGATCGGCGTGGCCCCGCGTATTTTCCTGAAGAAGCTTGTTGCCGACGTCTTAGATCGTATCGATCAGTTTGCCGACTTTCAGCCGCGCGTGCATTATGCATTGACGATCGACGAAACCGAACTCACTCGGGTAGAACGTCAGGCATTCGGTGTGGTTGACGTGAACGACATTGAGTTAGATCTGTGAGCAATTTTGACCAGCTGCACCCGGCTCTCCAGCATCATATGGTGAATAGCCTGGGGTGGCGTGCACTACGGCCATTTCAGGATGCGGTGATTCCCCAGCTCCTTGCCGGTCACCATCTCGTCATTCTTGCCCCAACGGCAGGCGGGAAAACAGAAGCGGCGTTCTTTCCCGTCGTGTCGCGCATACTGTCGGAAGGCTGGTCAGGGTTGAGTGTGCTCTATATCTGCCCCATTAAGGCGTTGCTCAACAATCTTGACCTCCGTTTACAACGATACTGCACGCTGGTGGGACGCAGGGCCGCGCTGTGGCATGGCGATGTCAAGCAGTCGCAGCGAAGGCGCATCCTCCGAGATCCTCCGGACTGCTTGCTGACGACGCCAGAATCGCTGGAGGTAATGCTGGTGTCGCCGCAGGTGGATGCACGGAAACTCTTTGATCAGCTACGAGTCGTGATCGTAGACGAGATTCATGCTTTTGCCGGCGATGACCGAGGGTGGCATCTTTTGGCAGTGCTTTCTCGGATTTCTCGACTCGCTGGGCGTGAATTGCAACGCATCGGGCTCTCTGCCACCGTCGGCAACCCAGAAGCTCTGGTGGACTGGCTATCGGGCTCGTGTCCAGGTGAGCGCGGTGTCTTGCTCCCCTCCCGAGGCTATGCTTCTGACGCTGACGTTACTCTCGACTACGTCGGGTCGCTGCAGAACGCAGCCGTCGTCATTGCTCGATTGCACCGCGGTGAAAAGCGACTGGTCTTCATCGATAGCCGGTCTCGGGCAGAACAACTCGCTGCTGAGCTCCGACAACTCGACGTGACGACCTTCGTCACGCATAGCTCGCTCAGCCCAGAGCAACGACAGCAGGCTGAGGACGCGTTTGCCTCGCGAGACGATTGTGTGGTTGTCGCCACGAGTGTGTTGGAGTTGGGCATCGATATCGGCGATTTAGATCGTGTGATTCAAATCGACTCGCCACCGACCGTTTCCAGCTTTCTGCAACGTATGGGACGGACAGGGCGTCGGCCAGGGATGAGGCGGCACTGCCTTTTTCTCGCCACCAGAGACGAGACGTTGGTGCAGGCGGCAGGGCTGATCGACCTCTGGGCAAGCGGATATGTCGAGCCGATCGTGCCACCGCCCGATCCCTACCACATTCTGGCACAGCAGTTGATGGCGCTGGCGTTACAGGAAAACGGCATTGGCCAGCGTGAATGGTTGGACTGGGTGAGGAATGTTCCCGCCTTCGTCACCATGCCAGCTGAGCGGATTGCCCACGTGACCACGTGGATGCTTCAGCAGGGAATACTCTGGAACGATCAAGGGATCCTGTGGCTTGGTCATAAGGGAGAAGAAGACTACGGTCGGCAAAATTTCTTGGAACTGTTCTCGGTATTCCTCTCGCCACTACTGAGGAGTCGGGTGACCTATGACAGCTTTGCGGTGACCTTTGCTCCATACGTGTCGTTCGACGCGATCGCAAAATCCTTAGACGCACTGCAGGTGCGGGATGTCAAACAGATGCGTCCTACTATAGAGCCACGGGCAATGTTCGGTTTGAAGTTTTCCCAATGTTTACCTGATGATTTGGCCGTGCACGTACTGGAGACGCGTCTGCGTGATCCAGCTGCTATTGAGCGGACGCTCCACCAAGCAAGGCGGTTCGTTGGAGACCACTGATTCCATTCCACCTGGGTATTCTACTCACTCTCCCCCCCTTCGCGCATTACACGACAGAACAGATTGAGCAGCATCATGTGCGACAGGGACTGACACCGGGTCTGTGCCAGCGTGGGGTTGGCCACCACAATCGCCAGATTTTGCGCGTGCGCGCCACATTGAGCCGATTCTTGTTGAATAAAAACTCCAGACCCCGCGGTGATCCCACGCCTTCACTGGCACCCATGGATAGGATCACCACCGGCGCTTCCTGTCCTTGGAACTTATCCACTGACCCGATCCGTGCTCGGGGTCCAAGGGCGCGGCTGAGCTTCCGCACTTGCATGTTGTAGGGGGCGACAAAGAGCATGTTTTCGATTATGATTTTGTTTCAAGTCGAAGACATGCTCATTACTGAGCTAACGAGGGTACATCTTAAACGCCCTATTAATGACAAACGTGCAATTGCCTTCTTCGAGTCGAGGCTCACCGAACAGGCGATAGGCTCGCAGTGCTGTTCCGTAACATATCGAATCACTATAATGTTTGCGTGCGGCGCTCCAGCTAGCGCATAATGTAAATAGCGCGACTGAGCTGAGGACTTCCCACTGAAAGCTGAGCATTGCGTATGCGTTTCGGTATTCCTACAGAGACAGGATTGGGCAAAGGCATGGTCGAGCGTCGGGTAGCTCTCTCTTCCGCCGGAGTACGGGAGCTGTGTCAGGCTGGTGCGGAGGTAATAGTCCAGCAAGGCGCGGGTCACGGTGCCGGCTTTCCGGACGAGGAGTATGAGGCTGCCGGGGCGCATATCGTCTACACGGCTGCGGAGGCATACGGCCGTGCAGACGTGGTATTGCGCGTCGAGCGGCCGCGTGACGAGGAGTGGAGGTTGTTGCCTGAGGGCGCGACCCTGATCGCCTTCTTGCATTTGTATAGCGTCTCGCCGGGCTTGGTGCCAACGTTGCTGGCACGCAATCTCACTGCGGTCGGCCTGGAGGCAGTTCGCGAAGATGATAGCTCGTTCCCACTACAAAAGATCTCCAGCCAGATCGCCGGTCGGTTGGCGCCACATATCGCCAGCCGATTGCTGGAAGCACCACAGGGCAGTATGGGTGTGCTGCTTTCCGGCCTGCCCGGCATCCCGCCGGCTGATGTCGTGATCCTCGGTGCCGGCGTGCTCGGTCTTGAGGCCGCACGGGCTTTTCTCGGTGCCGGTGCTAGTGTGTACGCTCTGGACACGGATGTACAGAAGCTCGAAGGCATCGACCGACTATTTGCCGGCAGGGTGGTAACCGCGCTGGCGACGCGCAACAACATCGAGAAATTTGCTGCCTTCGCCGAGGTGCTGGTTGGCGCGGTACGGCAGCCGGAGGGGGCAGCGCCGCTGTTGGTGACACGCTCGCTCGTGCAACAGATGAAGCGTGGCGCTGTCATCCTCGATTTTGCCATTAATGAGGGCGGGTGTGTCGAAACCTCACGCCTCACGCCGACCGAGGACGGGGTATTTGAGCAGGATGGGGTCGTGCATTATGCGCTTCCGAACGTTCCCTCACTCGTGCCTCGTACCGCCTCTCACGCGCTGACCCAGGCGCTTCTGCCTTACTTACGCCTCATCCTCCGGCAAGGGGTACACGAGGCATTGCGACAGAACACGGCGTTGCAGCGTGGCACGTACATTTTTGCGGGCCAGGCGACCCAGGCTTACGCCAGCCGTGGGTCTGGGCTGTCGTAGGCAACGACAGAGGAGTAACGGGGATTATGTCTTGGATTAAGGAATACGGACGCAGGCGTCAGAGTGCGCAAGAGGCTGTGCGCTCCATTAACAGTGGGGACCGCGTGTTTACCAGCGGCAACGCCGCGACCCCTCGACTTCTCCTCCGTGCCCTGATGGCACGCAGACCTGAACTGGAGCGCGTTGAACTCGTACATTTGTTGCTACTGGGTGACGGACTCGCCGCGCCTGATCTGGAAGGGCACTTCCGTCACAATGCCTTCTTTGTAGGCTCCGGCGACCGCCAGGCGGTTAACGCTGGGAAGGCCGACTACACCCCGGTCTTTCTCTCGGAGATCCCAGCCCTGCTCTCATCTGGTCGTTTGCCCCTCGACGTCGCGCTGCTCCAAGTTTCCCCGCCGGACGAGCACGGCTTCATGAGCCTGGGGGTCGAAGTCTTGGCCTCGAAGGCGGCAGCCGAGGCTGCGCGTACGGTGATCGTCCAAGTCAACGAGCGAATGCCACGGGTACTGGGAGACTCCTTTCTCCACGTCTCCCGGGTCCACGCAATAACGGAGAGCGATGAGCCGCTGCCAGAGCTGACATCTCCCGGGTTCGGAGAGGTAGAAAGACAGATCGGGCACCATATTGCTACTCTCATTCCGGACGGGGCGACATTACAGTTGGGTATCGGCACCATTCCAGACGCCGTCCTCGCCAGCCTCGCCGGGAAGCGCGACTTAGGGGTGCACACCGAAATGCTCTCTGATGGGGTGATGCGGGCCATGGAGGCCGGCATCATTACCGGCTCTAAGAAGACGCTGCATCCGGGCAAAGCAGTGGCCACGTTCGTCATGGGCACCGGCGCGCTCTACCACTTTGTGGACAACAACCCAGCCTTTGAGCTGCACCCATCGAACTACACCAACGACCCATTCATTATCGCCCAGAACGAGAACCTGATCGCCATCAATTCCGCCCTGGAGGTCGACCTCACTGGTCAGGTCTGTGCCGACTCGATCGGCACGACCATCTACTCGGGTTTCGGCGGCCAACTCGACTTTATCCGCGGTGCAGCCCGCGCCCGGGGCGGTAAACCAATCATCGCGCTCTCGGCCACAGCCCACAACGGTGAGCTATCAAGGATCGTTCCCATGCTTAAGCCCGGTGCCGGCGTGGTGACCACTCGCGGTGACGTGCACTATGTGGTCACTGAGTTTGGCATCGCCCAACTCTATGGTGAGACCCTACGCCAGCGGGCCAAGGCACTGATCGATATCGCTCACCCGCAGTTCCGCGAAGAGTTGGAGCAGGCAGCAAGGGAACGTAAACTGCTATGATAACAGCAAAGGAGTGAAGCTTATTATGTTCATGACTGAAGTCCTACAACGCTGTAGCGTGCTGGAGCAGCGGGCAGCAGATATCTATAGCCAGTTCGCGGCTCACCTCATCGACGACAGGGAGCTGGCGAGTTTCTGGCTGGGACTGGCCGAGGAAGAAAAACACCACAGCAAAATCCTCGCAGCTCAACGAGCGGCCCTTGAGGTGGACTCCGATCCCGGCTACTTCATGCCCGAGTTCCCAGCCAAACTGATGGAGATGGACAGCCTGCTCAAGCGCGTAGAAGAAAAGGCGCAGCTCGGGGTAAGCAAGGACGAAGCGTTTACCTTGGCGCTGGAACTGGAGCAGTCCGAGTTAGACACCATCTATCGAGATTTGGTGCTGACGGGCCGGGCAGCGATCAAGCTCATGGCCCGGCAAATAGATCAATCACTCTCCCTTCCGCAGCACCAACAAGGGTTAGTAGACGGGATCCAGCGGTTCCTGCCGGAGGGGACACTGCGCCAGCAGGCGATAACCTGGGCGGCGCGACATCGCCTGTCCTCCTGAGGCTCCGGACGATAACGAGAAGCCTGGCTTAAACGGTGGACTATATAGATGAGACTCCCAGGCTTTTTTAGTCGTGATTCGCCACCACAACCGCCGATCGTCATCTCCACCAGGTCCGGATTTACACCTCTACCTGGTACTGACATGTTATTCCTTCTAGCTCGTAGCCTACACACCCTGAGGAGCGTTTGTTTATGAGTACCCGACGCACCATCACGATAGATGGCAACGAGGCTGCCGCCTCCGTCGCATACCGAACCAGTGAGGTCATCGCGATTTATCCCATTACCCCCTCCTCGCCAATGGGTGAACTGTCCGACGAATGGTCTGTGCAGGAGCACCCTAACATCTGGGGCATAGTCCCACAGGTAGTAGAAATGCAGTCAGAAGGTGGTGCAGCAGGGGCTGTGCATGGCGCCCTGCAGGCAGGTGCCCTGGCAACGACCTTCACAGCCTCTCAGGGGCTGCTCCTGATGATCCCGAACATGTACAAGATTGCCGGTGAACTGACTGCGTTCTGCATGCACGTAGCAGCACGTGCAGTCGCAACCCACGGGCTGTCGATTTTTGGTGACCATTCGGATGTAATGGCCTGCCGGCAGACGGGGTTTGCTCTGCTCGCTTCCAATTCGGTACAGGAGGCTCACGACTGTGCGGCCATTGCGCAGGCGGCGACCCTCCGGTCCCGAGTGCCCTTCCTGCATTTCTTCGACGGGTTCCGCACCTCGCACGAAGTGGCAAAGATTGAAGAATTAACCGATGACGATCTCCGGCTCCTGATTGACGAAGCTGCAATCCAAGCACACCGTGCTCGGGCGTTGACCCCTGATCGTCCTGTGTTGCGGGGTACTGCTCAGAATCCGGATGCCTTTTTCCAGGCCCGCGAAGCGTGCAACCTTTTCTACGAGGCGTGCCCCCGTATCGTACAAGACGTTATGGATCAGTTCGCGGCGCAAACCGGACGACACTATCATTTGTTCGACTACGAAGGGCATCCGCGAGCCGAGCGGGTTCTCGTCCTCATGGGCTCTGGTGTCGAAACTGTCCGTGAGACAGTTGCTTGGATGACCAAACGGGGAGAGAAGGTCGGTGTCCTTACGGTCCGTCTCTTCCGTCCGTTCTCGGTGCCAGACTTTGTCGCTGTCATGCCGGCCACGGTGTGTGCGCTGGCGGTGCTCGACCGTACAAAGGAGCCCGGCGCTATCGGTGAACCGCTCTATCAAGATGTACTGACGGCTCTGCGGGAGGCCCGTGACACAGGCAACGCACCATGTACTGTTGAACCTCAGGTGATCGGTGGGCGGTACGGTTTAGCATCCAAGGAATTCACCCCAGCGATGGTCAAAGCGGTGTTCGATGAACTCACCCACGCACGACCGCGGAACCATTTTACAGTGGGCATCATCGATGATGTGACCCATCGATCCCTGCCAGTTGACTCTGAATTTGATATCGAGCCCGAAGATGTCGTGCGGGCGGTGTTCTTCGGGCTCGGCTCTGATGGGACCGTTGGTGCGAACAAGAACTCCATTAAGATCATTGGCGAGGAGACACCGCACTACGCGCAAGGGTACTTCGTGTACGACTCGAAGAAGTCAGGAGCGGTCACCATCTCTCATCTCCGGTTTGGCCCTCGCCCGATTCAATCCACCTATCTGATCCGGCGGGCCAGTTTCATCGGCTGTCACCAGTTCAACTTCCTCGATCGTTTCGAGGTGCTTGAGTATGCGGCGCCGGGTGCGGTGTTTCTCCTCAATGCTCCCTACCCTCCCGAACAGATTTGGGAGCGGCTCCCACGCGAAGTCCAACAACAGATTGTGGAGAAGGCACTACAGTTCTACGTCATTGACGCATACAAGGTGGCGGGTGAAGTCGGGCTCGGGCGGCGTATCAATACCATCATGCAGACCTGCTTCTTTGCCATTTCGGGAGTTCTGCCCAAGGATGAGGCGATCGCCAAGATCAAGGAAACCATCAAGAAAACTTATGGAAAGAAGGGACAGGAGGTAGTAACCCGTAACTGTGCGGTAGTAGATCAGGCCCTTACGCATCTCCACCGGATCGACCTGCCCGTCACGATCACGGCTGTCCGCTCCCGTCCCCCCCTCATTGCAGACGAGGCTCCGGATTTTGTGAAAAAGGTCACTGCCCTCATCCTCGCCAACAAGGGAGATCTTCTGCCTGTGAGCGCCTTTCCAGTCGATGGAACCTGGCCCGTCAGCACCAGCAAATGGGAGAAACGCAATATTGCCTTCGAGATGCCGGTGTGGGATCCAACGATCTGCATCCAGTGCAATAAGTGCGCGCTGGTGTGTCCCCACGCCGCAATCCGCGCGAAAGTGTACGAGCCTGAACATCTCACCCAGGCGCCGGCAACGTTCAAGACGACCACCTACCGAGCTGCCGAATTCTCTGGCTTCCAGTACACTATCCAGGTAGCACCAGAAGACTGTACCGGCTGTAACCTCTGCGTTTCCGTGTGCCCGGCTAAAGATAAGTCGAATCCTCGCCATAAGGCGATCGATATGGCTCCACAGCCCCCGCTGCATGACGCTGAGCGGGAGAATTATGCATTTTTTCTGAACCTGCCTGAGCCTGATCGGACACGGGTCAAGCTGGACAATAAGGGCTCGCAGTTCCTGGAGCCACTCTTTGAGTACTCCGGCGCCTGTGCGGGGTGTGGCGAAACACCCTACATTAAACTTCTCACGCAGCTCTTCGGTGATCACGTACTTATCGCCAATGCGACTGGTTGCTCCTCGATCTATGGAGGCAACCTCCCGACCACACCTTACACCACGAACCGGGAAGGAAGAGGGCCGGCATGGTCCAACTCACTATTCGAGGATAACGCCGAGTTTGGCTTTGGCATGCGCTTGGCGATCGACAGCCAGGCTGAGCAGGCACGACAACTCCTCCGGGGATTGACATCGCAGATCAGTGAGACGCTTGTACAAGAAATCCTGCATGCGGATCAGTCAAATGATGCTAGCATCCAGAGCCAGCGTGAGCGGATAGCGATCCTGCGGACTAAGCTCAGCACACTGCTGAGCCTGGAGGCGCGCCGCTTAGAAATACTCGCTGATTACCTCGTCAAGAAGAGCGTCTGGTTAGGGGGGGGAGATGGTTGGGCGTACGACATCGGGTTCGGGGGGCTAGACCACGTCATGTCTACAGACCGCAACGTGAATGTGCTGGTACTCGATACCGAAGTCTACTCGAATACCGGTGGTCAGCAGTCTAAGGCCACACCCCTTGGTGCCGCGGCCAAATTCGCCAGTGCTGGCAAGGCAATCGGAAAGAAGGATCTGGGCTTGGAAGCGATGAGTTATGGTCATGTCTATGTCGCCCGTGTAGCCTTTGGCGCGAAGGACCAGCAAACCGTGCGGGCATTCCTGGAGGCGGATGCCTATCCGGGGCCGTCTCTAATTATCGCTTATAGCCATTGTATTGCTCATGGGTACGATATGAAGTACGGAGCCGATCAGCAGAAGCTGGCAGTGGATGCGGGCGTGTGGCCGCTCTACCGTTTCGATCCACGGCGGATTGCCGAAGGGCAGCCGCCGCTGCATCTGGACTCTGACGCACCGAAGATCCCGGTAGAACACTACACACGCAATGAAGCCCGGTTTCGTATGGTCGAGAAGCTCGACCCGAAGCGCTTCAAGCTGCTGATCGAACTGGCGCAACAGGACGCGACCGCACGGATCGCTGTTTACCAGCAACTCGCCGGGATCAAGCACCCCATACCTGCGCGTGTGCAGGACCCGACTGTCACACCAACTCCGACCGGATCATAGGAAGGTATCTATGGATCTCTCCACGACCTATCTCGGGCTTCACCTGCCCCATCCGCTCATGCCCGGTGCCTCGCCTCTTGTGGACGATTTGGACATGGTCCGCCAATTGGAAGACGCGGGCGCGGCGGCTGTGGTCATGCATTCACTTTTCGAGGAGCAAATCGTGGCGGAACAGCTTGCCGCCTTCAGTCACATGGAGACGCACACAGAAGCATTTGCTGAGGCTCTGTCCTACTTTCCAGATACCAACGTGTTTGCGCTTGGACCCGACGAATATCTGAACAGGATTCGGCAGATCAAAGAGGCGGTAGCCGTCCCGGTGATCGCCTCTTTGAACGGGGCGAGTCTCGGCGGCTGGCTTGAGTTCGCCAGGCAGATGGAGCAGGCTGGTGCCGACGCTCTCGAGCTGAATGTTTACTCCATTGCCACCGATCTGCACGACACCGCCCAACACGTGGAGCGTAAAGTGCTCCATATGTTTCGGGCCGTCAAAGAGCAGGTTCACATTCCGGTGGGCGTCAAGCTCTCACCCTTTTACTCGGCATTTGGCCATTTTGCTCATCAATTGGATGAAGCGGGTGCGGACGGGTTGGTGATCTTCAACCGCTTCTACCAGCCTGATATCGATATAGAGGAACTCGCTGTGGAACACAAACTCCACCTGTCTGATTCGAGCGAGTTATTATTGCGGCTGCGCTGGCTGGCGATCCTGTCGGGTCGGGTGCAAGCTTCGCTGGCGGTGACGGGTGGGGTGCACACTGCCTTGGATGCCATTAAAGCAGTGATGTGTGGCGCCCAGGCGATTCAGATGGTGTCCGCGCTCCTCCTGCATGGCCCGGAGCACCTCCGGGTCGTCCGCGAGGGGATCGCGACATGGCTGGAGGAACACGAGTACGAGTCGCTTGCACAGATGCAGGGAAGCATGAGTTTGATCCGCTGCCCCGACCCCAAGGCCTACGAGCGAGTCAATTATCTGGAGATCTTGCAGAGCTGGCGGTGAGAACTAGCCGTTGCTGCCGTAGCTCGCTCCGTTCAGGAGCAAAAAGGGCAGCGAAGAGGGACGGTAATGACGAAAGAACCGCTGACGTCGAGTTGTGGCCGACTATCTGACGCGGTGGCAGTGCTATTCGGTCTACGAGGCGAAGTGACGGATGAAGCCCAGGCAGCGATCGAACTGGAAACCGTCTCACCTTGGCTGAGATTGTCCCGGCTGTCTGCTCGCAGGTCCGGGACAAAGAAGGGTTGACAACCGTTGCTTTAAGTGGTGGGTGTTGGCAAAATCGGCTGCTGCTCAACGCTACTGCTGCTCGACTGCGAGCCGCTGGTTTCACCGTGTATGTCCATCGGCAGGTGCCGGCTAATGATGGCGGGATCTATCTTGGACAGGCAGTAATTGCCACGGCTTAGCTGACTGGGTCGTCTTAACGAGGGTCCCGTCTGCCTTATTGAGGAGTCAGTATGTGTCTAGGTATTCCTGGTCGCGTAGCCACGATCTTTGAGGAAGAAGGGGTACGCATGGGAAAGGTGGACTTCAATGGGGTGAGTCGTAGTGTCTGCCTGGCGTATCTGCCAGAAGTGCGGGAAGGCGAGTACGTCATCGTCCATGCGGGCTTTGCCATCAGTCAGGTGGATGAGGCGGAGGCGCAACAAACCCTTGCTCTCCTCTACGAGCTGGAAACCACCGTGCCGCAGGAGGACTTGTGAAATACATTGACGAGTATCGTGACCCCCACTTGGCCAAGCAGCTGATCGAGCAGATCCGTCGCTTGGTAACCCAGGAGTGGACCATTATGGAGGTGTGCGGCGGACAAACACATACGATTGTCCGTTTTGGTCTCGATGAGCTGCTCCCGTCCAGCGTGACATTGGTGCATGGTCCCGGCTGTCCCGTGTGTGTCACCCCGATCGACTTGATCGACAAAGCCATTGCTTTGGCGTTGCAGCAGCATGTCATCCTATGCTCCTTCGGCGATATGCTGCGCGTGCCCGGGTCGGAAAAAGATCTCTTTACGGTGCGAGCCGAAGGTGGAGATGTCCGCGTCGTCTACTCTCCTCTTGACGCGCTGCAGCTCGCCCAGCGCCAACCCGAGAAACAGGTCGTCTTTTTTGCGGTGGGTTTTGAAACCACCGCTCCAACCACTGCTATGGCCGCGTGGCAAGCCAAACAAAAAGGCCTGCGGAATTTCAGCTTGTTAGTGGCCCATGTGCGAGTTCCCCCCGCCATCGAGGCCATCCTTGCGGCGCCGGAGAATCGGGTACAGGGGTTCCTTGCCGCTGGTCACGTCTGCACGATCATGGGGATTGAGGAGTACGAACCCCTGGTCCGTCGGTATCGGGTGCCTCTCGTGGTCACTGGGTTTGAGCCGCTCGATGTGCTGCAGGGAGTGTGGCTGTGTCTGAAACAGCTGGAAGAGGGACGCGCAGAGGTGGAAAACCAGTACGCGCGCTCCGTGCGGCCGCAGGGAAATGTGTCGGCGCGTGCCCTGCTTTCAGAGGTGTTTACCGCGGTGGACCGCAGTTGGCGTGGGTTAGCTCCTTTGCCACAGAGCGGTTTGGTGCTGCGAGAGGCGTACGCCGAGTTTGATGCAGAAAAACGCTTTCAGCTGCATCTGACCTCCCGGGCGGAATCGCCGCTCTGCCAGGCTGGTCGTGTGCTGCAGGGATTTATCAAGCCGCCAGCCTGCCCGGCATTTGGCACGTTGTGTACCCCCGAACACCCTCTCGGCGCGCCTATGGTGTCCTCGGAAGGGGCTTGTGCCGCGTACTATCGCTTTGGCCGCTGGCGGCAAGAGGAGCAACATGACAACGCCCGTTAATGGACCACAATGCCCCCTGCCTTTGAGTACCGCCAAGACCGTCTTATTGGGTCATGGCAGCGGCGGCAGAATGACCGCTGACTTGCTGAAGCAGTTCTTTCTGCCCGCATTTTCTAACCCCTACCTCGATCTGCTCAACGATCAGGCGGTATTAGATGCACAAGGGACCCGCGTAGCGTTTACTACGGATGCGTTTGTCGTCTCCCCGCTTTTTTTCCCGGGTGGCGACATTGGTCGCCTGGCCGTACATGGGACGATTAATGACCTCGCGATGTGCGGAGCCATGCCGCTGGGCCTCGCGGGCGCTTTCATTTTGGAAGAAGGCTTTCCGCTCGCTGATCTGCAGCGGATCGTAACCTCCATGGCAGAAGCCTGCCGCGAGGCAGGTGTGTGGTTGGTGACAGGAGACACGAAAGTGGTGGAGAAAGGGAAGGGAGACGGCGTGTTCATCACTACCAGTGGCATTGGCATTGTGTCGCACCCGTTGCAGATCTCTGCCAATCAGGCTCGGCCTGGAGACTGCATCTTAGTCAGTGGCACCGTTGGGGATCACGGCGTTGCCGTGCTCTCGGCTCGTGAGGGGTTAGAATTTGAGACCACGTTGGTGAGTGACACGGCCGCCCTTCATACCTTAGTGCAAGCCATGCTCGAGAGCAGCTCAGAAATCCACTGCTTACGTGACCCCACCCGGGGAGGGCTTGCCACTGTGCTCAATGAGATCGCAGCTAGCGCGCACGTGGGAATAGCGTTGGACGAAGCACAGATCCCCGTGCGGCCAGAGGTACGGGGAGCGTGCGAAATGTTAGGACTGGATCCGCTCTATCTGGCCTGTGAGGGTAGGCTGGTTGCGATTGTGGGTGAGAAGGACGTCGTGTCCGTCCTTGCCCGGATGCAAGCCCATCCGTTGGGTAGGGAAGCTCGGTGTATAGGCAAGGTTGTAGCTGAACACACCGACAGGGTCGTGATGCAGACAGTCATTGGCAGTAAGCGGCTCGTGGATATACTCTCTGGTGCCCACCTGCCCCGCATCTGCTAAGGAGCCGAGCAGAAATAAGTTGATCGTTCTCATATTGTGGTGCAGGCGTCCCGCCTGCATTGTGAAGGGCAGGCCAGAGGCCCGCACCACAAGAATTGACCCAGTTATTCGTGCCCAGGTCCTAAGGAGCAAGAGCGATGGCTTGACCAGTCCGCAGGCGCCGCTTCAATCGATTCCCCTCTCCCTACTGATGGCTGATCATTTCCCTGTGAGAGAAATCAAACTGCACCATTACTCCCGTTTCATAATCTTCTAATGATGGTGCTCTTCTTCCGCTTCAATCGTCACCTCGACGACTTCGAGATCATGTGCCTCATCGACTTCTCGAGGGGCATTGCACCCCGGACACACAAACATGTGGCCGATAAGATCGTCGCTCGTCACGATTTGCCTGTGACCACAAGGACAGTGAAAAGTAAGGTTGACCGTCTCTACGGACAACTCAGCCTGCTCCAAAAGAGTCCCCGCAGACACCGCGGCATAGGACGCACGAAGTGCGTCTTCGGAGAACGCACTCCCCCGCCGTAGGCGCAGAGCGAGCACTTTCTTCACTCCTCTGCGCTTGAGGTGGTCTAAGATTGCTTGAACGAGTGACTGCGTAGCCGCGAACTCATGCATGCTGTTTCCCCTCCGCGATCTTGCCCGCCTGGATGACTGGTGTGACGAGTTCGTGCACTTTTGCCTGCACAGCCGGGAGGGCCGCTCGCATGGCGGGTGATAGCTCTTCCTCATGCGCGAAAGACTGGCCTGTCACACAGAGCAAGACAGCTGGTGGGCAGGTTCCATACAGCGACTGTGCCCACGCCAGTAATGTCGGTGGATCAAGCTGATGCGAGAGGGAGGCGGTGAAACCAAGCTGCGGTTCTACCGCCTGACAGGACAATTGTCCCGGCACTTCGCCGAGCTCGGCATCAATGAAGATAACGAGCTGTGCCCGGCTCATCGGCTCAGCGAGTTCCGGCGTTAATTGGTGACAGGCAATAACTTCAAGGATGCTGCCAGCCTCGTCTTGGCAGAGGGACCGGGCCGCGTGCCAGCCGAAGCCGTCATCGCCACGCAGCGGATTGCCGTATCCAATCACCAGTACACCAGCCATCACTTGCGCCGCAATTCATCAAGCATTGTTCCATCCGACCCGAGTAACTGGATATGCAAAGGCATCTGTCCGACCGCGTGGGTGGAACAACTCAAACAGGGGTCGAATGAGCGTACGACCGCCTCAACCCGGTTAAGTATCCCTTCGGAGAGTTGTGTGCCCTGCACGAAATGTTTGGCGACTTGCAGAACCCCACGGTTCATCGCCAAGTTATTCTGGCCGGTGGCAATGATCAGATTCACCCGCGTGATGAGGCCCGTCGCGTCAATTTGGTAGTGATGAAACAGGATCCCGCGCGGCGCCTCGGAGACGCCAATCCCCTCCCGATTGTTCGGACCAGCAAAGGCTCGCACGTGTGGGTTAAGAATGTCTGGGTCGTTGAGCAGTTGCTCGATACGTTCAATGGCGTGCAGGATCTCGATGAGCCGGGCGTAGTGATAATGAAAAGAACTGAGGATAGGTCCAGGGCTTAATTGCCGGAACGAGGTCCATTCTTGATCTGCCCGCGGGGTGCCGCATTTGTCAATGAGATTGAGCCGTGCCAGCGGGCCAACGCGATAGCTGCCGTCCGGATACCCCTGAGGCTTGTAATAGGGAAACTTCAGGTATGTCCAGGGCTCTACTGCTTCTCCGATGTATTCTTGATACCGGGTAGGGTCGAGACGGTCGGCCAGGACCGTGCCTGCCGCGTCGATAATCCGCAATGATCCATCATATGTTTCCAGCGCGCCGTCCGCGTCTACCAGACCCATGAAGAGCGTAGGAAAATTCGCGAAGGTCGCGCTTTCTTCCTGGTACCGGGCCAGCGTCTGTTTGAACCAGTCCAAGGTGCGCTGCATGATGGCGAAGGCTTCAGGAATTTGCGCCGTGATCTGCTCACGCCGTTCGGCCGAGAGCGGCGCGCTCACACCGCCGGGCACAACCCAGGCCGGATGAATACGTTTTCCTGCCAGCCATTCGATAATCTGTTGGCCGAACTGACGGAGACGAATGCCATCACGGGCCAGAGTAGGGTGCGCTTGCAAGACGCCAAAAATGTTACGCTGCGCCGGATCGCTATCCATCCCCAGCAACAGGTCTGGAGAGGAAAGGTGAAAGAAGCTCAGCGCATGGGATTGGATGAGCTGGGCAAGGTTCAAGATGCGCCGGAGATTAGCCGCCGTCTGCGGAATCTGCACGGCTAGAAGAGCATCACACGCCTTAGCCGAAGCGACGAGATGGCTGACTGGGCAGATGCCACAAATCCGCGCCATCAAGGACGGCATCTCAGAAAAGGGTCTACCCTCGCAGAGTTTCTCAAACCCACGTAACTCCCCGATATGCAGGCGAGCGTCCTGCACCGCGCCATCGTCGTCAAGATGGAGCGTAATTTTGGCGTGCCCTTCGATCCGAGTGAGCGGATCAATCACGATCTGCTGAGCCATTATTCCCTCTCTGTCTCTATGCGCCAAACCGGGTACGGGTATGGAGATCAGGTGTGCGCCCTTCCACCAGTTCGATCAAGAAAAAATAGATGGTATCCGCCGAAGGCGGACACCCGGGCATGAACAGGTCCACCTTGACGACTTCATGTACGGGACGCACGCGCGTGAGGAGGCGCGGCACGACTTGGTTCGGGATCTGCGGTTGCAGTACCTCAGCTTCCTGATAAATCCTCTGTAGGGTAGCTTCGGTACCGTAAAGATTCCGCATAGAGGGGACATTCGCCGTTACCGCGCAGTCTCCGAAGGACACCAAGATTTTCGTCCGCTGCCGGATAGTATGAATCCGGCGCCAGTCCTCTTCGTGCCCCACTGAACCCTCAACCAGGGTGATGTCAACATTCTCGGGAAACTCTTTGACATCGACAAGTGGGCTATAGACGAGGTCTACACGCTCGGCCAGGGAAATGAGCCGTTCATCCATATCTAGAAAAGACATATGGCACCCAGAGCATCCGCTGAGCCAAACCGTGGCGAGCCGCATTTTACTCATCGCCGTTCCCCCCGCATCAACATCAGGTAGGGAAGAAACTGGCGTCGTTTCGCCATTTCTGCGACCGACTTCCCCTTCTCGGACAAGGCGCCAGTCGGGCACACGTGTACACATTTACCACAACTCGTGCACGTCTCCGAAGAACCCCAGGGTTGGTTGAGGTCGGTAATGACTTTGGCATTCACACCGCGTCCGAGGACGTCCCAGGTATGAGCGCCCTCGATTTCATCACAGACGCGCACACACCGGGTACAGAGAATACAGCGGTTATGGTCAAGGACGAAACGGTCGTGCGACGAGTCTACCGGCAGGCGGGGGTAGAGGTAAGGGAACGCAACGTGATCGAGCCTGAGGGTTTGGGCCAGGCTTTGCAAATCACAGTGTCCATTGGAGACACAGACCGAGCAGATGTGATTGCGTTCCGAGAAAAAGAGCGACAGGATCTGTTTACGGTAGCGGGTGAGGCGGTCCGAAATCGTGGTCACCTCCATACCTTCTTCAACGTGCGTGACACACGCGGGCAACAGGCGACGTGCTCCTTTGACCTCAACCAGGCACAGGCGGCAGGCGCCAACGGACGATAGTCCCTCTAGGTCGCACAGGGTAGGAATCGCGACGTTGTTCTCGCGGGCCGCCGCAAGAATGGTCTCATCCTCGTTGGCACCGATATCGAGACCGTCTATCTTGAGCGTCTTGACACGTGCAGGCGGACTCATAACTTGTCCTCCGCTGTCCCTGAGAGATGACACACTCCGGCAGGACAGCGTCGTTCCGTGATGTGCGCCAGGTACTCGTCGCGGAAATACCGTAGGGTGCTGACAACGGGATTGGGGGCGGTTTGGCCAAGCCCACACAGGCTCGTATCTCTGACCAACTCGCAGAGTTCCTCAAGCATGACCAAATCCTCTAGTGTTGCTCTCCCCTCAGTCATGTTTTGCAGCAGGTTGTGCATGTGCACTGTGCCCACGCGGCAGGGCACGCATTTGCCGCACGACTCCGTCATACAAAACTCCATGAAGAATCTGGCGACGTCGACCATGCAGGAGGTCTCGTCCATGACGATCATCCCGCCAGAGCCCATGATGGAGCCAACCTGGGCGAGGGATTCATAGTCCACCGGCATGTCCAGGTACTGCTCAGGAATACAGCCACCCGACGGGCCGCCGGTTTGGACTGCCTTGATTCGTCGCCCTTCGGGAATCCCCCCACCGATGTCAAAGATGATCTCACGGAGAGTGATTCCCATTGGCACTTCGATCAATCCCGTGTTATTCACCCGACCGGCCAGGGCAAATACTTTCGTTCCTTTACTTTTCTCTGTGCCGATACTGGCAAACCACGCACCGCCGTTGCGGATGATGGGGGGGACATTCGCGAAGGTCTCCACATTGTTGATCAAGGTGGGAGCACTCCACAGGCCAGACTCTGCCGGGTATGGCGGGCGTGGGCGTGGGGTGCCACGCTGCCCCTCAATCGAAGCAATGAGCGCAGTCTCTTCGCCGCAGACAAAGGCGCCTGCTCCTAGGCGAACGTCAATATGAAAACTAAAAGTGGTTCCGCCGATGTTATCACCTAACACGCCAAAGCGGTCTGCCCGTTGGATAGCGGTGCGCAGGCGCTTTACCGCCAGGGGATATTCGGCCCGCACATAGACGTACCCCCGCGCGGCGCCGACCGCATACGCCGCAATAGCCATTCCCTCCAGCACTCGGTGGGGGTCGCTTTCCAGCACACTGCGGTCCATAAAGGCACCTGGGTCACCTTCATCGGCGTTGCAGATGACAAACTTGCGCTCGCCAGGGGATTTGGCTACTGTCATCCACTTCAAACCGGTTGGATATCCGCCTCCACCGCGCCCACGGAGGCCGCTGTGCGTTACTTGCTCTCTGACCTCTGCCGGCGTCATCTCGCTAATCGCTTGAAACAGGGCTTCGTAACCACCAGCAGCCAAATAGCTTTCAATGTGGTCAGGATCTACCTCGCCAGAGTTTTCCAAAACGATCTTTTGCTGGCGCTTAAGAAAAGGAAGATCTGAAGGCGTAGCGAGACTGCTCACCGGGCTATTACCGAGGCTGTGAATAATGGCGGGCGCATCCTCGGGAGAGACTCCATGGTACATCGTCCCCCCAGGTTTGATACTCACCAGCGGACCGGCCGAACATAGCCCCATGCAGCCTACGCCTTTGATGGCGCACTCCTTTTCCTGCTGGCGCTGCTTGACCTCTTTGATTAACGCCTCTTTGACTTGATCGCTGCGCAAGGAAAGACACCCAGCAGCGACACACACGTGCACCCTCTGCCGGAGTTGTCGTTGTGTCTCCTGTTCAGCTACCGCGATTCTACGCAGTTCCTCAGGAAGCATGCTTCGTCCATCCCTGGAGTTTCTCCAACACCGCAGGCGCGGTCAATTTGCCCAGGACCTCACCGTCAAATACCGCCGCCGGAGCTAATCCGCATGATCCTAAGCAACGCGCCGTTAAGAGAGAGAGTTCGCCGTCTGTGGTCGTCTCTCCAGACTTGATGTGAAAAACACGTGAAATTTCCTCTACAAGGGTCGCGGCTCCTTTGATATAACACGCAGTCCCCGTACACACCACGCAGGTGTGCCGTCCTTGCGGCTTGAGAGTGAAGAATTGGTAAAAAGTCGAGACCCCATACACACGGCTGGGCGGCACGCGGAGCGCGGCGGCGACGTAACGCAAGGCTTTCTCATCTAAATATCCGAAAGATTCTTGTACGCTATGGAGGGTTTCGATAAGGGCATGCGATTGATAGCCATGACGGCGCATCGTCGTACTCACTAGCCGCCACCGCCGATCGTCCGAAGGTGGAGCAACCTTCCCGAGGTCTATAGACACCTCAACCCCTTTTCAGAGTAATGTTCGAATTGCGAGTGGCGTTGGCAAAAGCGCT
>CAZCWX010000011.1:0-3765 GCA_964502465.1 uncultured Enterobacteriaceae bacterium | reverse complement strand
CGGTCCCCGTTCTGGCCGGGCTGAGGTGAACACACGGATTCGCCTGGCCGGATCTCAGCAGGTCGTTGCAGTAGCAGTGATGAGTGATGATTCCTGTTGGGTGGGGACGGCGGAGGTCATTGTCACCGCCGCCGCATGCATTGAAGGAAGCTGAGGAGCGTATGGCGAATGCTAGAATCCAGGTACCTGCCGAAGCCAAGCGAGGAGAGATCATTGAGATCCGCCTCCTCATTCGCCATCCCATGGAAACTGGCTTTCGCCATGACGACGTTGGTCGTCCGATTCCTCAGAACGTCGTGAAACAGATACACTGCCGCTACAACGGCACGGAAGTATTCCGCGCGGACTTGTTTCCTGGTGTGGCAGCAAACCCATATCTCGCGTTTTTTACCGTAGCCGACGCCTCAGGTGACATCGAGTTTGTCTGGACCGATGACGCTGGTGCGATCGAATCCGAGCGGGTGGCCATTACCGTGACCGAGTGATACCGGACGCTCAGATCGAGGCAGAGAGAACGTGCAGGTACTGCGTGTCTCGCTCATGGCTGTGTTGCTGACTCTTGTGGGGTGCCTCTCTCACACTGCGGCAGAAGCCCCTAACGCATCGCGTGGTGCTGCTCTGATGAACGCTTGTGTGACCTGCCATGGACCGGCCGGACGAAGCCAGGGGGCGATTCCTTCTTTTGATACCATGCCGATCAAAGACTTTGTGGCTGCGTTGCGAGCGTTCCAGACCGGGGCACGCCAGGGCACAGTTATGAACCGTATTGCCAAGGGTCTCGACGAGGCAGAGATCGAAGCGGTGGCAGCGTACTTTGCCAGCCTGCGGCAGCGGTGAGCGCAGAGAGGACCAGGAGCGGCCCTCGTTCTCTTCCGAACGAAACGGAGGCCTGCAGTGTCCCCGTGTCCTATATGAGATTGGACCCATGCTAACACGTCGCCAAGTGCTCTGTCTCGCTGCGGGTCTGCCATTCGCCAGTATGGGTGCACGCCGAGTTTGGGCGTGCACCCACTCCCAAGTCGTTGTGGTCGGCGGCGGTTTTGCTGGAGCAACCTGTGCAAAATACCTCCGGCGCGCTGACCCCACACTTACCGTCACCCTGGTAACGCCACACCGCCAGTTTGTGACCTGTCCGTTTAGTAATGTGGTCCTTGCGGGCCTGCATGACCTGGCTGCAGTGACCCACAGTTATGATACGCTGTACGAGCGCTACGGTGTGCGGGTGATGTACGCCATGGCGACGGCGCTCGATCCAATACAGCGGCGACTCACACTGAGCGACGGGAACACCCTCACCTACGATCGTCTGGTGTTAGCGCCTGGCATCGAATTGCAGTGGGGAGCGCTTGAAGGGTACGATGCGGCAGCTAGCGCGGTGTTTCCCCATGCGTGGGAGGCTGGTCCGCAAACAGTCCTGCTCCGTCGCCAGCTTGAAGCGATGGAGGACGGTGGCGTGGTGGTGATTGCCGCCCCGGAGAATCCCTTTCGCTGTCCCCCTGGTCCGTACGAGCGTGCCAGCCTGATCGCCCACTATCTCAAAACCTCGAAACCGCGCTCGAAGGTGTTGATCCTCGATGCGAAGGATACGTTCACCAAGCAGGCGTTGTTCCAAGCCGCCTGGAAGCGCCTCTATCCCGGTCTCCTCGAATGGGTCTCCGGCTCGCAAGGTGGTCGCGTTGTGCAGGTCAACACCCGTACCGGCACGGTGTCCACTGAGTTTGACGAATACAAACCAGCGGTGGCGAATATCATCCCGCCACAGCACGCCGCAGGGATCACCCGTGCCGCTGGGCTTGATGACGGCAAAGGCTGGTGTGCGGTGCGAGGAAGTACCTTTGAATCAACTGTCCATGCGGGCATTCACATTATTGGTGACGCCGCCATCGCCAACCCGATGCCTAAATCCGCTTTTAGCGCGAACAATCAGGCGAAAGTTTGCGCAGCGGCAATCGTGGCATTGCTGCGGGGCGAGCAGGTGCCAACGCCGGTCCTAATGAATACCTGTTACAGCCTGGTCGCGCCTGATTACGGCATTTCCATCGCCGGCGTTTATCGCGTGGTGGACGATGTGATCGTTACCGTGGAGGGATCAGACGGCGTGAGCCAACTGGATGCCCCTGACGAGGTACGAGTGCTTGAAGCGGAATATGCACGGTCATGGTACGCGAACATCGTGACTGACACCTTTGCCTGAGGTGCTGAGGGCTTCTTGCCATATGGACGTCTCGTGTGTGTCGGCAGACACCACTCTTCGACAGATCATCCGGAGCGGCAGTGGGATGCTGGGAGTAGGCATGCTGGTGGGACGACTGGTGTTCGGCACTCCCTTCAGTGCAGCGCAAGACAACGAGCAGTTGGTGCCCTATCAAGTGGTTGAGGGAACGATTCCCCTGCCACTCAGTGGGCAGCCCGGTGATCCAGAGCGGGGACGCCGCATCGTCTTTGACCGCGATCGGGGCGATTGTACCGTTTGTCACGCGATGCCGTTACCAGAACGCCAGTTTCATGGCACGGTGGGACCGGCTCTGGACGGTGTTGGCAGCCGTTATACCGCAGGTGCGCTGCGCCTGCGCCTGGTTGATTCAAAGGTGATAACCCCAGAGACGACCATGCCGGCATATTACAGGGTGGAGGGGCTGCACAGGGTGCTTGAGCGTTATCGTGGCAAGCCCATCCTGACCGCACAGGAAATTGAGGACGTTGTTGCCTATCTGTTGACCCTGAAAGAAACGGGAGCCGGGGAGAGCGCGCAATGAGGGGAGAGGATGGCGGGTGAACGACATCGGGCAGTCGGGCGGACAGTCGTGTTCCTGCTGAGTCTGATCGGTAGCGGCATACGGGTCCCGCTTGCCGAGGAGATGGCTCCATACATTGTCGATGGCCGACGCTCAGGCTATACCTATCTCTCAGAAGACAACCAACGGCTGCAGAATGACCAATTTGCCAATCCGGGTCTGTTGTGGGTGGAACACGGTGATGCATTATGGCACCAGCCAGGTGGCATCAGCCAAAAAGCCTGTGCGAGCTGCCATGAGGATGCAACCGTGAGCATGCGCGGTGTACGTACACGCTATCCGCGCTTCGACCCACGGCACAGCAAGCTCATCAACCTGGAACAGCAGATCAACCGCTGCCGTGAGGAACACCTGCAGGCCCCACCGTATCCCTACGAATCCGAAGCCCTGTTGGCACTCACCACCTTTGTGGGCTTTCAGTCACGTGGGTTACCGGTTAACGTACACATCGACGGTCCGGCACGACCGTTCTTTGCATCCGGGCAGGCGTTCTTCTTGCGCCGCCGTGGTCAACTCGACCTGGCCTGCACGCACTGCCATGACCAACAGGCTGGGCAGCGGTTGCGCGGCGAAGTGGTCAGCCAAGGGCAGATCAACGGCTTCCCGATCTATCGCCATACCTGGCAGACGCTCGGTTCGACGCACCGTATGTTTATCTGGTGCAACGTTGCCGTGCGTGCTGAACCACTTCCCTCCGGCGCGGACGATTATGTGAACCTTGAACTGTACCTGGCGTGGCGTGGCCGTGGCCTGCCGGTAGAAACTCCTGCGGTGCGACGCTGAGGCGGCGAGAGAGCCACCACCAGTCACAACTTAAGCGGTTCAGCGGCGCTTTTTCTCTCCTCCCCCTTGACGGGCAATGGCGCGCAGTTAAGCCACCACCCGCTTGCCATACTTGGCAAAGCGCAACCGATGGGCCGCTGACCGTTTGCGTCGTGGAACTTGGCGGCCCGGACGTTGGCGAGTGGGC
>CAZCWX010000010.1:0-8496 GCA_964502465.1 uncultured Enterobacteriaceae bacterium | reverse complement strand
AATGACAGGGGCTCCCATCTACTCATGAAGTCGGGGAGTTATTAATTTTTTGATCCTAAGCTCTTTGTCGTTCTCTTGACTGAAAAGGGGTAGCAACCATGGGTGCTCCCCCTTCGTTTTTTTCAGCGAGCGATGAGCGATCATCTGGTGTTCATCGCTCGCTTCACATATACCCTTTCTGTAACAGATACTCAGCCATTAACACCGCGCCTTTTGCTGCGCCCATCTTGGTATTGTGACTGACCAGCAGATATTTCACCGCGTTCTCCAAAGCTGTATCCTTGCGGAGGCGACCGACCGAAGTGGCCATGCCATCCTCAGCGTCACGGTCTAGACGCGGCTGCGGACGAAACGGGTCGTCGTGGAGAATAATCATATGCCTGGGTGCAGATGGGAGACCCAAACTGACGAATTCATGCCCGAAAGAGATCATGGCTGCCCGCATGTCTTCGACCGCACACGGGCGAGCCGTTGCCGCCAAGACTGCCTCAGTATGCCCTTCAAGTACAGCCGCCCGGGTGCAGGTGGCACTGACAACAAAATCTGCAGGCATGATACTGGTTTCCCCTAAAATACCGAGGATCTTGCGCGTTTCTTTTTCGACCTTTTCTTCTTCTCCAGAGATAAAAGGGACAATGTTATCGAGGATGTCGAGGGCGATGACACCAGGCGAACGACCTGCTCCCGATACCCCTTGCATGGAAGTCAGGATGACGGTCTTGAGGCCGAAATGATCAAAGAGGGGTTTCAGGGTGATCGCGAGACCGATCGTTGTGCAGTTGGGTTGCGTGGCAATAAACCCGTGCCAGCCGCGCGTCTTCCTCTGAATATCGAGGAGGCGAATGTGATCGAGATTCACTCCAGGAATAAAGACTGGGACATCCGGTTCATAGCGAAACGCGGAAGCAGTGCTGACCACCGGAGTGGTCTTCGCATACAGTGGCTCGAGTTCTCTGGCCACATCGGACTCAACTGCTGAGAAAACCAGGTCGATCCCGGCAAGATTCAGCGATGAGGCTTCCTGGACTGGTAACGCCAGGGCCTGTTGAGGCGGCTCTTCCTGACACCACCAGCGTCGTGCCCCAGTTTTGGCGTCACGAATAGCTTCTCCATAGCCCTTCCCGGCTGAGCGTTCGGAGGCAGCTAAAAGACTTACCTCAAACCAGGGGTGGTTGTGGAGCGCAATAAGAAACTGCTGCCCAGCGATGCCGGTAGCTCCAACAACAGCAATACGTTTTTTCATAACACCTTAATGAACGTGAGGGGGGAAATTTTGTCAACACCCTTTTGTGTACGAAATCCATTTGTCTGCACTGCAGGTGGATGTGTCTGTCTACTAGCGGTTGACTTCAGCAGCAGAACTCATAAGACTCTCTGCGCAGGAAGGAGTGCGCATGGTCATCGAGTATTTTGAAGAATTCGAGGTTGGCACTGAATACGCAACGCACGCACGGACGATCACTGAGACCGATATCGTGACGTTCGTGAACTTGTTTGGGTTTCTCGAACCCTTGTTTATCGATATGGAGTTCGTCAAAAATCACAGTCTCTTCGGGAGCCGTATCGCGCCAGGATCTTTCACCTTCGCGCTGTCTGAAGGGATGGCGATTCAATCTGGCCTGGTGCGTGGGGGCATGGCCCTGCTCGGCGTACAAGAGATGAAGATTCCCGCACCACTCCGGTGTGGCGATACTGTCCATGTTAGGGTGAAAGTATTAGCCAAGCGCGAGACCTCAAAACCAGATCGTGGTATCGTGACCTTTCTGCAACAAGTGTTGAATCAGAAAGGCGACGTCTTGTTGGAATACACCGTCAACCGCATGATTCGCCGGAGACCTGTGGCGTAATTGTTTATGAATCCTTCTCTCATTGATCATCTTCGCGACATCGTTGGTCCTGAGGGTGTCATCGTGCACTCAACAGCGCTGTCCGTCTACGAATGTGACGGCTATACTCTGGAGAAAGCCATTCCAGAAGTTGTCCTTCTGCCGCACTCGACCGAGGAAGTGATTGCCGTGGTAAAACTGCTGCACAAGGAAAAGATCGCTTTTGTGCCTCGTGGTGCCGGCACTGGTCTGAGTGGCGGATGTCTTCCTGTCGAAGCGCCAGTAATGATCGGCACCAGTCGCTTGAACCGGATCGTCCATATCGATGTACTGAATCGGTACGTGGTTGCCCAGGCGGGTGTCGTGAACCTCTGGGTAAGCAATGCAGTAAAAAGCCAGGGATTGCAGTACGCTCCAGACCCGTCGAGCCAGCAAGCCTGCACGATCGGCGGCAATGTAGCCGAGAATTCGGGTGGCCCTCATACCCTGAAGTATGGGGTCACAACCAACCATGTCCTTGGGCTTGAGGTCGTGTTGCCAGACGGAGAAATCGTGGCCTTGGGCGGCGCAGTAGAAGATGTCCCAGGATACGATCTGCGCGGCATTACCATTGGCGCCGAAGGGACCTTCGGCTTGGTCACCCAGGCAACGTTGCGTCTCACCCGCCAACCACAGGCGTACCGCACGTTCCTGGCTGTTTTTGCCTCTGTGCATGGAGCGACACAGACAGTCTCAGACATTATCGCCGCGGGCATCGTGCCTGCGGCCCTGGAGATGATGGATCATCTCATCATCCAGGCGGTGGAGGCCGCGTTCCATTTCGGCTTCCCCACTGATGCGGGCGCGGTGCTGATCATTGAGCTCGACGGCTTAGCCGCCGGCCTTGATCCGCAGACGACCAGGATCATGGAAGTGTGTCGGCAAAACCATGCGCGTGAAGTGCGTGTTGCCCGTGACGATGCCGAGCGGTTGGCTTTGTGGAAGAGTCGCAAACGGGCATTTGGGGCGGTTGGGCGTCTGGCACCAAACTACTGTACCCAGGATGGCGTCGTACCGCGTACGAAGGTCCCAGAGATCTTGCGTGTCATCTCCGCGGTATCGGAAAAATATCAGTTGCGTATTGCCAATGTTTTCCATGCGGGCGATGGGAATATTCATCCGATCTTGCTCTATGATGAGCGGAACGCGGATGAGACCGAGCGTGTCATCAAGGCTGGACAAGAAATCCTCAAAGCGTGTGTCGATCTTGGTGGCAGTCTGACAGGCGAACATGGGATCGGCATAGAGAAAATGGGACAAATGCCGCTGATCTTCAGTCCTGAGGATCTGCTGGTCATGAGCCAGATCCGCTCTGTGTTCAATCCGGATAACCTGTGCAACCCGAATAAGATCATTCCCACTCCTCATGGGTGTATCGACGTGCGCATGCCCCGCAGGCAGGCACCGCTGTAAGGCGAGACTTGAGACTAGAGGCTGGTACTTGAAAAGAGGACATGCTTGCTCATGACAGAATCTTCGCTTTCTGAGCCTTTGTCTCTTGATAGCGTCGCAAGCGTGCGCGGATCGGCTGAAGATCGTCAGCGGTTCGCGATAGATGGACGGGAACCACAAGAGGTGGTCTTTCCTGAGACGCTTGCGCACGTCTCCGCAGTCCTGCGAACGGCCAACGAACAGCGTCTCGCGGTTGTGCCAGTCGGGCAGGGAGCGTTCCTCCATCTTGGAGGGATACTACGACGCTATGATCTTGCCCTCTCCCTCACCAGACTGAACCGACTGGTGGATTACCAGCCGACCGATATGACGGTGACAGTCGAGGCTGGCATGACCCTGGCGCAGTTACAACAGCTTTTGGGGGAGCATGGCCAGTGGCTGCCGATTGACCCGCCGTTGCCCGCACAGGCAACGATCGGAGGGATAATCGCTACCAACCTGAGTGGCCCAATGCGCCTCTCGCAAGGGACGATTCGTGACTTTCTCATCGGGCTCAAGGTTGTCCAGGCTGACGGGACGGTCATAAAAGGCGGTGGTCGAGTGGTAAAAAATGTTGCCGGCTATGATCTCCCCAAGCTCTACTGCGGTTCTTTGGGAACGTTAGGGGTGATTGTCGAGGCAACCTTCAAAGTGCGTCCACGACCAGAAACTCAGGTCGTCCTGGCGCTGCCTTTTCCCTCACCCGAGCACGCCATGGCGCTCGTATTACCGATCCTGGGTTCTGAACTGCAACCTGCCTTTCTTGAGCTGGCGAACTTTCATCCGTTGCAAGGGCAGGGGAACGGAGCTGATGGCTACCCGCTCTTCATCGGTTTCGCTGGCATTGCCGAAGAGGTGTCGTATCAACGAACTCGTATCCATGAGCTGGTTGAGCGTACAGCACCTGTGGTTGAAGAGTGGGGGAAGGAAGACGAGCAAACGCTTGTCGAGACGTTACGGAACTTTCCGGTTGCCGAAGAGGCTATTGTCCGCTGTAAGGCGAGTGTGTTGCCTACACAGCTCGCTCGTTTTTGCACAGACCTCGAAGAAGAAGCGGTGTTGCGGGATCTGCCTGTGCGGCTCCTGGCCCGTGCAGGGAATGGTATCGTCTATGCCTGCGTTCTGCGCACCGCAGGCACCTCCTCAGAGAGAGTGCTCTCCTGGGTGGACTGGCTGCGCATCATGGCGAAGAAGCTCGATAGCTATGTGGTGGTCGAAGCCATAGATCCATTGCTCAAGGAGCGCGTCGATGTCTGGGGACATATCGGCGGCGCGTTTCCCTTGATGAAAAAATTGAAAGACACCCTCGACCCCCAAGGCATTCTCAATCCTGGTCGGTTCGTGGGCGGAATCTAGTCATTGGCGATGGTGGACTGTCGATTATGGCAACGCGAAGAGCTGATCGCTGAAAGCGAACTGCTATCATGACCAATACGCATACTGATTTTGTTGATTCCCAGAAATTCTTTGATTGCGTGCACTGCGGGCTCTGCCTGTCCTTTTGTCCCACCTATGTTGAGCTGGGAACGGAGATGGATTCCCCACGCGGCCGGATCGCGACGATGCGCTCGCTGCACGAAGGCCGGTTTGCCCTTGATAGCGAGACTGTGCGTCATCTGGACTTGTGCCTGGGATGTCGCGCCTGTGAGACCGCGTGCCCCTCTGGCGTGCACTATGGCGAGCTGATCGAAGGCGTCAGACCGTTCATCGAGCAAAACTATAAGCGCCCGTTACCGGAGCGCATGAAACGATGGGCGATCAACAGCGTCTTTCCTAGCCCGCTCGGCGTGCGCGTGTTTGCGCTCATGCTCAAGATCGGTGCTGCCCTGGGGCTCGGTCGCTTGGCACGCTCGCAACGGCTGCCGCCTCAACTGCGCTATTGGTTTGGACTCTTTCCGGAAAAAGGGAGCTTATCCGCTGTCCCGCTGGCTGGGCGGTATGCCGCGATTGGTGAGAAACGGTACACGGTGGCGATGTTGTCTGGCTGTGTGATGCCAGCACTTTTTGGCGCTACCAACCAGGCGACGGTAAAGGTCTTGCGCCACAATGGCTGCGACGTGCTGGTGCCGAAGCAACAGGTGTGTTGTGGAGCGTTGCTGCTCCACAATGGCAATAAGGCCGCTGCCCTCGCTCTGGCGCGCCGCAACATCGAATTGTTCAGTGGTCTCAACCCGGACGCGCTGATCATCAATGCTGCTGGCTGTGGGGCCATGATGAAGGAGTATGGCGAGCTGTTCAAAGAGAACCCGCACTATCAGGAGAAAGCGGAGCAAGTGGCTGCGAAGGTGAAAGATGTGGCGGAGTTCCTGGGTAGCATTCCCTTGAAACCGCCAACGCAGGAGGTGCGGACGAGAGTCACCTATCATGACGCCTGTCACCTTGCCCATGGTCAAGGTGTCCGTGAGCAGCCTCGTGCCCTCTTGCGTGCCATCCCTGGACTGCAGGTGACCGAGCTGCCGGAATCGGATTGGTGCTGTGGCAGCGCTGGCACCTATAACCTGACTGAGCCGGCAATGGCGCGGCGGTTGCTCGAGCGAAAAATTGCTCATATCAGGGAAACAGAAGCGAGCGTGGTGGTCATGGGAAATCCGGGATGCTTGATGCAAATCCGTGCTGGCTTACAACAGCAGGGCCTGCCGATCAAAGCGCTGCACACCGTCGAGCTGTTGGCGGAAGCGTATGAGGAAGAGCCAGCACTGATGCAGCAATAAGGAGAAAAAGACAAGGAGAGGAAATCATGCCTGCACAGCGGCTTTTTACGCAAACCGAGCTTGACGCCATGTGTCGCCCGCCGGGAGAGCAAATGCTGGCCGTGCTTGAGGCCGGCGACAAAGAGGCGGCCAAGAAGAAATACGCCGAACTGGAAGAGGCGTTTTTAGCCTTCCACGACATTTACTATCATTGGGTCGCCACCATCCAAGCATTCCTGTATGAGCGCTACGGTCACGAGGGGCTTGCACAGGCTGCACCGCTGAGCCCAGTGCTGGTCGAAGCGCTCAAGCTCAATATGAGCGTTGGAGAGGTGCTCAACTGCAGTAAGTCAGCCAAAGAGAGGATGGCGGGATTAATCGACAGCGGGAATAGTGAAGAAGCGAAGCAGCTCTATGCTTACCTGGAAAAAGGCTTTCAGAATCTGCACGACCTCTATCGCGAATGGACCTCCATGCTCCTCTCTCACGTCTATCGCCAGTACGGCGTCGAGGCACTTGAACAATGCCTGCGTTTCAGTAGTGAAAAGCGCTGGATGCCATGGATGATGGAAGACATCGCGCACGATCCCAAGGATCGCTTGCAAAGCTGGGTTGCCTTACTGCTTGGCAATTTCGCGACGATTACGATTGAAGAGGACGATGAAAAGTTCACCATCTTCCAAGATCCGTGCGGGAGTTGTGGCCGCCAAATCCGCGATGGGTGCTACAAGCCACCGATCAACTTAGCGGTGGTGAAAGAAAAACATCCAATCTCCTATAACCAGGGAGAGGTCACCGTCTACCAGGCTCACCTCGCGGTAATGCACACCATGATGCCGATTGAACGGATTGGCGCTCCGTGGCCAGCAATCGTCTGTCCAGGAGGGGCAAGTGGCGGACCTTGCCAGGTTTTGCTGTACAAGAACCCTCGCACCGCTGCGCCGGAGCACTATGCAATGGTGGGAATGACACAGCCGTAGCGTAAGCTCGACCGCAGCGCGACTCCTGGAAGCGCCTTTGTATAAGATGTGAGAAGCACGTGAGAAATGACGCAACGGTTACTCTCGCTTCACCGAGGGCTTATGAAAGGTGCATTCCTTTTCTTCTTTCTGTTGTTTTCTCTGGAAGCGGCGTCGGCCAACCAGATTGTCCTCACCTTTGAGAACGAAAATCTCCAGACAGTCATCAAAAAGGTCGGCGAGTTTACCCAAACCACCTTTCTCTTTGATCCCGAACAGGTCAAAGGCAAGATCACCCTTCTGGCCCCCACGAAAGTGACCTCTGAAGAGGCTCTCCGGCTGTTGCAATCCGCCTTGGCTGTCCATGGCTACACCATGATCAGGAAAGCGGAGAGTACCTGGATCGTACCTGCGAAAAAAGCACCACCGGGAGAAACCGTCATCGAGGTGGTGCCGCTCCAGTATGCAAGAGCCGAAGAAGTCGCCTACACGCTAAGCTGGGTTGCGCCCTATGGGGTACGGATCGTTCCCTATTCTCCCACGAATAGTCTCATTATCTCTGGCGACCTCCGATCGGTCAAAGCGCTGACTGAGCTCCTGAGAGGGAAAGAGAGAGAGACTGAGAAGCCATAAGAGAACGCATCTGTTCTATGTATGTATATTGAGAAGAGGAGAACACCATGGACTTCTCGCACACACTTTTGGGACTCATGGCCCTGGCGACTGTGCTCTTGGTTGCCTACAGCATCAGATCTGTGCAGCGCTCGGAGGAGCGTATCGCCACCATCCTGGAGCGGATTGAGCAGAACCAGGGCCGCATGGCGGATCACACGCGGCATATCGCAGAGCTGGCAGCCGAGGGGATCAAACTGGCCACGCTCAATACAAAAATCGCGGAAGGGATTTTGCGGCAGTTTAGGGAAGGATCGGTTCACTGAAGAAAACAGGGTGCGAGCACTCTACCATTCTGACGCTGGGTATTTTCGCTGTAAAATTACGGCTGTTGGGAAAAAGTGTCATGCCCCCGGCGCGATTCGAACGCACGACCCCAGGATTAGGAATCCTGTGCTCTATCCTCCTGAGCTACGGGGGCGTATGGGCAACATCAATTCCGCTGTCCGTCTGAAATCGTGCCCTAGCTTATCAGGCAGTCCAGCCAGACGGCAAGCCTTGCGCCAGTTCTTATAAAAGGTCTTCATTTGGGAACAAGAGAAAACGCTCTGCGGGCGCCGGGTGTCAGCGAAATCCATACCGCGGCCCGACCGCCAGGAGACTCTCTACCGTTTGGCGGGCGGCGCGCTGAGCAGCGTACTGGGCTGAGGCGGTATCGCGTACTTTATATTCGCGCTGGCCGACCATGATTTCTTCCGGCAGCTGCCCGCGAATGAACCGTGCGACATAAACCACCACGGCGGTCTTCGCCTGCGCCTCGGTGACGGTCACGGTCCACGGCAGCGGCAGACAGCGGGGTTGGGCGCACAGCGTGGCCCAAGCCGTCGCGAACGCGGTATAAAAGCCCTGGAAGAAGTCCTGAAACCACGTCACGCCCCC
>CAZCWX010000009.1:0-4590 GCA_964502465.1 uncultured Enterobacteriaceae bacterium | reverse complement strand
CCCTCCTGTTGTGCTGCGGCACGCAGTCGTACTTCTTCTGCTGGGCTCAAATCGATTATGAGTGTCATCACTATCCTCTATAGCAGCTCAGGGCAAGCAAATGTCAGTTGTCTAATCATAATGATGGAAGAAAGAAGGAGGGAACGTCAAGGGCAGAACTGCTTAAGGGCCGTGCCCCGACTGACTTCACCTGCCTCACTGCGGATATTGCTGGTATATGAATCATATTTTTGCCGAATCTCAGCAAAGACCACTCGACAGATACCGATGCTCGTGCTCACGGGCATTGACTGAGCGCTGTGCGCGGTCCGGGCGGAACTGGCCAGAACCGGCTTGGTGGTTATCTTCACCTCGCCATGGCAAAGGAGACGGTTGAAGATGGTTATCAGCCGATCAACGTGCTCGAGTTTCTCAAATGGCTTGACCGGACAGTCACTCTCCGCCTCAGCCCACACAAACCGGGCGAGCCGTATCAGGAAGTGGGGTTTACCATGTGACGCGGAGGATGTCCGGCAGAATCACATGGTGCAGCACACCGGATGCATCCAGTTGGGGGTCACGCGGCAGAGCGGCTCTGTTTACTATCACCAGAATTTTCCTGCCTCATCCCCTATGAACACAAGGCGACATCTGTGATTGGATTAAACTACCAGAAAATTGAGCGAATCATGGCTCAAGTTGACTCCCCGCGTCAAAAGCTCGCCGAATCTCTGGTAGGACATCGGTTGCACACAGATTCCTCCACAACAACACCGCGGGTGGCTCAGGCGCTTCTGGAGCGAATTTTGTGTGCCAAATATGGAGCGCACCGGCTAGATCACCAACGCGAGCACGCAAATCGGGCCGTTCAGCTTCGGGAAATTCCCCTAGCCCATCGTCAGGCACTGGCAGGATAGTCGCTTGATGCCACGGTGTTAGGCTGGCGCAGAGCAAGCTAACCTGCGAAGAGGTGATTGTTTCCGCTTGCTCTCGAATCAGACAACTCAACTGCCACAGGCATGAGTGGATACCCGGTTTACGGCGAAACATTACTCTTTCAATCAGAGCCGTCAGAAGGCTCGGCGGGGGAGCTGGGACACAATGAATGACGGACAGATGAGTCCAATGCCGGGCTGCCTTAGCGGCGGCGGCAACTCTGTCCTCAACGTCAGAGTCCAGATCAGCAATAATAGTTTTTCCAATCGTCTCAACCTCTAGCGGACGTTGGAACAGCATGTAAGGTAAGGCCACTGTGGGAAACACACTGACGCCTCGCATCTCTTGGATCCAGTCGAGTAGCTGCTGCCACTCGCTTTCATCCGCCCACACCATTTTGGGCAGGACCGCGCGCGCCAGAAAGTCTCCCAGTCTTCTGAGCGTATTCAGGACCGAGTCTGCGCGCATTGGTCCAAATGGCTCACCGGGATTTACCATTTCAAATACCCCTTTGTCATTTCCCCACCAATTGCATGCTTTCAAATACAAGTGCTTCGATTCCTCAGGAGTCCATTCGACACTACCATGCGCCTCTCCGTCAAGTTGAACGATTGGTTTGGATGCCAACGACGCCTCTCGAATGAATGACAGCTCACCATTTGAATGAACTGACGTAAGGCGGCCTGTCGAATCTCGAGTAACAAAACCATGTGTAGACAGAGAGAATGTGGTTCTTGATGACGGCATGCACATTTGTGCCCGCGGGCGCGGGAAGATGGAAAAATGAAAATACGAAAATATCAGGCAGATCAGGAAGATTGTTTGCAGCCCTTTGGCTCCACAGTAGCTCGCCAAGGTGCCGCTCCTGGTCAGGCGTCATGACTTCGGCATGATAGACCTTAATCAGACGCATAATGGCCATCTGTCGTCCTCCGCCAGACTCGCTTGCAGCTCTCCTGAGGAGCCAGTTTGTTGCTTCTTTGATTTTGGCAACGAGGTCTGAGTGGCTGTCTTTCGCTTTCCGTCCTCTCCCGGTCGGAAATTGTTGCATAGGGTCAGGCCAAGCGTGATCTATAGGGGTCATAGGATGGAACCCTTCATCAAAAAAGGGGGCTCTGATGAGGTCCGGAAGCCATTCCAGCAACAGCACATCATCAGCAGCCTCAAACAACCTTCTGAACCAAGATTTGCAGGCTTCATAGAGCCGGATGTGAGACATTACTCCGGCCTGTCTGTGAAATTGGAGAACAAGTGGAAACGTTCTGCGAAGATCCTGGGTCTCCACCTTGAAGGCTAGCCGCGACAGCACTTCTGGCAACACCTCAAGCAGCGACTCCGGTGCCGAGCCCATTGTAATACGGCCGGAGAGGTGGGCTAGCTCCCGCTCTAAAATCTGCAGACACCAATCGTAAAGCCGCTTGGCAAGAGCGGTGTCCATCGCTACAACTCGGGTCCGATATAGAAAATCGTCCTTTTTGAAAGCGTCAACCTTGCCGGCACGAATGAGGAGTGCCGGACTCCAGAAACCGATATATGGGGCGATCCAACGACAGGCGTTCTGCAACGCATCCCCGGCGACGTTGAAGCTTGGCAGGCGCCTAGGAATCCCCGTCTGTTCGTAGAGACGGATGCAAGCGAAAGCTGGCAAATAGGGGCTAATGTCTTCACTCCGGTGCCACGACACCGTAACCTGGCCTGGATCGAAGCCCTGGACTGTTTGTTCTGCCTTTTGTGGATTCGGGGGAGACGCAGACAACGCCTCGTCAAAATACTCTTTGTGGGGCCAAGGGTTGCAGTCCCATGCCTTGAGTTCCTGCCATCGCTCCCAGAACTCGTCCCGGACAGCCCAGTATTTCGCAAGGTTTCTATCCTTCGCGAAGTCTAGAGAGATCTCGACCGAAAAAATCAAGTATGTGCACCATCCCTCCAGCGACAGGATCTCGATGTTCTGTCCATGATTTCGGAGGGATCTTCTTATCTCCACCAGTGCTGTTCGGAGGATCGACTTAGCCTCTCCCAATTCATCTAGTTCCGCGAGCAACCCGGCTTTCCACATGGCGGCTAGCGGGGAGCGCGAGGACGGTTGCCAGCGATCCAGAATTGCTTTCGCTGACTCGCGCTCGACGTTCCACATTGCCCACAAGGCAGCTTCATAATGAAGCCGATCGATGTGTTTCGGATGTTGCGCCACCACCGTGTCGATCTTCGCCTTCAGTGCATGCCACCGATCAAGATTATAGGTTTCCCGCGCCTTCCGGAGCAGGCCGAAAGCGATCTCAAACCATGCATCAACAACCTCAGAACTCAGCGCAAGACTTGCTGGCCATAATTGCAGCGAGGGCTGAAGAGGGCGGCCCGTAGCGAGGTTTTCGAAAACCTCGCTCACCACCTTTTCAAATTCAAATGGATCGAGCAATTCTTGAGAGAGAGGCACCATCGCTGTTTCAAGACGCCAGTTAATTTCACGAAATAAAAGGAGGCGATCTGCTGCAGGCCAATCCTTGCTGACATTGATGAGTGGTATAATCCAAGACTTCGTTCTTAGCCAAAGATTTGAGCGGTTGTTTTTCTCCGCGACTAACCAGCCTGGATACTTCTCCCTCTCAAACTTCCAGCGCGCCGCAACTTTTGTAGCGGTCTCAGGTGTCAGCGGGATTCGCGCAGGCCTTAGCTCGACAGGATCGGGAGCAACCTCAGCAACGTCGAGAATCAGGGGACGGCTCTTAGGAGAGGCTATCGACCCACGTTCCAGATCGGGCCACATTTCGGGCCGCGGTGGTCGTGCGGCGGCAAGATTTTGCAAGAACCACTCAATCGAAGCTGCATGAATTCCATTGGGGGGCTGGATGCCAGTGAATACCGGTACCAAATCGATGGGTGTCACTCCACGGCGCGCGAGTAATGAACGCTCCGCATGCCCTAGTGACAATGGACCTACTAAATAAATCGGAGCATGGTTTCCGCCGAGCTCGTCTCGAATCCATCCAGTCCACGCCAAGAAGTTCGGATCGTCTCCAGAGAAGCCGATGAGAACAAATGAGTTCTCCAGTAAGGACTGCTGCACTGAATTGACAAAAGGGGCAAACTTCCTTGGATACGTTCGATAATCCTCCTCCGAAATGATGAATGGGGTTTGCGAAGGAAAAGAACCGTGGAGTTTGACTATGCGGGGAGCGAACGCCGTGGTCAACTCACTTACCTTGATGACTGGCTGATATGTCCTCCCATCAACCTCTGTTCTCTCCAGCAGGGTGTCGTAGTTCGTCGTGAAGATATCCGCCCAGGGTAGTTGCAGAAGCATCGAGTGAAGCTTGCCGGGCTGATGGTCGGAATCGGGGGTTTGTGTGCGAATTAAGAGATCAAGTTTACGCCTGTCGAACGCAGCTTCGTATTCGCTCGCAATCCTCAGCGCGTTCGCGCTGTTAAATCGCTCCTCCCGTGCTTTTGCCTGCTCGGGCGTTTCGCTGGGTTGAGCGGGATGCAATTCATCAAACATCGTCCGGGCTAATTGCCGCCATGTGGGGAAACGTGTGGTAACCCCAGTGAGAGGCTCTGCATTGAGACTGAATCCGGCGCCAACCATTACCGAAGCGCGCGATTTCGGCCACTGCCACAGATCCTTCTGGAGTTGCCTCATATGCGGGAGGTCTGGGAAGTTCATGTTGAGTTATCCTC
>CAZCWX010000008.1:0-4735 GCA_964502465.1 uncultured Enterobacteriaceae bacterium | reverse complement strand
CCTTTGCCGCAGCGAACATGGTGATGATAGCGCTGATCGCAGCTGGTGTCGCCAGCTACATGTATGTCGCGTTTATGGGGATCGGTCTGAATATTAACTCGCTGCCAGTGACAGCAGTGGGGATGGGTATTGGCGTAGATTATATTTTGTATGTTGTTGATCGCGTCCGACGCGAAGTGCCCTTGGCTGGTGGGGATATGACGTATGGCATCCGCCGCGCCATCTCGACGACTGGTATGGCTGTCACGTTTACGGCGACGACCATGCTTGCGGGTATCATTCCGTGGTATTTCATGTCAAGTTTGCGGTTCTCGGCGGAGATGGCGCTGCTGCTGGGAATTCTGCTGATTACGCATTGGTTGTCGGCTCTCTTGCTGACGCCGGCAATGTTTGCGATCTTCCGGCCAAAATTCGCCCGAGGAGAAGGTGTGCCGGTCCGGGTGGAAGAGGAACAGCCGATGCGTGTCGTACCGCGCGTACAGACGACGCATTAACACAACGAATAGCGATTAGCGACCAGAGTGAAATAAAAACTATGTTCTATTTCTCTGTTTTTGCTGAAAGCTGATAGCTAATTGCTAAAAGTTTGGTGGGGAGGATATAGAGGAGGTGGTTAGTGGTAGGTAGTGGGTTGTTGACGTAGCAACGACGACTCTCTCTTGAGAGAGTAGGGAAAGGAAGGAGGACTGGTCTTATGCAGGGGGCATACGGGAAGGTCTGGAAAAGAATATGGGCCGGGCTGACAGCGACGATACTCGGTGTGACCCTGGTCTCTGCTTCGGCCTGGGGACAACCAAAGACTGGGTTGATTGGCAGTCTCGAGGACATGGCTGTCCACGGATATGTGGATAATTTTACCATTCTCCGCAGTGACACATTTAAAGAAGACTACCATGTTGCGTCTTCTCGCTATCGTGCCAGTATTCAGTTGTCTGGCCCGTTGAGGATCATGCAGGATGTCTTCAGCCGTTTTGAATACTTCATTGAACTGCGACCAGAGTACGAATCGATTTATGACATCAGCGAGCGCTTTGGTCGCGGCCGCAATAACGATACCATTGCCGTCTCTGGCCGCGGTCGGTATCCGCGTGCGCCTAGAAGGGGACTCTTGGAGGCTGTTAATCAGATTACCGGTTCCCGGCTCAATCCTCACAAGTTCGCTGAGATTTGGCCGGTCGATAACAACCCTATTCTGTATAGCTTGACGACAGGGGGAACATACGGGATCCCCGGCCGGCCGCAAAACACTCGGAAAACCGCTTATGTCGGTTTAAACCAGAGCCAGGATGACCTGCGCTGGGGCATGTTACGGGATACTAACTTCGATCTGTACTATCCCGTTCGCGAAGCGTATTTCGACCTTTTCTTTGATGCCTTTGGTGGCCGGAACTGGTTACGGTTAGGGAAACAACAACATGTGTGGGGAAAGGCGGACTTCTTCCGGTTGCAGGATATCGTCAACCCAGTCAATTTCTCCGACCACTTCTTTATTGATCTGTTTGATGACACCCGCGTACCGTTATGGTCTGCGTTGTATGAACACCGCTTTGGCACGATTGGCCCATTCAAAGATATTGCTGGGAGTCTTGTCTGGGTGTTCGATCGGTACACTTCGTTGGGATTTGGCCATCCCGCCCAACCATGGGCGATTGGCTTTGGCAAAACTATTGATGGGTTTGCGTTAGGTAATGATATCTTTGGTGAATTGCTTTTCCCTGGACAAGGAGTCAACACTGCGCTTTTCGATGACCGTAGGCCTGCCTGGAATCTGAAAAACTCAGGTATTGGAACACGCTGGGAAACCACAATTGGAAGCTTCCGTATCCAGTTGACTGACTGGTTTGCTTTCCAGGATGCTCCTGCCTTCGGTTTTCCGCTTATGCATTTTGTTGAAGCGCCGTTGATTGGTCCATTTGCATTCCAAGATCAAGCTTGCCGGCAAGATGTCAACGGTAACTCTATCTTTCCCCAACCAGGAGGTGGTGGGGGGGAGGACACGGCTTCAAGCTTAGGGCTGCCTGTGCGTTTGCGAGTGGATCCCAAGTTAGTACGAATGAGCCAAGCCGCAGCGGTTGCCGACCTCAAAAACATCGAACAACGCCGAGCAGCATACATTGCCCGTTGTGGATTTACTGGTCATCTCACAGCCAAATATCGAAAGGTGAATACGCTCGGTCTTTCGGTTGACTGGTTCGAACCGAATACCGGTATTGTTGTCCGATCGGAAGTGTCGTGGACGGCAAACATCTTAACGAGCGATCTTTCTAAGCCCGATGTGTTTGCCGATACCAACGTCTACCGCTGGGTTATTGGCATCGACCGACCAACCTTCGTTCGGTTCCTTAACCCGAATCGTAGCTTCTTCCTCAGCTTCCAGGGGTTTGGGACTCATATTCCAGATGCGCGTGGGGGGCGTTTCGGCATTCCTCAGGGGGCGAACGACAATTATATCTTTACCTTCTTTGTACAGAACCAATTCTTGCGTGACCAACTGGTCTATCTGCTGTTCGGCGCCTATGGTACGACCGGAAACGACGCGACGCTCGGCGGGAATGCGGAATATCTCATTACCAACCACTGGTCGGTTCAGTTAGGAATGACGGCCTTCCTGGGGGTACGCCGCGAACACAGCCTGGGGCCATTCGGTGGCTTCACTGGCGATGGCCGGCCTATCAGTGAAACTGGTTTCGGCATCGGCCACATGCAAGCTGGCGGATCCGAGCGGAATCAGATGAACGAGTTCTGGGGACGGATACGCTATCGGTTCTAGGACGTAAAGCGTAAAACGTGATATGGAGGCTCTGCATTACTCATTACGTTCTTTGCTTTATTGCGAAGAGGATGTGAAGAGGTAGAGTAAAAAAATACCTCCTGCAGGAGTATTGACCCACAGAGAACAACGCAGGAAGAATACACCAATGAGCAATCCCACCGAAGGAGACCTTATGAGACGATTTTCGGTAATATCGATGGTTGTGGCCTTCGGTCTGCTCTGGGGGCAGACCGGTGCGTGGGCCCAGGGTGCCGATGCCACCCAGTACACGCAGCAGACGTTTTATGACTGGTTCAACCAGCACAAAGATGCCAAGCCGGAATTCAAGGCTGGTGATACCTTGACTCATGCTGATCTCGAAAAAGCGCGGCCGTTTATGATGCCGGGATATTTCGAGCAGTATCAGAAATGGACGGATGTCAAGCTCGAAATCGGTGAGACTGCCCATCGGACTCCCCACAAAATGGTGTTGGAGTGCAATGAGAAGTACCAGAAGCAGGTGAAACTGGCTGCTGATGGGGCGTTAGAGAACTATGTGTGTGGATACCCCTTTGCCAATGAAGACATTAAAGCAGAGGACCCTCAGTCTGGCATCAAAGCGGCATGGAACTACGACAAGCGCTGGTACTGGCGCGGCTATTTTGTCAACAATGCACTAACTACCTGGCTTCGCTTTGGTGGCAATCATACTCCTCCTGATCCAGAAATGCCGCCGGAAGCGTGGCGCGGGACAGAGTACCCGATCAAACCAGAAGACTGGAAGTACGATACTGCCGCAATCTATGGTGGCGGTGGCAGATTTGAACGCAGCCTCGGCACTTTCTATCATCGCGCGTACTACTCGCATCTGCCTATGTTTCCCGACAATAACTACCAGTTACCTGGCTCGCCAGACGCGGCCGAGGTGTACTGGAAAGAGTTTACGGGCTTTTTCTCCCCGTTCGATGTGCGAGGAACCGCCTTCATTATCGCACGTTACGATGACCCACGACGGACTGATGATGGGTGGGCATACGTACCGAGCTTACGTCGCGTGCGGCGTATTTCGGCTGAGGTGAAGTCTGACTCGTTGATGGGCACCGAGCATACCCTGGAAGACTTTTACAGTTTCTCTGGCCGGCCACTCGAATGGGACTGGAAGTTTCATGGGTATAAAGATTTGTTGGCAGTGCATGCCAAGACCAAATGGGACGACGATGGCGTACGCTATGGTGGCCCGGACGGCTGGCTGAATGATGATATCTGGCAGATTCGCAAGATGCTCATTCTCGAAAGGATGCCAAAAGATCCACGGCACCCCTATACGAGCGTGTTTATGAGTATCGACCCAGAAACCTGGGAAGGCTGGACCATGGTGGCCTTCGATCGCAAAGGCAAGCTCTGGAAGATCTGGCAATGGGGATATGCCTGGAGCGACGATGCCAAGCGGTATGTTGATATGAACCATGGCCGGAGTGCGGTCCACTGGCGGAACGTCGATACGGTCGATATCCAAAACGGACGCGGCAACCTGTGGCGGGAGTATGGTGGTGGTCTGCCGGACTTTTCGGTGGACTTCATCACTAAGTTGTATGACCTGAACCGCCTCACTGAGTTGCATCGGTAAGCGTATCAGCATCAGGAGCGCAGGACTCATGCTCTCCTGGTGTCTGTATCAAACTCTTTCATCTGCGTATTATAAAGGAGGACACAGCATGAAAAATACCATTGCTCTTCTGCTGTGTTTTGCTCTCTGTGGAGCCAGTAGCATGACTGCAGCTTTTGCCGAAGCCCCGCAGTCTCCTTCACAGTCGGTACCAGACTTTTATCAGTGGCTAGACCGGTACCAGAATCCTGCTGTTCACCGACAAACCCATCAACCGATTCAGCAGCCGACTGCGGTCTCTACAGAGAGCGACCGCGAAACAATCCAACCAACTAGCACCCTGGCAGAAAATCTTTCCTTGCCATTCGACTCCCCTG
>CAZCWX010000007.1:0-2548 GCA_964502465.1 uncultured Enterobacteriaceae bacterium | reverse complement strand
AGCTAAATACAAAGACAAGCCCATTGTTACTTATTGTACTGGTGGCATTCGCTGCGAAATATTAAGCGCTATGATGATGAACCGAGGCTACAAAGAGGTATATCAGATGGACGGTGGTATTGTAAAATATGGTGAAAAGTTTGCTGATGATGGCTTATGGGAAGGTACATTATTTGTTTTTGACGATCGTATGCAAATGGGATTTTCAGATAAGGCTAAAGATATCGCTATTTGCGAAAAATGTGGTAAAAACACTTCAAATCTGGTAAATTCTACAAATATTCGTAGAAAATTACATGTTATTTGCCAAGATTGTGCAAAAATAAAAGTCTACCCTCGATCAAGAAGGGGCGCAGACTCAAAACCGATCGTTTCTCTTGCACGCAGCCTCGTCGTGTGTCAGAAGCATAGCGAAGGGAAGCGGACGAAGTGCTGAAGAAGTGCTGATGGTTGGCAGCAGGCGCGATGACACAAGAGTCTATTTTCTTATGTGCTGACCTACAGATAGATGTGGCCAACGAGCGGGTGTGGCGACCGAGAGGTTTGATACGAAAGATTGGCAAGAGGCCAAAGCGCTGCTGGAGAACCTGGGGTAACGTGCGGTTCTATGGCTGCGACGGCAAAAGTTCGAGAGGGACTGCTACGGCCTGCTGGTCTCTTTGAGAAAAGTTGAAAATGGCGAAGCCGATGATTTTCCCCTGTTCATCTACTCTCTCAAACATGTCGTCTCCCAGATCGCGCATGTAGCCCTTCGCGTCGCGAAAAGTGACCTCAAGAAAATTCCCTTCCTCAAGAAGCAGTACTACCCTTCATTACCCAAAGACAAGCCCAGAACGCAGTGGACCTCGACGGTCTCAACGATGTTTTTCAAACGTTCATGGCCGATTCTCTCCAAGCTGTAGCGGTTTCCCAAGCGTCGTACCGTTTCTGGGCCGACCAGGATCTGCCCGGCCTCTGCAACGCCGGCCAGGCGTGCTGCCAGGTTTGTCACCGAGCCGCTGGCCGTAAAAGTCCACCGGATGCCGCGCAGTCCTTCGAAGCGGGTCGCGCCCACCAGGGCGATTCCTGAGTTCAGGCCCATATGAATAGCGAGAGGGTGTTCTCTATTGTCCTGATTGAGCGTTTCGGTGACAGCCAGCAGGGCAAGGGCAGTATCAATCGCTTGAATAGCATGGACATGGTGATCCATCTCTATGAAAGATGGCCATGAACCCATCACCAGCAGTTTCGTTGATGTCACCACCCACCTCATGGATCCGATCCAGAAAAGCTGAAAAATAACGTTCGACCAGTGCGTTGAGTGCTTCCGGAGATACCTGTTCGCTCAAGCGCGTGTAGCAAAGTAGCCTGGATGAAGCGGAGCGAAATCCAGGGCACGGAGAGCAGCAGTTCTACCAGCCAAGCCAAGAAATTGCCATGCACCCCAAGGCGGATCCTTTCTTGACATACTTATGAAGAAACTCCTGCACTGGGAGATAGGTTGTCGGAGGGCAAGGATTAGAGTTGTAAGGTGTGCCGTAAGGCTACATCAATTTCCGCCATCGGGAGCGTCCCAATGACACGGTCAATCTCAGATTCGGCAATCGTTGCGAGGTTATCGGTCATGACGACGGAATCAGTGAGCAGCCCCGACTGTTGGCCCTCTGGTGTGGAAAGGAAAATGGTGACCCGGCTTGGGTGATTGGCACGAAAGAGCCGACTGGTAATCATCGCAACGATGACTTGCGGTAAGCCAGTTTGAAGATTATCGGCTTGGACAATTAGTGCCGGACGTAGCTTAGCTGTGCGTAGGTCTGAGTGTGGGAAGAGGACCAGAATGACATCCCCGCGCTTACAACTTGGCTTTGGCAGTGTCATAGTCATCGTAGATAGCCATCTCGGGACTTTCCCAATCTTCAGCAAAAGTGCGCAAGCGCGCCCGTAAATCAGCTGCTTGCGTTTCATCTATGCCACGAGACCGTAAATCGAGAGCAGATGATTCAAGGAAGGTCACGATAACGCGAGTCTCATCAGGGACAGAACGGGGCACTTCTGTCAACTCGATCTTGCCGTTCCGATACACACCGGTAACACTCTTAAACATACTCACCTCTCCTGAAGTGGTACCTATCCTTATAGCTAACAAAATCTTATCGTCTGCAGCAGCGATCAGGCAAGCCCTTGAGCTGGACCCTCAGTACGCCGAGGCGTATGCAAGCCTGGAGGGGGATCTAATCACTCAAACTTTACAGCTTGGATGCGCGAGCGGTTATTTTCTTATGTCTTTTCAGCATCTTACAAGACACCGACCCCCCAATATGGAAAGTAGTGCTTTTAGGTTTCGGTCGATCGTCTAGAGCACGAAAAATGGCCTCTGGAGAGAGTCACAGTCGGTCATCCTGTCAAGTTTGAGTAATCAGATGGCAGGGTTCTTTCAATGGAGTCCGGATCCCTCACCGAGATCTGGAGCCGGCGTTTCAGCTGGCGCAACAAGCTGTTGCGCTGGATGACTCCCTGCCCGTAGCCCACGAAATATTGAGCATCGTCTACATAACAAAAAAGACAATAT
>CAZCWX010000006.1:0-3756 GCA_964502465.1 uncultured Enterobacteriaceae bacterium | reverse complement strand
TGAGGGATTCCCTATAGCCTGCAGCCGAAAGCCTTTTCCTGTGATTGCCAGAAGCTGGTTGGTGATGCCGGTCTACGGTAGGATAAGGTTGTGTCTTTTTCCCTCTACGTGCATATCCCCTATTGTCTCGTCAAATGTCCGTATTGTGATTTCAATGCGTATGGTGTGCGAACCTGGCCAGAGGAGCGTTACGTCGATGCCCTCTGCGCGGAGTTACACCACTACCTTTCTCAAATGCCCTGGCGGGAGCAAACTATAGAGACGATCTATTTCGGTGGTGGCACGCCGTCACTTTTTAGTCCTGCCTCGATCAAGCGGTTTCTGAATCTGACAGCGAACCTCTGCCCACTTGTGCCAAATGTAGAAGTGACGCTGGAAACTGACCCCGCTACGGTCACTCCAGAAAAACTTGTCGGCTACCGTGCAGTTGGTGTCAACCGTCTGAGTCTTGGCGTGCAATCGTTTCAGCCGCAATTGCTCAAGACGTTAGGCCGGTTGCATAGCGGAGAGGAGGCGCTCCACGCGGTGATGCAGGCACGAGACGCGGGATTCGCGAACGCCAGCCTTGATCTCATGTTTGGGGTGCCAGGACAGACGTTGACGATGCTGGAGAAAGATTTGCAGCAGGTCTTTACTCTCGCACCTGAACATCTCTCACTGTACAACCTGACTTATGAAGAGCACACGCCTTTCTTTGTCATGAGGAACAACGGACAGTTACAGCCACTCGATGAAGAAGAGGAAGTGGCGATGTACGCGCTGATCCGGGAGCGCTGCACTGCCCAGGGGTACCAGCATTATGAGATTTCGAACTTTGCCAGGCCAGGCTTTCCCTCACGCCACAACGCAAACTACTGGAAAGGCGGGAGCTACCTCGGGCTCGGTGCTGGAGCCCATTCGTTTGCCTGCGAACCCGACTGGGGAACGCGCTGGATTAACGCAAAAAGTCCGCACGTGTATATGAGCAAAGCCCTTGCTGACGGCAATGCCAGAAGCGCTATCGAGACACTGACGCGACCACAGGCGCTGGGAGAGTTTGTGTTTCTTCACCTTCGTCAACTCGAAGGATTTGCCCGTGGGCATTTTGCCCAGCGCTTCGGCATCGAGTTTGTCGACGCATTTCCCCACGTCGCCGACCTTATTGCTGAAGGCCTCCTCGCTGAAGAAGACGAGAAGATCAAGCTGACCTTTCAGGGGCTCTTGATTGCAGACTCCATCTTCGCGTCGTTTTTTTAGGAGAATCCACGAAGGGCGGTTGACAGTGTTTCCCTACCGCACTGTCGAACCACGACCGAAGTGTTGATACAGGACTTCCATGTATGGGCCACAAGGCCGTCTGGCTTTCACGAAGTCGCGCGCTTCAGCGAGCGTCATCCCCTGATGCGCATGAAGATAAGCAATCGCTACGGTGGGAGCCCTATTGCAGCCAGCGTTGCAGTGCAAAAATACTGTGTGTCCGTTTTCCGCAAAGCTGTGGAGTTCCTGCAAAGCGGCTGAGAGTGCTTGGGCTAAACTCTGGCAGTTGAAGTCTGCTACCGGCAGGCGACGAAACTCGATGTGGTGGTGACGATACTCGGTCATGAGCGCGGGCAGATTAATGCTCTTCACCGACAGATCATCAGCATCTTGCAAGCTGAATACGGCAGAAATGCCAAATTCTTGTTTGAGCCAGTTGACATCCTCAACCCGAGGGTATTCGCCGACAAAGAGGGTAGGCAGGATCTCGCTGACTTCTGGTTGCCGGCCACGATTGTCCTGGTGATAAGGCGCACGAGCAAAAGGATTATAGAAATCGCTCATGGTTGCAAGGTAAAGGAGCGCGGAAAAAGCGTCAAGGCGACCGTATTGCCGTTCTTTTTTGTCAGAGGGTTGCTAGCCTTGCCAGCAGGAAGGGATTTCGCTAGTAGGAATGAGCAGAAGATCTTACCCACGCGGATAGAACCCTAATCAAGAAGGAGGCTCAGACGATGAGCACAGAAAACGAAAAACTGGTGACCGACTTCTGTCTGTCATGGTCGCGGAAAAATGTTGACGAGATCCTCAGTTATCTCACCGACGATTGTTTTTATCACAATATCCCCATGGAGCCGTGTGTGGGGAAGGCGGCTATCCGGGCGTTTCTTGAACCTTTCATGAAGGATGTCCAGACGGCGAATTTTGACATTGCGCATACCTCCTCTGCTGGCAATGTGGTGATGAATGAACGTGTCGATCACTTTGTCATGGGACCAAAGAAACTGGCTTTGCCAGTGGCCGGGGTCTTCGAAATTCGCGATGGCAAGATTGCGGCTTGGCGGGATTATTTTGACTTGGCGACGTTTACCAAGCAGATGGGCGGGTGAAGCGATCGCCGTGGACTTGGGTAGCAGATGGGACAATCTTCTTAACTCCCTGCTATAGAAAGGTCTGCTATGGATACATTCGTTCCTGGACTCGAAGGCGTGCCGATCATGGAGTCGGAGGTCGGCTTCATTGACGGACAGAAAGGCATCCTCGAATACCGGGGCATTCCCATTGAGGCGTTGGCGGAAGTCAGCACGTACGAAGAAATCGCGTACCTGCTCCTATGGGGAAAGCTGCCTGCTCGCGAGGAAATGGCCAAGTTCGATCACGACTTGCGTACGCATCGTCGGATCAAGTACCGGATCGTCGACTTGATGAAGTGTCTCCCTGAGACCGGCCATCCCATGGATGCCTTGCAGGCAGCAGTAGCGGCGTTGGGCATGTTCTACCCGGCCAAGGAGGTCACAGACCAGGAAGCAAACTACTGGTCTATCGTGCGTCTGATTGCCAAACTGCCAACGATCGTGGCGGCTTTTGAACGTATGCGTCACGGTGATGAGCCGGTGAAGCCGCGCGATGATCTTTCTCATGCTGCCAATTTCTTATGGATGCTTACTGAACAGGACCCAGACCCGCTCGATGTTCATATCATGGATGTATGTTTAATCCTGCATGCCGAACACACGATGAACGCCTCGACGTTCAGTGGCCTGGTAGTTGGGTCGACTCTGGCTGATCCCTATACGATTGTGGCTTCGGCTATCGGTGCCTTGACCGGACCGCTGCACGGTGGAGCCAATGAGCAGGCCCTCCGCATGTTTCGTGAGATTCGCACGGTGGAGAACGTCCGCCCCTACATCGAAGCCAAGCTCAAAGCCAAAGCCAAGATTATGGGCGTTGGCCACCGCGTATACAAAGTGAAGGACCCGCGAGCTTTCGTCCTGCAGGGGCTGGCTGAACACCTTTTCAAAGCCAAAGGCGAGCACCCGTTGTACAGGGTAGCGCAAGAAGTGGAACGGGTGATCAATGACCACGTCGGTGCGAAAGGCATTGCCTCGAACGTTGATTTCTATTCTGGCGTGGTATACGACACCCTGGGCATTCCTATTGATCAGTTCACGCCGATCTTTGCCGTTGCGCGTGTGGCAGGCTGGCTGGCCCACTGGGTTGAGCAGTTGAAAAACAATCGTATCTTCCGGCCGGACCAGATTTACGTTGGTCAGCACGGCTTGCCATACGTACCGATAGAGCAACGGTAAAAGTCAGCAGTCCGCCGTTCAGCCATACTGGAAGATAGCCGGACTCTGTTAGTCGCTGAACGCTGACTGCTCATCGCTCCGGTTTATTGAACGCCTCTGCGTTGACGCAGTTAAGAGGAATTTGCCCTTGTCGCACGCGGTTCACGTTGTCTGCGACTTTTTTCGCGATCCCTTGCAAGCTTAGATCTGTTGCCCCGCCAATGTGGGGAGTGGC
>CAZCWX010000005.1:0-8445 GCA_964502465.1 uncultured Enterobacteriaceae bacterium | reverse complement strand
GGCGGCCCTGACTGGCGCACGGTTGCGCTTGCGTCCCATTTTGATGACAGCTTTTGCCTTTATTTTAGGGACAGTGCCGTTGGCGATCGCGTCAGGGGCGGGCGCACAATCACGACAAATCCTTGGGACAGCGGTCATCGGCGGCATGCTTGCAGCCTCGCTGATCGCCATCTTCATCATCCCGGTCTCTTTCTACGTGATTGAGAGACTGTTTATTCACAAGGAAGACCGCCCAACCATACAGGAATCTGAGTCTCCAGTTGCGAGAGTAGCGGACTAACCAAGAACACCCAGGCGAAGGAGACCTCGGAAGGAGACTGAGGCGTGAGGCGTGGAGGCGACCAGGTGGGCATGGGGCAAAGTGGAAGCTCGCTTCATTTGTTCTCCAGAAGGGGAGCTGGCAAGACGCTCTTCTGGTCACTGACCTTCGTGCTGTGGTTCCTTACCGGCTGTGCTTTCGGCCCCATCTATCAACGGCCTGCGATTGAAGCGCCCGACACCTATCGCAGTGAGGTCAGAGCACCTGAAGCAGCCTCGCTAGCCGATCTGCCATGGTGGGAAGTGTTCCGCGACGATACCCTCAAAACCTTGATTGCCGAGGCACTCCAGAATAACTATGACCTGCGCACTGCTGCCGCCCGCGTTGAACAGTTTCAGGCTTTAGTTGGTGTGGCTCGATCTGAGTTCTTTCCTCAGACCAGTTACGAAGGAGGCGCATCACGGTCGCGCGGGGTGTCACAGTTTTTCACCCCGATCCCCCCTGGGCAGACGGGAAACGCCTTCGGCGGGTTCTTGAACCTTGCCTGGGAACTTGATGTGTGGGGCCGGATTCGCCGGTCCAACGAAGTAGCATTAGCCCAACTCTTCGCCAGCGAAGAATTTCGCCGCGGCGTGGTACTGACGCTAGTCAGCGCAGTCGCCCAGGCCTACTTCGAACTGCTTGAGCTTGATCTCGAACTCGAGATCGCCCAGCGAACGACCGTCTCGTTTCAGCAAACCCTTGACCTCTTTACCCAGCGACTGCAAATGGGTGCGGCCTCGAAGTTAGAAGTGGCTCGTGCAGAGGCGGCGCTCGCTGCGACGGCAGCCACCATCCCCAACCTGGAACTGCAGATCGTCGCCAAAGAAAATCAATTGTGTGTGCTGCTCGGCCGCAACCCCGGACCAATCGCACGCGGGAGACCGTTGATTGACCAAACCTATCCTGACACCCCACCAGGCCTGCCGTCTGAGCTCCTTGAACGGCGTCCTGACATCCAACAAGCAGAACAAACCCTCATTGCCGCCAATGCCCAGGTGGGGGTCGCCATGGCGAACTTCTTTCCCAGGATTGGCCTCACCAGTCTCTATGGTGGCGCGAGTGACGAGATCGAGAATATCGTCAAGGGCAGCGCCAATATCTGGGCTTTGACCGGCCAAGCGGTTGGGCCCCTGCTCCAGGGAGGGCTGCTCTATGAAAATTACCAGGCAGCCCTCGCGCAGTGGGAGCAAGTGAAATGGCAGTATGAACAGACGGTGATTACGGCATTTCAGGAAGTGTCAAACGCACTCATCAGCCAGCAGAAGCTGGTAGAAGTGCAACGGGAACAGACCCGGGCGGTTGCGGCACTGCAGGAATCCGTGCGGCTCTCGCTCCTGCGGTATGAAGGCGGATTTGCCAGTTACTTTGAGGTGATCGAAGCCCAACAGCAACTTTTTCCCGCAGAGAATACGTTGGCACAGGTGCAGCGCGATCAACTGCTCGCCGTGGTCCAGCTTTACCGGGCGTTAGGCGGCGGCTGGTCAGCATATACGGCGCTGCCCGCGCCACCACCGTTATGGCATACTGTACTTCCTTAGTCAGCTCTGGCACCGCCACAGAGAAAAAGAGTAAACTACCAAGTACGGTGATGATCTTCTGGGCCAACCCTATAACCCGTTCACCCTGAGCTTGTCGAAGGGTGAACAGCATTGCGCCCATAGACTGTCTAAACAGCGGAACAGGATAAGAGGAGACCACTATGGCAATCAGTCCGCTCGCCGGCAAACCCGCTCCACCCTCGATGCTCGTCAACATCCCGCGGTTGGTAACGGCCTACTACACTGAATGGCCTGACCCTTCCGTGCGCGAGCAACAGGTGGCATTCGGGACCTCAGGGCATCGCGGTTCCGCCTTCAAGAACGCCTTCAATGAGGCACACATTCTCGCCATCAGCCAGGCGATCTGCCGGTACCGCAAACAGCACCATATCGATGGCCCCCTCTTCCTCGGCATGGATACCCACGCGCTTTCCGAACCCGCTTTCGCCAGCGCACTCGAGGTTTTGGCAGCGAACGGTGTTGAGGTCATGGTAGATCAGAGCGCCGGCTACACCCCGACTCCTGTCATCTCTCACGCGATTCTGACGTATAATCGGGGCCGCAAGACCGGCCTCGCCGACGGGATTGTCATTACGCCCTCGCACAACCCGCCTGAGGACGGCGGCTTCAAATATAATCCCCCACACGGCGGCCCAGCCGACACCCAGGTCACACGTTGGATCGAGGAGACTGCGAACGTGCTGCTGGCTGATGAACTCAGGGGCGTCGTCAGGATTTCATACGAGAAAGCCCGCAATGCATCCACCACACACCGCTACAATTACATTGCTGCTTACGTCAATGACCTGGATGCTGTCGTGGATATGGACGCGATTCGCAGCGCGCAATTGCATATCGGAGTCGACCCACTCGGGAACGCCTCCGTCGCCTATTGGGGTCCTATCGCCGAGCGGTATCGCTTGCATATCCAGGTCGTCAATGAGGCGATCGATCCCGCCTTTCGTTTTATGACCGTGGACTGGGACGGAAAGATTCGCATGGACTGTTCATCGCCATACGCGATGGCCAGTCTGATTGCGCTGCGTGACCGGTTCGATATCGCCTTTGCCAACGATACAGACGTGGACCGCCATGGGATTGTCACCCCCAGTGTTGGGCTTTTGAATCCCAATCATTACCTCGCTGTCGCCATTTCCTACCTCTTTCGTCAGCGGCCAGGCTGGCCAGGTCAGGCTGCGGTTGGCAAAACGATCGTGAGCAGTAGCCTCATCGACCGCGTCGCAGTCGCACTTGGCCGCAAACTGGTCGAGGTACCAGTAGGATTCAAGTGGTTCGTGGATGGGCTCATCGATGGCTCATTGGGTTTTGGTGGCGAAGAGAGCGCTGGGGCTTCGTACCTCCGCCGTGACGGAACCGTGTGGACGACCGACAAAGACGGTCTGATTCTCGGTTTGCTTGCGGCAGAGATGTTGGCGAAAACTGGCCGTGACCCTGGTGAGCTGTACCGCGAACTGACGCGCGAGTTCGGAGAACCAGTGTATGAGCGGATCGATGCCCCTGCCACGCCAGAGCAAAAAGCCATCCTGCAACAGCTCTCGCCGCCACAGATTCACGCCGCTGAACTGGCAGGCGAGACGATCCAGGCCATCCTCACCACAGCACCGGGAAATGGCAGCCCTATTGGCGGGATCAAAGTGATCGCTGAGAATGGGTGGTTTGCTGCACGCCCGTCTGGCACGGAAGAGGTCTACAAGATCTACGCCGAGAGTTTCCAGAGTAGAGAACATTTGCGACGAATCCAGGAAGAAGCACAGACCCTCATTGCCCACGCCTTTGTGGCGGCGTCGCATCGTTGAGAGTGCGAAGCGTGACAGAGAATGGCCTACGGACTGTCATTGGTTCTGCTCAGGCGGGATTTGAGTTACAAGGGAAAGTGTGGAATACGACGATATAGGTGTACAGGTGCTCGAGAGATAAACAGTAGGGGTGATGCAGGAGTGACTCCTACAGCTTGAAGGAGAAAAACCATGAAAGCGACAGACAAAAATCCACTGAAGGCGCTGCAAGAGTACGGCCAGTCTGTGTGGCTGGATTACATCCGGCGGAACTTGCTGACGAGTGGCGAGTTGCAGCGATTGCTGGACGAAGATGGCTTGCGCGGCATGACCTCGAACCCTGCAATTTTCGAGAAAGCCATTGGTGGCAGCACAGATTATCAGGATCTCCTTGAGGCACCGGAGTCACGCAAGCTGACTGCCAAGGATCTCTACGAGCAGATCGCGATCCGTGACATTCAAGACGCGGCTGACGTTTTGCGGCCGGTGTACGAACACACAAAACAGCGGGATGGCTATATCAGTTTGGAGGTCTCTCCGTTTCTCGCGCACGACACCCAGGGCACGTTGGAGGAGGCCAGACGGTTGTGGCAAGCAGTCGGGCGCGACAATATCATGATCAAAGTCCCGGCCACGCCTGAAGGTATTCCGGCTATTGAACAGCTCATCAGCGAAGGGATCAACATCAACGTGACGTTGCTTTTTTCCCAGGTCGCCTATGAGCAAGTGGCCAACGCCTACATCTCGGGATTAGAGAAATACGCGGCCAAGGGTGGCAACCCTGCGAGCAGCTCAGGGCAGGGACTGAGCAAAATGGCCAGCGTGGCCAGCTTCTTCATCAGTCGCATCGATTCAGCGATCGACACCCTGCTCACAACTAAACTCAAAGCATCCACCAGTGCGAGCGAGCAGGCCAGCCTCCGTAGCCTCATGGGCAAGGTCGCTATCGCCAACGGAAAAGTGACCTACCAGAAATATCATGAACTTTTTAGTGGCCCACGTTGGCAAGCCCTCGCGAGCAAGGGAGCGCAGACGCAGCGTGTCCTCTGGGCGAGCACGAGTACCAAGAATCCCAATTACCGCGACGTGATGTACGTGGAGGAACTGATTGGGCCGGATACGGTGAATACCATCCCACCGGCAACGTTCGATGCATTCCGTGATCACGGCCGCCTACGCCCAAGCCTCACCGAGGACCTGGAGGCAGCCTATGACACCATGGAGATGCTCGCACGGGTCGGTATCTCGATGAAAAAGGTGACCGACACGTTGCTCGAGGAGGGAGTGAAACTGTTTGCCGACGCCTTTGACAAGCTCCTGAGTGCGGTGGATAAACACTGCAAGGAACCAGGAGCGGCAAAGATCAATCGCCAGACCTGGAAACTGCCTGAAGACCTCACCTCTACGGTGAAGGCGTCCCTCGCAGAGTGGGGCAAACAGGGAAAGGTCCAACGACTGTGGGCACACGACGCTTCGCTGTGGACCGGTTCGGACGAAGGAGCGTGGCTCGGCTGGCTCGGCGTGACGGACGATCAATTGGCCCATAGCCAACACCTGAAAAACATTGCCGAAGAAGTCAAGAGCGCAGGGTTCTCGCACGCGCTGCTGCTGGGGATGGGAGGGTCAAGCCTGTGTCCCGAAGTGCTGAAGCTGACGTTTGGCAAGCGTGACGGGTATCCTGAATTCCATGTCCTTGATTCAACCGATCCGGCGCAGGTCAAAGCATTTGAGCAGAAGGTTGATCTGGCCAACACGCTCTTCATCGTGTCGAGCAAGTCCGGCAGCACTCTGGAACCGAACATTTTTAAGCAATACTTCCTTGAACGTGCCAAACGGGCCGTCGGCAAAAAAACCGCAGGCTCGCGATTTATCGCCATCACCGATCCTGGTTCAAAAATGCAGCAAGTGGCAGAAGGCGACCATTTTCGTCACATTTTCTTTGGCTTGCCAAGCATTGGTGGACGCTATTCTGCACTCTCAGATTTCGGCATGGTGCCTGCCGCAATCATGGGGGTAGACGTGCCAAAGTTTCTGGATCGGACCGAAGAGATGGTGCACGCCTGCGCCGCCGGCGTGCCCGTCGAGCAAAACCCCGGCGTGGTACTGGGCACTATTTTGGGTGTAGCTGCAGCCCAATTCGGCCGCGACAAAGTGACCCTGATCACTTCGCCTGATATCTCCGACCTCGGTGCCTGGCTGGAACAACTCCTCGCGGAATCAACAGGGAAAGTGGGCAAGGGGTTAATCCCAGTCGATCGGGAGTCACTGGGCGCGCCTACGGTGTATGGCAATGACCGGGTGTTCGCCTATGTGCGCTTGGAGTCCGCGCCAGACGCAGCCCAAGATGCGGCGGTTGAAGCGCTTGAACGCGCCGGACAGCCGGTGGTGCGCATCGCGGTGGACGAAATCTACGATCTGGGCGAAGAGTTCTTCCGCTGGGAGATCGCCACTGCCGTGGCCGGATCTATCCTCGGCATTAACGCCTTCAATCAGCCCGATGTCGAAGCCAGCAAGGTAGCAACACGCAAATTGACAGCGGAATATGAGCAAACCGGCAAATTGCCGCCGGAGACGCCGATTTTGCAAGACAGCGGGGTCAAGCTCTTCACTGATGAGAAGAACGCTGCCGCGCTCAAGCAGGCGGCTGGAAGTAACCAATCGCTGGTGGGGTATCTCAAGGCGCACCTGAATCGGCTGCAAGCGGGTGACTACTTCGCGGTGTTGGGCTACATTGAGATGAATGAAGCCCACGAGCAGCAATTGCAAGCACTGCGGCACGCGGTACGCGACAGCAAGCGTGTTGCCACCTGTCTTGGCTTCGGCCCCCGCTTTTTACATTCGACCGGGCAAGCCTATAAGGGAGGGCCAAATAGCGGCGTTTTCTTGCAGGTGACCTGTGATGATGCGGTGGACCTGCCCGTGCCGGGCCAGAAATACACCTTTGGCGTGGTCAAGGCGGCCCAGGCGCGCGGTGACTTCCAGGTGCTGGTCGAGCGGGAGCGGCGGGCGTTACGGGTGCATCTCGGGGCTGATGTCGGTACTGGATTGGCGACGCTGGCAGCGGCCATTAAGCAGGCGTTAGCGTAAGAACGCAAAACAGAAACCAGGCGAGGAAATGATAATGAGAACCTGGGCAAGAAGAACTTGGTCAGGCCTTGTGGTGCGGGCCTCTGGCCTGCACTCCATCATGCAGGCGGGACGCCTGCACCACAACATGGGAGCGAGCAACTTACTTTCGTAACAGTTCCTTACGCCTTACGTATGACGTTTTACATAGTACGTTTTCGCCTTACAGAAGCTTTTCCCGAAGGGAGTCACCATGCAACTGGGGATGATTGGGCTCGGCAGAATGGGTGCGAACATGGTCAGCCGTTTATTACGCGGCGGTCATCAGTGTATCGTCTTTGATAAGAACCCGACGGCGGTACAAGCACTCGCTAATGAAGGGGCAATAGGCACGTCGTCGTTGGCCGAGTTCGTGACCACACTGACTCCGCCGCGCGTGGCCTGGTTGATGGTCCCTGCCGCTGTCGTTGATAGCACACTCGGTGACCTTGCTGCTCGCATGGAGAAAGGTGACATCATCATCGATGGTGGCAACTCGTACTACATTGACGACATTCGCCGGTCCACGGAACTCAAGGCCAAAGGCATTCACTACCTGGACGTCGGCACGAGTGGCGGGGTGTGGGGCTTGGAGCGCGGGTATTGCTTAATGATTGGCGGCCCCGAGCCAGCGGTGCAGCGGCTTGATCCCATTTTTAAGACGCTCGCACCAGGCCGAGGCGATATCCCACGTACCTCAGGCCGGGAAACGGCTGGTGGGACTGCGGAGGAAGGCTATTTGCACTGTGGCCCTTCCGGTGCTGGGCATTTTGTCAAAATGGTCCATAACGGCATCGAGTACGGTCTCATGGCCGCCTATGCCGAAGGGATGAATATTCTCCGTCATGCCAATGTCGGTAAGCACGGCCGAGAGGTCGATGCCGAGACCACCCCGTTACGCAACCCCGAGCATTATCAGTACGACTTGAACCTTCCAGACATTGCTGAGGTGTGGCGTCGCGGCAGTGTGGTCGCATCATGGCTCTTAGATCTCACTGCCATAGCATTGTTGCAGCAGCCAGATCTGGCCACGTTCTCGGGCCGGGTGTCGGATTCCGGCGAAGGGCGCTGGACCATTGCTGCTGCCATTGAAGAAGGGTGCCCAGCACCGGTGCTGAGCGCGGCACTCTATCAACGTTTCACCTCACAGGGAGCAAGTGACTTTGCCGATAAACTGCTTTCGGCTATGCGTTTTCAGTTCGGCGGCCATGTCGAGAAAAAGGCGTGAACCCTGACAGTACGACTGAGGGGACGATTACGTTTCGGTTAGAAAAAGGATCTACAATCAAGTTGCTCTCTCCCGGGGGCGGATGCTCTTTTGCGTCGATGACTCCTCACCGGAGTTCGCTATTCCTTATTCTCGTCGGTCCCACGCTCTGTATCGAGACCATATCTTCGTCGAGTCCCTGGCGGAATACGCCTAACCGACTCCGAACCTCCGCTGCAATCACGTGGGTTGGACCAAGGGTAAAGGGGAATAATGCTGGACTCTGCGTGAGAGCATGAAGCGGCATTGCTCGTGTGCCACTGGCAAGAAGAACCGCTTCCATGAGCCACGCGGCAAGTTGTGGGTTCTCTACCGAGCGCAGGGGTGCTGCATAGTAGACTCCCCTCTCGCCTGCCTCTTGCAGCACCTGCCAATCCACAAAACACCGGAGGACACGCCGAGCCGCTCGTGCCACAGTTTCGCGTTCACCAAGTTTCT
>CAZCWX010000004.1:0-3574 GCA_964502465.1 uncultured Enterobacteriaceae bacterium | reverse complement strand
CTGGACTCGGGATTGTGGAAGCCGTGCAGCAGTTGAACACGCGATTATCGCATCCCATCCACGTGCGCATTGGGATTCACACGGGGCAAGTCGTCGTTGGAGAGATGGGAGGCGGTGGTCGACAGGAACTGTTGGCCTTGGGCAAGACACCCAACATTGCCGCGCGACTGCAGGGTATTGCTGAGCCAGATGGTGTAGTAATCAGTCAAGCTACCTATCGGCTGATTGCTGGGTTATTCGAGTATCACGACTTAGGCCCACAAGTATTAAAGGGAATCAGTACCCCACTGCCGGCGTACCGAGTCCTGACCGAGAGTGCAGCGCAGAGTCGCTTTGAAGCAACGGTCAAGACCGGACTGACTCCCCTGGTGGGCCGCGACCATGAAGTTGGACTATTACGGGACCACTGGGAGCGGGCCAAGCAGGGCGAAGGTCAGGTGGTACTGCTCAGCGGCGAGCCGGGGATCGGCAAATCGCGGCTGGTGCAAGAGTTGAAAGAGCACGTCGTGAAGGAGGGCGCGACTCGCATCGAGTTTCGCTGCTCGCCCTATCACCAAAACAGTGCCTTCTATCCGATCATCGACCACTTACAGCGGCTGTTGCAGTTTGAGCGAGAGGACGCTCCCTCCACTAAGCTAGAGAAACTCCACCACACGCTCAGTCACTATCGATTCCCCCAAGCCGATACCCTTCCGCTGTTGGCCGCTTCGCTCTCGCTTCCGCATCCCGAGGGCTCTCCGCCGATTACCATGAGTCCACAGAGGCAGAAAGAGAGGACGCAGGCAGCTCTCGTGGCGTGGTTGCTAGAGGAGACTGAGCGGCAACCGGTTTACAATACGTGGGAAGATGTGCACTGGGCTGATCCTTCGACGTTGGAGGTGCTTACACTCTTCCTTAACCACGTACCCACGGCTCGGCTGTTGGCGCTCTTGACCTTTCGCCCGGAGTTCAATCCCCCGTGGGGCAATCGTTCATATATCAACCAGATGACGCTCAGCCGCTTAGGGCGTAGACAGGTCGAGGCGATGGTCGAGCAGGTAACGGGCGGCAAAGCTCTGCCACCTGAGGTGCTGCAGCAAATCGTGGCCAAGACGGACGGCGTGCCTTTATTTGTCGAAGAGTTGACCAAGACGGTCTTGGAGTCTGTTGAGTCCATTGAGTCTATTGGGTCCATAGGGTCTGTTGAGTCTATTGAGTCTGGAAGAACACTTGGCCAGTCGCTCCTGCAGTTGGGAATTCCCGCCACGTTACATGATGCGCTGATGGCGCGGCTCGATCGGTTAGGAGCAACGAAAGAGCTTGCCCAACTGGGCGCGACCCTTGGGCGGGAGTTCAGCTATGAACTCCTTCACGCCGTCTCTCCACTCGACGAAGAGCGGCTACAGCAGGGGTTGAAGCAGTTGGTCGAAGCTGAACTGCTCTACCAACGAGGGTTGACCCCGCAGGCCACTTACTTTTTCAAGCATGCGCTGATTCAAGATGCGGCCTACCAGTCGTTGCTCAAAAGCAAACGTCAGCAGCTCCACCAGCAGATTGCCCAAGTGTTAGAGGAGCGTTTCCCAGACACCAAAGAGACCCAGCCGGAATTGCTGGCGCGTCACTACACCGAGGCAGACCTTATAGAGCAAGCTATTCCCTATTGGCAGCAGGCAGGGCAGAGAGCCGCCCAGCGTTCGGCCAATATCGAGGCAATCAGCCATCTCACCACGGGATTAGAGTTACTCAAGCTCCTGCCAGACACTCCCGAGCGCGTCCAACAGGAACTCACGCTGCAACTCTCGATGGGTGTGTCGCTGGCGGTGCTCAAGGGGTATTCAGCCCCAGAGACAGAACATGCCTATGCCCGAGCGCTGGTGCTATGTCGGCAGATAGGAAACACTCCTCAAATCTTCCCGGTCCTACAGGGGTTGCAAGCATTTCATTGGCTCCGAGCGGAGCACGAGACCTCCCGAGCACTAGCTGAACAGCTTCTCACCCTGGCCCAGCGCACGCAAAATCCGAAACTCTTGTTCGAAGCCCACTGCTTGCTAGGGCAGGCGTTGCAGTATTTGGGGGAGCTGACGACAGCACGCCAGCACCTGGAACAGGGGCTGGCTTTGTACAATTCCCAGCAAACTGGTACTCCGACGTCTGGGGTGCAGCCGATCGTGCAAGGCCTCACTTCTAGTGCTCATACCTTGTGGTATTTAGGCTATCCAGAGCAGGCCATGAAACAAGCACAAGAGGCGCTCTCTCTGGCCCAGGCGTCCGCTCGCCCATTTGCTTTGACCGCGGCTCTGTATTGGGCTGCTGAAATCCATCTGCGTCGCCGTGAGGGGGAAGTAGCACTAGAGCGGTTAGACGCCTGTCTAGCGCTGGCGGCCAAGCATGAGTTTACGATTTTCTTGGCATCGGGGATTCTCCAGCGAGGTGGCGCATTAATTGAGCAAGGACGACTAGAGGAAGGGATCGTACAGATACGTCAGGGTCTGGCCGCCTGGCAAGCTATGGGGGCAGTGACAGGACGGCAGAATTGGCTCGCCCTGCTGGCTGAAGCGTATGGACAATTGAGACAGAGTGAAGTTGGGCTTGCCATAGTGAGCGAAGCGCTGGAGACAGTACAGAAAACCGGGGCGCGTCTTAACGAGGCACAGTTGTATCGACTGAAAGGGGAACTCCTGCTGACGCAGGAAGGCCATAGGCTACAGGCTATAGGCTACAGGGAAAAGACAGAAGAAGCGGAGGTGTGTTTTCATAAGGCGATCGACATTGCGCGTAAGCAACAAGCGAAATCGCTGGAACTGCGGGCGACAGTCAGCCTCGCACGGCTGTGGCAGCAACAGGGCAAGCAAGATGAAGCCCGGCAGATGTTGGCGGAGATCTACGGCTGGTTCACCGAAGGCTTTGACACCAAAGACTTGCAAGAGGCGAAAGTACTGCTAGAAGAATTATCGCAACAGGAACAATCCCATGGATCAAACAGAGCTATTGAGAAGGATCAAAGCCTTGCTTGAGGTCGCTTTTGGAAACCGCCTCCGTGGTGTTGTGCTCTACGGCTCAGAAGCTCGCGGTGAAGCGACTCCAGATAGTGATATCGACATCTTAGTCCTTCTCACCGGTCCGGTAGCCCTGGGAAAGGATCTCCGAACAATCATCCATGCACTCTGCCCCTTACAACTGGAACTGGACCGTGTCATTGAGGCGTTTCCCGTAGACGAAGCAGACTACCTTCGCGGAGAATATGCTTGGTACCGTAACGCGCAGAGGGAAGGGATCCGTGTATGAACCAGGATGCCAGAGAACTGTGGAACCGGGCGGTGCGATCTCTTGAGACCTCTGCAAAATTAGTTGGCGATGATCCAGATGCTGCAGCTTCTCGTGCTTACTATGCCGCTTTCTACGCTGTTTCCGCTCTGTTTGCCCTTCAGGGAAGAACCTTTACGAAACACAGGGCTGTAGAAACTGCCGTCCATCGAGATCTGGTGAAACCAGGGATATGGATAACCGATTTGGGGGAAGATTTCTCGGAATTGGCCCGCTTACGCAAGACTGGAGACTACGGTGGGCGGGTGCATGTACTGCCGGACGAAGCCGA
>CAZCWX010000003.1:0-10844 GCA_964502465.1 uncultured Enterobacteriaceae bacterium | reverse complement strand
TCTTTCTCAGACATTGCTGTCCCCTTTTCTTTGATCTCACGCTGCCTCTTCGATGAGAGCGGCGAGAGCAGGCCGGAGACGAGTGAGTTCGGCTTCGAGATGGGTGAACGCTGCATGCGCAGCGGAAAGATCTCCTTGGCGCCCCATTCTTTCCAGGACAAATGCTGCCTCGCTGGCAGACAGCGCCCCGAAATTACCGACCGACCCCTTGAGGGTATGCGCAGAGTGCTGCAGCGCTTTCGGGTTGTGAGAGGCGAGAGCCTCCCGGATCTCGGCGAGCATCTGAGGACACTCTTGCAAAAACAGGGCGGCCAGTTCGCCGAGTAACTGTCGGTCTCCATCCACCCGTTCCAGCGCTTCGACTAAATTAAAAGTTGGGGCCAAATGTTCTGATATGTCATGATGCATACTGCCTCCACACCGTATTTTTGCTGCCTAAACAGTGAAACGACCTCTCTCCACTTTATGATGCTGTTTCCTCTGACTGTCCTCGTGGAGTGAGGCCTACAGGGAAATTCCACACGCCTGTTGTCGTTTAGATCGGTAGTTTTCTTCAGGAATTAACCCTTCTGCAAAAATGTATCGAGGAAGGATGAGTGAGTTGTAATTTCGACGGGATGGTTTTATCCTAATAAGAAATTTGCGCAGATGCGCGCAGAGAAGGGAGGAGGGTATGAAACGCTTCGTTGTTGGGATGGCGGTCGTGGCTCTTGCATGGCCCCTGATGAGTTGGGCGCAAGAGACCCAGGGAGTTCCACCGACGCAACAGCCGAGTAGGCCGATGGGGGCGGAATTAGCCAAGGGGGTAGTCTCTCCAATCCTGAGTGTGCCGTATTTCGCTCTGAAGTTCTCCGTAGGGGTAACCGGGGCTGTCCTGGGTGGGGTCAGCGGTTTTCTGACCGGGGGGAATGAGCGGGCGGCTGAAGGGATCTGGCGGCCGTGGACAGGGGGCACCTATTTCATTACCCCTGAGATCATCGATGGAGAAAAGCCCTTCCTTCCCCTTAATGGTGGGCCGTATGATCCGCCTCGGACCAGACCTATGTCTTCAATCCCCATGCTGCCTTGACGGATTGGCGCGAAGCTCTCTGACCTGACGACTTGACAGCGCACGCCCGGAACGATAAGAAGGGTATGCCTTTTAATCTAGCCCAGAGAGGTTAGGAAGGGTGAGAACTAAATTCAACGGTTTGCAACGCATCCTCACGGCCCCCTTGAAAACTCAAGGGGGCCTTTTTTTTGTTTGTGTATGACTCAAAGAGCGGCACGAATAGTGATGGATCTGGTGGCGATTCAACGTGCGCTTACCCGCATTGCCCACGAGATGCTGGAGAAGAATCGTGGGACAGATCGGCTTGCCCTCGTTGGTATTCACACTCGTGGGGTGTATTTGTCTCGGCGGCTTGCTGAAGCGATCGAGCGGGTTGAAGCGGTCAGTATCCCTTGTGGAGAGATCGACATTACGCTCTACCGTGATGATGTCGGACGGAGCCGCGTGCAGCCCGAGGTGCGCGGGACCAAGATTCCGTTTCGGATGGATGAGTTGCGTATCGTCCTGGTCGATGATGTCCTGTACACAGGTCGCACAGTCCGCGCAGCGCTAGACGCCTTGATCGACTTTGGCCGGCCGCGTGCTATCCAATTGGCGGTGCTGATTGACCGTGGCCACCGTGAACTGCCAATCCGAGCTGATTACGTCGGAAAGAATCTCCCCACTGCCCATGACGAGCACGTGTATGTGCGGTTGGCCGAGCGCGATGGGATTGATGAAGTTGTTATTGAATAAGGAGCAGCCGTGACGTTCAAGCGGCGGCATTTGCTTGGGATCGAAGGACTCTGCCAGGACGAGTTGCTGTTTCTGCTCGATATGGCTGAGTCCTTCCGTGAAATCTCAGAACGCGAAGTCAAAAAGGTCCCGACCCTGCGTGGGAAGACTATTATCAACCTCTTCTATGAATCGAGCACTCGTACACGCACGTCGTTTGAGATCGCGGCAAAGCGTTTATCGGCTGACGCGATCAACATTACTGCCGCAGTCAGCAGTGTGACCAAAGGAGAAACTTTGCTCGACACTGCTCGCACCCTGGTGGCGATGCGACCGTCCGCCATTGTTCTTCGCCATCCCTCATCTGGAGCACCGCATTTGCTTGCCCGCCTTGTTGACTGTCCTGTCATCAATGCTGGAGACGGGACTCACGAGCACCCCACACAAGCACTGCTAGACGTCATGACGATTCGGGAACGCAAGGGAAAGATCGCTGGCCTCACGGTGGCGATTGTCGGAGACCTCTTGCATAGTCGAGTTGCCCGTTCGAACCTGTTGGCGCTCACCATCTTGGGTGCGAAGGTTCGTCTGGTTGGTCCGCCGACTTTACTGCCGCCGGAGTTTCGTTTGTGGGGGGCTGAAGTGTGCAGTGATCTGCGAGCTGGGTTAGCTGGGGCAGATGTCGTTATGGCGCTTCGCCTGCAGCGGGAGCGGCAAGCGCGCAATTTTTTGCCGAGTGTAGAAGACTACTCACGCCATTTCTGCATTACTCCGATGGTTCTCGCCGAGGCCAAGGATGATGTTCTCATTATGCATCCCGGACCAATGAATAGAGGGATCGAAATTGACTCGCAGGTTGCTGATGGTCCGTACTCAGTGATCTTCGAGCAGGTGACGAATGGGGTCGCTGTGCGCATGGCACTGCTCTATGTACTGACAACGCAAGAGCGCGAAATTCCAGGAGAACCGCTAGAGCAAAGACAAGAGGAACTCAACGCAAGACGGTATGCTACGAAACTCAACGGATGAACGCTCTCAATTGAAAGCCGCCACGAATGAGAATTGTTGTTTACGGTGGGATGATTATCGACCCGGCCAATCATATAGAAGCTGCTTATGATTTGTTGATTGAGAACGGCATGATTCACGGCATGGAAAAACCTGGCAGCTTGGTGGGGGCCGGAGATCGTGAGATTAACGCGAGTGGTTTGATTGTTGCCCCCGGCTTGATCGATATGCACGTGCATCTGCGTGAGCCAGGGTACGAATACAAAGAGACCATTCTGACTGGTACGCAGTCCGCTGTGGCTGGTGGATTTACCGTAGTGGCGTGCATGGCAAACACCAATCCGGTCAACGATAACGGTGCGGTAACTCGCTATATCATTGAGCGAGCACGGGCAGCAAACCTTGCGCGCGTCCTGCCTGTCGGCGCGCTGTCGAAAGGACTCAAGGGGGAAGAGCTGGCTGATATTGGAGAGATGGTGACAGAAGGAGTCGTGGCAATCTCTGATGATGGCCGGCCAGTCATGGATGCCAACCTCATGCGTCGGGCACTTGAATATTGTTCCCAGTTCAATGTGCCTGTAAGCGTGCATGAGGAAGACTTGCATCTGGCTGCGGGCGGAGTGATGAATGAGGGACCGACCGCGCTGCGTTTAGGACTGAAAGGAGTGCCCAACGCGGCAGAAGAGGTCATGGTCGCGCGTGATATTGCTCTGGCGCGGCTTACTGGGGGGCGGCTCCATATTGCTCATATCAGCACACATGGAGCGGTCGAATGCGTGCGACGTGCCAAGGCCTTCGGCCTTGCTGTCACTGCTGAAGTCGCACCACATCACTTCACCCTGACTGAAGAAGCGGTTGGGGGGTACAATACCAACGCGAAAATGGTACCTCCCTTACGTTGTGCTGCTGATGTAGAGGCCATGAAAGAAGGGCTACGCGATGGCACTATTGATGCCATTGCCACGGATCATGCTCCCCATCATCGAGACGAGAAAGAAGTGGAATTTGATCAGGCTGCTCATGGGATTGTTGGATTAGAGACGGCGCTCCCTTTAACCCTGAAGCTCGTGAATGCTGGGGTCTTGTCTCTTGCTGAAGCGCTTCGTAAGTTAACCGCCAATCCTGCCCGGATCTTGGGACTACCGTACGGGACCCTCTCAAGTGGTGCTCCTGCCGATGTTGTGATCTTCGATCCGAACCGACCCTGGCGGGTAGAGGCGGAAAAACTGCGCTCAAAGAGCAAGAATACTCCCTTTGACGGTTGGGAACTGACCGGGAGGGTGATGCTCACCATGGTGGGTGGGAGAGTGGTGTACGATGAAAGAAACGCGATCAGTGATTAGCACGCGGCGGGTAGCTCTGAGGAAGAAAAGCTGAACGCTGAAAGCCTTATACTTATGAAAGCTCTTTTAGCCCTCGCAGACGGAACGATATTTACCGGCACCTCCTTCGGGTCTGGGGGTGAAGCAACTGGTGAAGTCGTGTTTAATACTTCACTGACCGGTTATCAGGAAATTCTTACCGATCCTTCGTACCAAGGGCAAATCGTGACGATGACCTACCCTGAGATCGGCAATGTTGGGGTCAACCCTGAGGATGTAGAGTCTCGCCAACCTTTTGTGGCAGGGTTCATTGTGAAGGAGTATTGGGAACGTCCGAGTAACTGGCGAGCGCAGCAAAGCCTCGCCCAATATCTGTGTGAGCACCGCATTGTGGGTATTCAAGGAATTGATACCCGCGCCCTGGTACGCCATCTGCGCGATCATGGTGCTCAACCCGGCGTCATCTCTACAATCGAGCTTGATGCGAAACGGTTGGTACAAAAAGCGCAAACTGTTCCAAGCATGGTTGGACGAGATCTGGTCAAAGAAGTGACCTGCACGCAAGCCTACGATTGGCATCAGGGGCGCTGGGAGTTAGGGAGAGGCTACAGAGAAAGCGGTCAGCGGTCAGCAGTCAGCGGTCAGCAGTCCCGAACTCCAACCCCCAACTTTTTCGTGGTGGCCTACGACTACGGCATAAAATTTAACATCCTACGCAACCTCGTCGATGCAGGTTGTCGGGTACGAGTGGTACCGGCCCAGACTCCGGCTGCCGAGGTTCTGGCCTTGAAACCGGATGGTGTATTCCTTTCCAACGGGCCGGGAGATCCGGATGCTGTCCCCTATGCGAGGGAAAACGTTGCCACACTTGTCGGTCAAGTGCCACTGTTTGGTATCTGTCTTGGGCATCAGATTATGGGGCTTGCTTTAGGCGGGCGCACTTACAAGCTGAAGTTCGGTCATCGTGGAGGCAATCACCCCGTTATGGACCTCACGACCCGTAAGGTTGAGATTACGACCCAGAACCATGGGTTTTGTGTAGATGTGCACTCTTTGCAGAATCGCGCGGAGATTACCCATATCAACCTGAATGATCATACGGTCGAAGGGCTCGCTCATAAGGACTACCCGCTGTTTTCCGTGCAATATCACCCTGAGTCTTCTCCTGGGCCGCATGATGCAAACTATCTCTTTTGTCGGTTCACGAAGATGATGGAACGCCATATCTCACATGCCTAAACGCGTAGACCTCCATTCCATCTTATTGATTGGTTCTGGTCCGATCATCATCGGACAGGCTTGCGAATTTGACTACTCTGGTACGCAGGCTTGTAAGGCGCTCAAGGAAGAGGAATTTCGCGTCATTCTGGTGAACTCGAACCCGGCCACAATTATGACCGATCCAGGCTTTGCCGATCGGACCTATATCGAACCGCTTACTGTCGAGGTTGTCGAGAAGATCATCGCTCAGGAGCGGCCCGATGCCTTGCTCCCGACCATCGGTGGTCAGACGGGCCTGAATCTGGCGATTGACTTAGCTGAAGCAGGAGTATTAGAGCGATACGGGGTGGAACTGATCGGGGCGAAACTTCCGGCGATTAAGAAAGCAGAAGACCGTGACCTCTTCAAGGCGGCAATGGAAAGGATTGGCCTCGACCTGCCGCGTAGTGGCTATGCTCATTCGCTGCCAGAAGCCGCAGAGATCCGCCAACAGATCGGCCTGCCGTTGATTGTGCGTCCTTCGCGAACCCTTGGCGGTACGGGCGGTGGCATCGTGAATTCATCTGCCGAGTTTCGCTCGGTGGTGGAATGGGGGCTCGACGCGTCACCTACCCACGAGGTCTTGATTGAGGAGTCGATTGCTGGCTGGAAGGAGTTTGAACTGGAGGTGATGCGCGATGGCAAGGACAACGTCGTGATCGTCTGTTCCATTGAAAACCTTGACCCCATGGGGGTACATACTGGAGATTCGATTACCGTTGCGCCGGCACAGACATTGACTGACAAAGAGTACCAAATCATGCGTGATGCAGCCCTGCGTATCATCCGCGAAATCGGGGTCGATACCGGTGGCGCCAATATTCAATTTGCGGTTGATCCCGATACTGGTCGCCTGGTAGTGATCGAGATGAACCCGCGCGTGTCACGCTCTTCTGCCCTGGCGAGTAAAGCGACCGGATTCCCCATCGCCAAGATCGCCGCCAAGTTAGCCGTTGGATATACGCTCGATGAGATCCCCAACGATATTACGCGCGAGACCCCGGCCTGCTTTGAGCCGACGATTGACTATGTGGTGGTGAAAATCCCACGCTTTACCTTCGATAAATTTCCCCAGACCACAGATACCTTGGGTCCACAAATGAAATCAGTAGGCGAGGCGATGGCAATAGGCCGGACCTTCAAAGAAGCGTTGCAGAAAGCTCTGCGTTCGCTCGAGATCGACAGCTATGGGTTTGAGGAAAAAGTCCAAGGCCGTCTAGAGTCCAGAGTCCAGAGTCTGGAGTCCACTCAGCGAGATTCTGAAGATATAAGAGCGACCATTCAGGAGCGGCTGCGTACGCCAAATGCTGAACGCCTGTGGTATGTCGCCGATGCCTTGCGGTTCGGCATGAGTGTCGAGGAGCTGTACAGTATTACCAAAATCGACCCGTGGTTTTTGGAAAATATCTCACAAATTATACAATTTGAGAAAGCCATTCAGACGCGAGACGCGAGACGCTTGACCCCGGATGTGTTGAGCGAAGCGAAGCGTATGGGTTTTTCCGATGTCCGACTGGCGCAGTTACTCGGGTGTAGCGAGGATGACATCCGGCTGCAACGAGAGCAGCAGGGGATTGTGCCAGTCTATAAGACCGTAGACACCTGTGCGGCAGAATTTGTTGCACATACGCCGTACCTCTATTCCACGTATGAAGGAGAAGACGAAGCTCGACCGACGGAACGACGAAAGATCGTTATTCTTGGTGGCGGACCGAACCGTATCGGCCAGGGGATTGAGTTCGACTACTGCTGTGTACATGCGGCCTTTGCCCTGAAAGAAGACGGGTTTGAAACCATCATGATTAACTGTAATCCGGAGACAGTGAGCACGGATTACGACACCTCAGATAAACTCTACTTCGAACCGCTGACGCTCGAAGATGTGCTCAGCATCGTGCGAGAGGAACAACCTTTAGGGATCATTGTCCAATTCGGTGGACAGACGCCGCTTAAGCTCGCAGTGCCGCTTGAGCGCGCTGGAGTGCGCATTCTTGGTACCTCGCCAGACTCCATCGATCGTGCTGAAGACCGGGAGCGGTTTAAGGAAGTCCTCGACACCTTGGGATTGCTCCAGCCCCTGAATGGAATATCCCGTTCGCTTGCAGAAGCCCTGCGCATCGCCGAGGAGCTTAGGTATCCGGTGTTGGTGCGGCCTTCCTATGTGCTTGGTGGTCGAGCCATGCAGATTGTCTACGACGAGCCCAGCTTGCGGCGCTACATACGGGAAGCGGTTGCGGTCTCTCCTGAACATCCAGTGTTAATCGATAAGTTTCTCGATGATGCGACCGAGGTCGATGTTGATGCGGTGAGCGATGGCCAAGACGTGGTCATTGGCGGACTGATGGAACACATTGAACTCGCTGGTGTCCACTCTGGTGATAGTGCCTGCTCGTTGCCACCACGATCTCTTTCGCCGACCATGCAGGCGGAGATCCGACGCCAAACGACCATGCTCGCGAAAGCGCTCCGGGTCATCGGTCTCATGAATGTCCAGTTCGCCGTCGCGCGAGAAAAACTCTACGTGCTTGAGGTCAATCCTCGCGCCTCGCGGACAGTCCCCTTTGTCAGCAAGGCGATTGGTGTCCCGCTTGCAAAAATCGCTGCCCGTGTCATGGCAGGCAAAACCTTACACGAACTCGGGTTCACCCAGGAAATCGTGCCTTCGCATGTCAGTGTCAAAGAAGCCGTCTTCCCTTTTATCAAGTTTCCTGGGGTAGACACGATCTTGGGGCCGGAAATGAAGTCAACCGGTGAGGTCATGGGTGTGGACGCCTCTTTTGCCATGGCATTTGCCAAGGCGCAGATCGCGGCAGGGACGTTACTGCCCTTACAAGGGAAGGTTTTTCTCAGTGTGCGTGACCATGATAAGGCTTTAGCCCTGCCCATTGCCCGGCGGCTGACCGAGAATGGATTTCCTATCGTTGCGACGCGTGGGACCGCGGCCTACCTGCACAATGCTGGTCTTACAGTCGAAATAGTGAATAAAGTGCAGGAAGGGACGCCGCATATTGTTGATGCCATACGCGCCGGTGGTATTGCCCTGGTGATTAACACTACAGAAGGTGCACATGCCATAGCCGATTCGTTTTCCATTCGCCGAAGCGCCTTGGAATGTCGCGTGCCCTACTTCACAACCATCGCTGCTGCCGGGGCGGCAACCGACGGGATTGCCCGCCTCCGGCAGGGGCTACTCAGCGTACAACCGCTGCAGGAGTATCATCAAGGAAGCTCTTAAAGCAAGCTTGTAGCTTATGAATGATCATCGCCTTTCATCGTCCCCGGATACACCACCACCCTCCTCCCCAACGTTCCGCGTGTCCCAGCCACCGTTGAAAAAACCTGTGCAGTTTGTCAAAGGCGTCGGTCCGCGCCGAGCGGAACAGCTTGCCCGCTTAGGGATCTCAACGGTTGAGGATCTGTTGTACCATATCCCATTTCGCTACCAAGATCGGCGAGTAATCAGAAAGATCCGTGACCTGACCGTTGGGGAGGAAGGAGCAACGGTTGGTCAATTGGTGCGTATGGGTCGCCGGTTTATGGCCCGCAGTCGCCGATGGGTTCTGGAAGGAGTGGTGCGGGATGAGAGCGGAGTTCTCTTTCTGCTGTGGTACCACCAACATCGCTACTTCGAGCAACGCTATAAGCCTGGCCAACGGGTGCTTCTCTACGGTAAGGTCGAACTGGGCATGAAGGGTGGGAAATGGATGATCCACCCTGATATGGAAGGAGTGGAAGAGGAAGACGAGACGGCTCGGCTGCTGCCGATTTATAACAAAACGACAGAGATGACAGTGGCGGCGATGCGCCGATTAGTTCACGGTACAGTGGCGGCATGCGTCGATCTGGTGCCGAACGGCGTGCCGACTGAGATCAGTGAACGACTTGGATTGGTAGACTTGAGTGCGGCCTTACGGTATTTGCATATGCCACCGCTTGATGCCGATGTGGCGGAGCTGAACAATTCAGCCTCACTGGCCCACAGAACGGTGGTCTTTGATGAGTTGTTTTATCTGCAGCTGGGCATGACCTTGCGTCGGCGCAACATGGTAAAGGAAGATGGACTGTCCATCGTTCCCGGACCGTTAGTCAAACGCATGCATGAAATCCTCCCGTTCCGCTTAACACGTGCTCAAGAACGAGTATTAGAGACGATTTTCCTTGACATGGCTGCCCCGCACCCGATGAACCGGCTGGTACAAGGTGATGTGGGGTCAGGCAAGACGATCGTCGCGTTCTGTGCTGCTTTGGCTGCGCTCGATAGTGGTTATCAAGTGGCCTTCATGGCACCAACCGAACTGCTGGCTGAGCAGCATTTTCGCACCCTGAATCCGCTGGCCGAGCAACTTGATGTATCAATCGCTCTCCTGACCGGCGAGGTCAAACTGCGCCAGAAGCAAGAAATTTACCGTTTGATTGCAGAGGGGAAGGTCGAGGTGGTGGTTGGCACGCATGCCCTGATTCAGGAAGGAGTACGCTTCCACCGTCTCGGACTGGCGATTGTGGACGAGCAGCATCGCTTTGGTGTGATGCAACGGGCCGCATTAAAAAAACAAGGTGTCAATCCAGATGTGCTGCTGATGACTGCCACGCCGATCCCGCGTACGCTGGCACTGACTCTCTACGGCGACCTTGATGTGTCAGCGATTGATGAACTCCCGCCGGGCCGGAAACCTATTGTCACACGAGTCTTTCATGAAGGGGAGCGGCAGAAGGCGTACCGCTGGGTGAAGGAGCAACTTGATCGTGGACGGCAGGCCTATGTGGTGTACCCGTTAGTGGAGGAGTCTGAGAAGTCCGATTTGAAAGCGGCCACCAGCATGGCGCAGGAACTCGCACGGACGTTTTTCGCTGATTACTCGGTTGGGCTGGTGCACGGTCGGATGAAAGGGGAAGAGAAAGACACAGTGATGCGCCGGTTCAAAAATGGTGAGCACCATCTGCTGGTTTCAACGACAGTGATTGAGGTGGGCATAGACGTGCCAAATGCCACGGTGATTCTGATTGAGCATGCCGAGCGGTTCGGCCTGGCCCAACTCCACCAGTTGCGTGGTCGGGTTGGTCGTGGACAGGATGAGTCGTTCTGTTTATTGCTCGCGCAGTACGCTCCGGCAGATGAGGCCCACCGACGGTTACAGGTGATGGTGGAGACCAACGATGGCTTCAAGATTGCCGAGGCCGATCTCGCCTTCCGTGGACCCGGTGAATTTCTTGGTACCCGGCAGTCGGGTCTCCCGGATTTTCGCGTGGCGAACATTGTACGCGACAGTCGTATTCTCGAAATGGCGCGCGACGAAGCTGAAGCCTGGCTGACCCGAGACCCCGAGTTAACCTCACCGGCCTCCCGCCGCTTGCGCGCTAGCCTCGAAGACCGCTGGGCCGGAAGGCTAGAGTTGGCGCGGGTGGGATAGTAATTCAGTCGTGCGTTCTGAATCCCTCGACTGCATTCGATACCACCCTCTTTGAGACTGCTTAAAAACTCGCCGTTCACC
>CAZCWX010000002.1:0-3893 GCA_964502465.1 uncultured Enterobacteriaceae bacterium | reverse complement strand
TCGACCTCGCTCAGGACAGGCTTCTCCCACCAGGGGAGTCGGTGCCTATGCCGTAAAGATGTGAATTGCGACAGCAGCGTTCTCTCCGCGAATGACCCCTCCGCCATTTTCAGTCAGGCCAACTCGTGCATTGGCGACCTGACGTTTTCCTGCCTCCCCGCGTAGCTGCCAGAAGATCTCGGCGATCTGGGCGACACCAGTTGCGCCGACCGGATGTCCTTTCGCCAGCAAACCGCCACTGGGGTTGACCGGTGTCCGGCCACTCAGCATGGTCGTCCTTTCGTCGATCAATTTTCCTCCCTCCCCAGCGTGGCAAAGCCCTAACTCTTCGTAGGCCAACAGTTCAGCCGGAGCTGTCGCATCATGAACCTCAACAACCTGCAAGTCCTGCGGACCGATCCCAGCCATAGCGTAGGCTTTCTGTGCCACCTTGGTCATCACACCAGGGGCATCTGGATGGTGATCTTCGCTCGACCCTACAATTGAGGCGCGAACAAAAACTGGCCTCGTCGTTTGCTGTCGGGCTTTTTCCGTAGTCGTCACCAGCACGGCAGCCGCACCATCGCCAATCGGTGAACACATCATCCGCGTGAGTGGTTCAGCAATCAGCGGTGCAGAGAGGACTTCTTCGACAGTACAAGGGGTTTGATACTGCGCGTGTGGGTTGAGGCTGCCATGTGTGTGATTCTTCGCAGCGATACGGGCATATTGTTCACGAGTCGTGCCGTAGCGGACCATATGCTGCCGGGCGAGGTTGGCGTAATAATCCATAAACACGCTCCGCGCCTCACCGGCTCCTGAACTCTGTTCGCCACTCATCTGTCGAGCAAATGCTTCAGCGAGTTCAACATCCAGGCCGCTGGCAATGGCCTCAAAAGTGCGGCGTTTGTCCGGGTGGAAGAGTTTCTCCAGCCCGACCGCTAAGACCGTGTCATATAGACCGGACGCCACGTACAGCCAGGCAAGGTGAAAAGCGGTCGACGAACTGGCACAGGCGTTCTCAGTGTTAATGACTGGGATGCCGCCGATCCCCAGCTCCCGCAGCACCACCTGTCCGCGTATGCACTCCTGACCGGTGATCAGTCCGGCCACCGCGTTGCCTACGGTTGCTGCTTCTATCGCTTCTTTTTCGACTCCGGCAGCATGAAGAGCGGCTTCCACCGCTTCACGGGCAAGGTCTTTCAGGCTGCGGTCGAGGTGCTTACCAAAACGGGTCATGCCTGCGCCGATCACTGCGACCTGTCGCATACTGGCCTCCTCATTTATGCGTGATAGGGTAAAGAGTCTAGCAGGCGGGAAGAAAAACAGAAAGGAGAGCGCACAATGGAAGACGCATTAGCCGTAGTTGGCCAGTGGATTGGATTGGTGAAGGCGGCAAAATTTGCTGTTGCTGAAGTGAGTCGTGATTGCGAGGAACGGGTTGCTTTGGGGACTGTGACGATGGAAGAAGACTTTCGCGAAGCGGTAGACTCGATCTTTGAAGCGCTGAGTACTCTTCAGGTCCGTCTGGAAGAGCAGGAAGAGGCGTTAGAAGAGGAACTCGAAGAGGAGGAAGAAGAGTCTTGAGGAACCGTGCAAGAATAACTTGATCAACTTTTGTGGTGCAGGCGTCCTCGCCTGCATGGCTGGGTGCAGGCCAGAGGCCCGCACCACAAGATGAGAACGTTCAAGTCCCTTTACTTTGTGCGCGGCTCTTAAGGTTCTTCTTACCGCTACACTGCGGCTGTCAGGTGTATAAGTCTTCTTTCATATCGGACCGGGGCGCGCCTCTCTCTTATCTGAGGGTTCCTCAATCCTCATCGGTAAAGTTGGCTCGTTTGCTGGGACCCTCTTGTCGGTCCTGCCACCGCAGAAAACGAAAGCTATTTGGTCCGGACCGCTGGACAACCGCGGACACCCGGCGCGTGACTCCACCGGTATGCAGATAGCCGATGCTCTCAATCGTGACGACCTGAGGTAAATTGAAGTTTTGTATGCCGCCTGCGGCCCCGGAAAAGAGAGTTGCCAGGTCTGCTCTACCGGTTTCCGAGCGTTGTTGTACCATATCCCGAGCCGAGGCGGCGTCCACTCCCAGCACTGCCTGCAGCACTAACGGTCCTGCAGTCAACATATTCACTGCGCCGCCGCTGTCACTGCTGTAGGTGGTAAACACGTCACGCAGTCCTAGTCCATCAGTGCCATAGAAAAGAGCGGGAGTGACCCCGCGCACCAACAGGAGTTCATCAGGTGTATCGAAAGGCCCATCTTTGGCTGGATAGGGGACTGGCAACGACAGGTAATAGTCACTTTCCGCTCCGTGCAGGCGGACCAAAGGGTCAGAGTCCCGCCAGTCTTGAATCGTATCGGCGAGTTCTTCTCCTAATTTTGCGTCGAAGCTAAGGTTGGTAAACGTTTGGCGCAGGGTCGCCTCGTCGACTTGATTGAGATTGATTTTTCCGCCTTCATCGCTCACTCGCACCCAATAGCCGCCTGCGCCATATGCTTCTTGTTGCCAGCGACCATCTCCACGTGCCCAAATATCGCCTTGCGTCTCCTCCTCAGAGCGATTCAGTGCACCAGGTTGGTCGAGCAAGGTCGTTCCTTGTTGTCCGGCGCGCACGAACTGGTAGAGCGCGCGGTTGAGGCCGGCCAGGGCAAGATAGTATGCCTGCACTTCTTGTTGATAGGTCGCGGTAGTCAGTCCCTCGATACGCATGAAGCGCGCCAGCTCGACAGCGATGGCCATCGACACGGTGAGTACCCACACCACCACCAAAAGAATGATGCCGCGCTCGTTCTTCATCACTGTCGTTCCCTGCTGAAGAATCGGCGACGGCGCGCGGTTCCGGAGCCACTCTGAGGGGCGCCGAGCAGATCAGGAGGAGGCTGGTATACATGCAGAGGAATGTCCATCTGCCATTCGTATGGCAACTCCCCAAGTTGTGCTTTCCATGAGAGTCGTATCGCTAGCGGAAGCTTCCGTTCGTCTTTGCCACTCCAACTCTCGCGCCATTCCTCACGGTCCTGATCTTTCCCCAGGTACTCCCACGTTAGGCTCTCGACCTCGGGGAGCACCTGAGCCTCTTGCACCAGACCACCTTCGCGGTCATCAAGCAGATCAGCCGGAAGCGCTGGCGCAGAGGTGCGGACCCAAAGCCCTCGCTGGCCTCGCCGTTCGCGGAGGAAATAGGTGATCTTTTCGAGCCCTCCGCTCTCGGGTCGTCCGCCCGCAGAGATGAAGCTGACTGCGTCCGGCTCACCGGAAAAATAGACAAAGGTTTCGCCGTCCGCTTGGAGTGCCAGGGGATAGGCGGATTTCACGTGGCGAGCGATCAAGGCAATCGCCGCCCGAGAGCGTTGATTGTCGACTGTACGTGCTTCCCCTCGGTCAGCAGCCCGTGCACCAAGATTTAACGTTGCGTACACGATCACCGCGACCAGGCTGAAAATCGTGAGACTGATAATTAACTCAAGAAAAGTGAATCCTCGACAGGTGCGCATAGTTAGGGATTGAGCGGCTCCTCAGTGATGGTGCGTAAGGAGCGAAGCGTAAAGGTTTGTTCTTTCCCGTCTTCTTGCCAGCTGACACTGACCTCGATTTCTTTCAGATGAAAAAAGTCCATAGGGTTTTGTTGCTGAGGTTGGAGCCGCGTCTGGGATTCCTCCGGCGGATGGATCTCTTGTACCCGTGCCCGCCAGAAATAGCCTTCAGGAAGCTCTCCACTTTCTTCTCCATCATCCAACGTCGTTTGCGCAAACAAGCGATCCATCTCGTTTTGTGCATGGATCACGGCCCGAGTATACTGCGAGGCTTTTGTCCCAAGTCGCAAGCTTCCGGCAAAAAGCTCGAGGACTGTGACGAGCCCCAGAGCGAGAATGGATAAAGCGACCATCACCTCGAGAAGGGTGAAGCC
>CAZCWX010000001.1:0-6556 GCA_964502465.1 uncultured Enterobacteriaceae bacterium | reverse complement strand
AAAAGCCTCGTAACTCTTGATCGTAGTCTCGCCGAGTGGTCGGAGTCGTTCACCGGCTGAGCGGAAGAAGTTCATCAGGCTCGCTTCGCACTCTCTCCGTGCTTGCTCTCGGCTGTCCGAAACATGGACAGGAAACATCAGAGCGACGTCTTGCTGTGCTCCAGGCTTCAGGGTGTCGCGGTGCACCGCCAGATACTCCTGCAGCTTGTCTGGAGGATTGATCAGCGGCGAAGCAAAAATCGGGAATCCGAGCCGGCCAGCGATGGCAAACGTATCCGGACTGTTCGCTGCCAGGCGAATCGGCGGGTATGGTTTTTGGATGGGTTTGGGAACAACCGTCAGATCCTGCGCATGGAAATACCTGCCCTGATACGTGAGCCGTTCGCTCGTCCATGCCTGGAGAATCACTTCGAGTGCTTCCTCGAATCGTTCGCGACTTTCGTCCTGCGGCACATTGTAGCCAACGTAGTGGATCGGTGCGGTTCCACGCCCGACACCAAACTCCAGGCGCCCGCCACTGAGAATATCCGCTGTGGCGGCCTCCTCGGCGATTTTCACGGGGCTGTGCAAAGGCAAGAGCGTCACCGCAGTTCCCAGACGGATGCGTTGGGTCCGCTGTGCTGCTGCTGCCAGGATCATCAGCGGACAGGCGAGAATCGAAGAACTCCGACCGAAGTGCAATTCGCCTAGCCACACGCTATCAAACCCCAACCGATCCCCAAGTTCAATTTGAGCGAGGATGTCCTGGTAGCGCTGGCTCTCTGACTGGGAGTCTGCGCACGGTAGCTGATCGAAGAACCCGAAGCGCATAGTTTTTTCTCCTTCCATGCTCTGTTGACCATCTGCCCTCAATTGGGAGAAGCAGATCCCCGTGCCTGTCCTTGCCTGTTCATCTGCGGTTGATAACGGGAAGCTGCTGGCTCATCACTCACCAGACACACAAACTGATGCAGGTGCTGTATCCCGACCAGAAACCGTGCCAGGCTTTGCGGAAACGAGACAAGAGGGACCATGCTGAGCGCATAGAGCGCTTCGTAGAAACTCACCCGCTGCTGCCAGAAGGGGTCGGTATCGCACACTGCCCTTGCCCAGCCTGCGGTATCGAGCAGGTGAGCAAATTCCCGCAGCAAGATGCCGTCGCCGAGCGTGCGCAATTGTGCATCTTCGGTATGGAGGGTCAGCGTAAAGGCAGGAAAGCTGTTGTCGTCCTCCTGTATGGAGAAGCGACCAAGACGCAGCGCCAAGAGTTCAGCCGAGAGCCAGCTTGTGAATTTCGCTACATCCATGGCAAAGTCGCCCCGGCTTAACCCGATCGCTGCCACAGGATCGAGCAACACCACTCGTGGCATTGGGCGGCGCAGGCTCGGGATATAGACCAGGACGTTCTCAGGATAGAGATCGCCGTGTACTTTGCGGATGGCAGCCGGACGCAGTTTCTCGCTGATACCGGTGTCGCCTTTCAGCACGTCAAGCAGTGGAAAAATGTTCCACAGTCTCGTCCCGTTGAGGAGCACGGTGGGTGGCCGCACCAGGAGAGAGAAAACAGGAAGCCGAGAGATGTGCTGCGCGTAGCGTTCCAACAAGCGCACCAATCTCTCGGGATACCCTGGCTCCTCTTCAGGATAAGTGGTGGAGAAAATGCCGCCAAACATGATCTGCATGACCTGAGCGATCAGGGCAAGTGACCGGGTATGGTCAAGCCCGTGCATGAGAATCAACTCAGAGAGCACTCGCCACTGTTCACCGAAATACGGCATATCATAGAAAAGGGCGTGTTCATCCCCCTTTCCCTTGCCGGACCGTAACACCTGGGGAAAGTAGCGCGCGAGAGAGGGAGGCAATTCCTCAAGCCAGGCAATTTCTGCCAGCAGGGTACCGTTGATCTCAGGCCGCGCCTGTTTCCGGACAATCTCTTTCCCTTGCTCATCGGTGAAGAGAAAGAGTCGTTCGCTGTAGCCTTCGCGCAGCAGTTGCATGACCCCTCCTTTGAGAGCAGTCAGGAGCCAGTAGTCAGTATTGAGGGCCGAAACTCTTCAGTCTGAGAACTGACAACTGGGAACTCACTCAGGCACTGCTCCGGCACTCCCTTTGTCGCGCGCATCGCCAGGATGGCCTGGCGCGCCTCTGCGGGTGACAGATGATGGAGCGGCGGTCCAGCGGCGATCATCTGCGCCAAGGCGGCCTGTACTTGTGGATGTAATGGCATAAGGTCCCTCCTTTTTTGAGTTTTTACTCTTCCAGCAGGAAATCTCGCACCAGACGCGTGAATGTATCCGGCTGTTCTAAGTGTGGATAGTGCCCACATTGGTCAAGAACCTCCAGGCGCGAGCGAGGAATCGCTTGCTGATACAATTCGCCGCATTCAAGAGGCACGATCCGATCTTCTCGTCCCCACACAATGAGTGTTGGGACCTGGAGGCGCGGCAACAGCCACGGCAGGCTGCGACTCTGCATATAGGGCTTCCAGCAGTAGCGGACCGCGGTTTCCTGATTTTGCGCCTGTATGTCCCGCTCCTCCGGAGACGGTTTCCGTGCAAAAAGCTCTTGATACTCTGGTGTCTGTTGCGGATCAAACCAGGCCGTCTTTCTCGTTCCTTCTTGACCAAGCAAGAAGATGTCGGCGATCTCTCCCTGCTGCGGTTGGATCCCTGCGGCATCGACCAGGATGAGACGATGCAGAATCTGGGGGCACATGACCGCCATCTCTGCTGTGAGCCATCCGCCCATGAAATGGCCGAGCACTGAGACGTGCTCGAGCCTCAGTGCTTGCAGTAACCACAAGGAAAAGCGGGCCAGATCCGAAAAAGTCTCCAGCCAGGGTGGTCGCTGAGAGCGACCGAAGCCGGGCAGGGTAGGTGCGTAAACGGTGCAGTGCTGCGCAAGCTGGTGGTGATAGGGACGCCATCCCAGGTTCCCTTCGACGCTATGGAATATGACCAGCGGTTTTCCCTGCCCGCCCTTCAGGAGGTGAATGTTCACTCCGGCTACCTCGACGAACTCTTCGTGATGTTCTGTAGTTGGCATATAACGTCCTTCGTGTGGGATTGCTCTTCCTGCCACTTACGGTGCCTGCTCGAACGGCCCGGGCAAATCGAGCTCTTTCCCCATCTCTTGCAGGGCTGGCAGCACTTCTTCCTTCAGCAGTGTCAAGCAGCGCATGGTATCCTTGTGACTGATGGTCCCGTCGTTCGTCCACACACCGAGGATGCCTGGTCGAAGAACGCTCAGCATCTGCCGTAATTTGCTGATCACGGTTTTAGGGCTCCCCACGATCACTCGATTGCTTTCCACTACCTTGTCCCACCCGGCAGCATCAACACCGCCATAGAGTGGATCTGGTCGCAGCGCGTGGCGATATTGCTCAATCATCCGTTTGGTTGCTTCCCGCGAGTTGTACCCCGGAGGTGCCATGAAATCTCCAGGGAGAGGAACACGACCAACGCCAGCGTTGCCAATCAGAAAGCCTTGACCTACGTCATACGCCTTTTCATCGGTGTCTTGTACGTGGACACGCACCAAATAACCAAAGTGCTGCGGCCCGGGTTCGTACCCCACTTCTTTTGCGGCTTGGGCATAGATCGCCATCATGTCGAGCGTCACCTGCGGGTCGGTTTCTAAGTAGATGTAGGGATAGTGATGACGAGCACACCACACGAGTGTCTCAGGACTGCCTACTCCGGGAATCCAAATGGGTGGATGTGGCTGTTGCAGGGGGCGTTCAAAAGGGTTCACGACGCGGAACTGGTAGTGTTTGCCTTCCCAACGAAACGGTCCAGGTGTCGTCCAGGTTTTGATGATCAGGTCGTGAGCCTCTTCAAACCGCTCGCGGTTGTACACCGGATTGGTATTGGTTGCCCAACTTTCGATACCGGTTCCGCGCACAAAGCCCGAGACGAGACGGCCACGTGAAATCATGTCGATTTCCGCCAACTCCTCGGCAAGGCGGATCGGATTATCGAAAATAGGGAGCGGGTTGCCGAGCAGGACAATTTTGGCTTGCTTGGTCGTCCGTGCCAGGATTGCCGCTTCCAGGTTCATGGCTGCGCCGAGGCAGGTTGGGGTGTTATGGTGCTCGTTCAACATCAGGCCGTCAAAGCCGATCTCATCGGCATATTCATACTCATCGAGAAATTCGTTGTAGAGATCCGCACCGAGTTGCGGGTTAAAATGCGTGTTAGAAAATGTGAGCCGCACCGCACTGCGGAAGCTGTCTTTCACATCTTTTTCCGAATAGGCCACGTAAGCCCGTTCGGTGAAGCGCATGAGAAACATGGCAGCATCCCTCCTTATGAAAAAGGACACTATCGTGTGTGCCCTATCGAGATCAAGAGAGAGGGTTGAGCGGAAAGAACTTTCTGCCAATGCTCAATTCAACTGCTCTAATACGTTCATGCTTCGACAGAGCCTGTCCTGAGCCTGCCGGAGGACTCAGCACGAACAGGTCAGGTTCTCACGTCCAGACAAAGGCCGTTCATCCTGAGCTTGTCGAAGGATGAACAAGCATGTTGCCTGGCCCATATGAAAAGAGAATTGATATGAGACATTCATAGTCGTTCACACCTTGACTCTTCTCTGCTCCGCAGATAGGGCTAGCGACGAAAGAAGCAGGCAGGAACGCATGAGCCAAACACATATCGCTACCATTGCCGCTGAATTGAACCTCACGATCAAACAAGTCCAGGCTGCGATGGCGCTGCTGGATGAGGGAGCGACTGTGCCCTTTATCGCTCGCTATCGCAAAGAAGCCACTGGCAGTCTGAATGAAGTTGCACTCGCCACCATTCGCGACCGCCTGGCTCAGCTCCGGGAATTGGACAAACGCCGTGAGACGATTCTCAGGTCTGTAGAAGAACAAGGAAAGCTCAGCGATGAGCTGAAAGCAAAAATTCTCGCAGCCGAGTCCATGTCAGAGTTGGAAGATTTGTATCTTCCCTATCGACCAAAGCGGCGCACGCGAGCGACGATCGCCAAAGAGAAAGGCCTGGAACCATTGGCGCAGTTGCTGTTTACTCAAGGGGAGAGCAATCCGCTCGCAGAGGCGGCCGGGTTCGTCGATCCAGAAAAGGGATTGCTGTCTGTGGATGAGGCCCTTGCTGGAGCGCGGGATATAATTGCTGAGTGGGTGAACGAAGATCAACAGGCTCGTTCCCGTATGCGTGAACTTTTCGTCACGCAAGGCGTGTTCCAATCACGCGTGATCCCAAGCAAAGAAACAGAGGGCATCAAGTACAAAGATTATTTTGATTGGGAAGAGCCTGTCGCTACGGCTCCTTCTCATCGGATTCTCGCGATGCGGCGCGGTGAGAACGAAGGGTTCTTAATTCTCCACGTGGTTTCTCCCGAAGAGGAAGCATTCACAAAACTGGAGGCGCTCTTCGTCAAGGGCAGAGGCGCCGCCTCGCAGCAAGTGAAACTGGCGGTACACGATGGTTTCAAGCGGCTGCTTGCGCCGTCGATGGAGACAGAGATCCGTCTGCTGACGAAGCAGCGGGCAGATGCAGAGGCGATGAACGTCTTTGCCGAAAATTTGCGTCAGCTCCTGCTTGCGCCGCCTTTGGGACAGAAGAATATCTTGGCGATCGATCCAGGGTTCCGTACCGGTTGTAAGGTGGTGTGCTTAGACCGGCAGGGAAAATTGCTGCATACGGACACGATTTATCCTCACCAGTCTGAGAGGGGTGTCTCTGCAGCGGCGACAACCCTGCTGCAGCTGTGTGAACGCTTCCAGATCGAGGCGATTGCCATTGGCAATGGGACGGCAGGGAGAGAAACCGAAGCCTTTGTCTGCAAACTTGGCCTTCCAAAAGAAATTATCATCGTCATGGTGAACGAAAGCGGGGCGTCGGTCTATTCTGCCTCGGACGTAGCCCGTGAAGAGTTCCCTGACCAGGATGTGACGGTGCGTGGTGCGGTGTCGATCGGTCGGCGTCTGATGGATCCGTTAGCAGAGTTGGTGAAGATCGATCCCAAATCCATCGGTGTTGGACAATACCAGCACGATGTGGATCAAGGTGCACTGAAGAGTCGTCTTGATGATGTGGGGATCAGTTGCGTCAACAGCGTCGGGGTAGAGGTGAATACGGCGAGTAAACAATTACTCGGTTATGTGTCGGGGCTAGGGCCTCAACTGGCGCAAAATATCATTGATTACCGCGATGAACATGGTCCGTTTCGATCGCGAACAGAACTCAAGAAGGTTTCACGTTTGGGTCCGAAAGCTTTTGAACAGGCGGCCGGTTTCCTGCGTATCCGTGGCGGGAAGAACCCACTTGATGGAAGCGCCGTCCATCCGGAAAGTTATCCGATCGTCGAGACGATCGCGCGAGACCTCGGGTGTGCGGTGACAGATCTGATGCGAGATGAAAAATTCCGTACCAAGATTGACTGGCAAAAATATGTGACAGACCAGGTTGGCTTGCCGACCTTACATGATATTCGTGCCGAGTTAGCCAAACCGGGTCGTGATCCCCGCCAGCAGTTTGAAGTAGTCCGCTTTGCGGAGGGAGTTGAGAAGATCGAAGATGTCAAACCTGGGATGAGACTACCAGGGGTAGTC